>NZ_BAAGTD010000053.1:0-55703 GCF_054782095.1 Streptomyces capparidis | reverse complement strand
CCCCGCGGAGCGGGGAACCAGGGGCTGGCGCCCCTGGCAGGGACTGCCTCCGCTGACGCTCCGGCAGTCGCCCGCGCAAGCGCGGGCGGGGCATTCCGCAAGCGGAATGCGAAAAGAGTGTCAATTCCGCGCAGGCGCGGAATTGCACGGATTCCCGCAAGCGGGAATCCGAAAGGCAGGCAGCAGGGGCAGGTGGTGGCCCCGCGCCCCGGCTGATGCATGCGTAGAGTTGCGAACTCCCAGCTATTACCCCCGCAAGACGCGGCGTCACGACCCTCGCGCAGCCAACCCCGCACCCACCCCGTGGCGCAGTCCCGCCACAGCCGAACCCACACACCATCACACCGGACACCCCCGAACGGCGAGCTACTCAACCATCCGAAGTACCCACCTGTACACCCCCTTGACCACTCCGCCATCGAGACGACAAAGGCACGCCGACAGAGGATGACTCGCACACGACGCATCGCGAGGATGCATCGCGTAGAGTTGTGCTCCAGGTGCCACTCCTCCCCCGGGCCCTCAAAATCAGCACCGAAGGAAACCAGCACGCCCTATCCGAGCACGCATAACAGGAGTCAGGAATGCCGAGGAAAACGGCCACCGTACAACTGCGCCCTCACCAGACGGAAGCCGTGGAAGCGATCGTGAAAGGCCTCGACATTCCCCCGGGGCGTCGCATCCCCAGGGAGGGCCTGCGGGCGACGGCGGTGGCGCCGTGCGGAAGCGGCAAGACCTACATCGCCACAGCCGCGGCACACCGCCTCGCACCCCGCGGCCGCGTCCTGGTCCTCCTCCCCACCCTCGACCTGCTGACGCAGACGGTGCGGGAGTGGCGGAAAGCCGGCCACACCGGCCCCGCGGTGGCAATGTGCTCCCTCACCGAGGACGTTTCGCTGTGGGCGGCCGATGTGCGCGTCACGACAATCCCCCCGCAGCTCGCCCTGTGGCACGGCACCGGCCCCGTCACCGTCTACGCCACCTACGCCTCCCTACCCGTGCTGGAAGAAGCCTGCGCCGGCACCTACGGACAACAGATGGCCCCCTTCGACCTGATCGTCGTGGACGAAGCGCACCGCACTTCCGGCTCGCTGGGGAAGGCCTGGGCCGCCGTCCACGACAACCGCCTCATCCCGGCGGTGCGGCGGCTCTACATGACCGCCACACCCCGCGTCTGGCAGGACCGCCCGCCGTCGTGGCAGGTGCGCGAGGGGTCGCGGGACCCGCTGCCGGAGGAACTGGCCGCCTCCATGGACGACGAAGCCATCTTCGGCCCCCGCGTGTACGAGATGTCCCTCGCCCAGGGAATCTCCCTCGGGCTGCTCGCGCGGTACCAGATCATCGTCGTCGAACTGGAGGACCCGGACATCACACCCGAAGTCCTGCGCAGCGAGGAAGGCAAAGAAGAACGCGTCCGAGGACTGCGGATGGGCGCGCTCCAGGCCGCGATCCTGCGCACAGCCGTGGAACACCGGCTCCAGACGATGATCACCTTCCACCACCGGGTCATCGAGGCGCAGGCGTTCTCCGAGGGCCTGGCCGGCGTGGCGAAGCGCCTGCACGCCGCCCACCCGGAGCGGTACCCGGCCAAGGTGTGGGCGGGCTGGCTGAAGGGCGACCACGAGGCGGACAAGCGCCGGGGGGTGCTGGGAGAGTTCGCCACCCGGACCGGGCTCGCTGTGCTCTCGAATTGCCGGGTTCTGGGCGAGGGGGTCGACATCCGGGCGGTGGACTCGGTCGCCCTGATCGACCCCAAGGGATCGGCGGTCGACATCGTCCAGGCCATCGGCCGGGCACTGCGGCAAAAACCCGGCCAGGGGAAGCTGGCGTCGCTGATCGTGCCGGTGTTTTTGAAGAAGGGTGAGCGGTCCGAGGACATGATCACCTCCGCCAGCTACCAGCCGCTGGTGAAGGTGCTGCGCGGGCTTCGCGCGCATGATGAGCGGGCGGTGGAACTCCTCGCCGTCCCGGAGACGAACACCCCCAAGAACCCCAGCGAAACGATTGGGACGCCGCCGGAGGAAGGCGAGGAGGAATCGCGGCTGCTGCTGCGGTTCTCCACGAAACGGGACCCGGTGATGGTCGCGGACTGGATCAGCTTCAACATCATCGACCTCGAACGCACCGACTGGCGGCGCGGCTACGCCGCGGCGCGGCGCTACCGGCAGCGCACCGGGAACCTTTTGCTGCCGTACGGGTTCACCGACCCGCAGACGCAGTACCCGCTGGGCAGGTGGATCCACGACCAGCGCACCGCATACGCGGCCGGGACCATGACCGGACTGCGCATCCGCCGACTCGAGGCCCTGGGCATGGTCTGGTCCGCCGAAGAACTCGCGTGGGAGGAGAACCTCGCGGCCCTGGCCGCCTACGCCGACCAGCACGGCACCCTCGCCGCACCCAGAGACGCCACCGCCCTCGGCAAACAGGTCGGAGTACTGCTGTCCAACCTGCGACGCGAGGGCGGGTTGGGCAAGGACCCCGAACGGGCCGCACGCCGGGCGGCACAGCTCGCCGCGCTGGACCCCGACTGGCGGCCGGCCTGGCCCATCGACTGGCAGCGGCACTACGCCATGCTGAAGCAGTGCCTGGACAGCGGCGCCACACTCGCGGAAGTCCTGCCCGGGGTCACCGTCGGCGGGATCGACGTCGGACGGTGGCTGGAACGGCAGCGGCAGGCGACCGTGTGGGCCAAGCTCCAGCCCGGGCAGCGCGAACGCTTGGAGCAGCTCGGCATCCAGCCCGCTCCCGGGCAGGGGCCCGGTGACGCCGGGGGCGGGGCGGCGGCGAGCGGCAGAAAGGGCCGCGGGAATGGCGCCGATGCCTTCCAGCGAGGCGTGGAAGCCCTGCGGCGGTTCCGGGAGCGGGAGGGGCACGTACGCGTCCCACGCGGGCATGTAGAGACCTGGACAGCCGACGGAGACGGAGGCGGGGACGGGGGCGGGGGCGGGCAGCAAGTGGCGGTCCGGCTCGGGGTCTGGCGCAGCAACATGCGCACCCGACGGGAGCGGCTCACCCCCCAGCAGTTCCACCTCCTCGACCAGCTCGGCCTCTTCGACTGAGAGGGCGGGGTGCGAACCGGGAAGACAAGGAGCAGTCATGGCGTGAAGCAGGCAACGGGCGGTGCGAGGGGCGGCCGTGAGCCCGGCTCGCCGCCCAGCGCGAGGAGATCGTCCGACTTCGCGAGGCCGCTGCTGGGAACCAGTCGCATCAGCCGCCTCCCCGCACCGCGAACCACCGTGATCGTCTCATGCGGCTGACCGCAGGATCCACACTCGACGCGGCGTCAGCCCAGTGTGATCCACCGAATGCCGAGCCGCTCGACCTGGGCGGTCTCCGTCGCGTCAAGCGTCGCGCGACCGGTGACCTTGCGCAGGAAGGTCGGCCCGTCCCAGCCGAGTTCACGCGCGGCGTCCAATTGCTGCGCCCCGAGCAGAAGCTCCAGCACTGCCGCCCCGGCCTCTGGAGTCAGCCACGCGTCGCGTCTCAGCGCGTCTGCCAAGTCCAGGCCGTGAACGGCGACCTCCACCACTCTGGTGAGCAGGAACTCCGAGAGGAGCATCGCGTCACCGTGACGAGTACGCACGACTCGGTCTTCCGGTTCGTCCCGGCACATCTGATCCACCTGCTGCCACGTCACGGCGAAGTCGGCAGCGAGGGCGGCGCCGTTGGCATGCTCAGCCGCGTGGTTCCGGGCCAGGCCGATGCGGGCAGCGTTGGTCTGCGGGCTGAACCGATCGTCGGGCCGGTAGTACTCCGTCGCACTGACCTCTGCCTTCTCCGGAGCAGAGCCGTCCAGCATTTGCGGCAGCCATGCGATCACCACTCGCACATGACCCAACAACTCGCGCACGGACCAGGGCTCACACCGCGTCGGGCGATCCCACTCGGACTCGGACAGCCCGGCAACCCCCCGGGAGAGCGCCGCGGCTTCGAGGCGGAACGCTTCCAGCACACGACCCTGATCCATGCCGATCAAGCTATCAACGGGGAGGATCGCAGTGAAGAGCGGGACGACGCAGGCGATGATCTACCCATGAGCGAGATCATCTTGATGTCGGACCCCAAGATTGCAGCCATTCCTGTCCAGGAGTGCGGCGAACGCCTGGTGGATGTCCGCCGCGACGGCGCCTTGCTCGTCGATACCCGCAAACAGGATTCCGCAGGCGCCTTCGCCCACCTCCGCCGGGGCGTCCTCGATCGGCTCATCGCAGCCCAGGCGCTTTTGCCCGACGGTCTGCGGCTGCTGTTCGTGGAGGGATACCGCCCGCCGTCCCTGCAACGCCGGTACTTCGAGCAGTACGCCGCCCAGCTGCAAGCCGACCACCCCGACTGGACCGCCTGCCAGATTCACACGGCCGCCAGCCGCTACGTCTCCCCACCCGAGATCGCGCCGCACAGCGCGGGCGCTGCCGTCGACCTGACGCTCGTCGACACCCACGGACACGAACTGGACCTCGGCACCCGCCTCAACGCCGACCCGGAGGAAAGTCACGGCGCCTGTTACACCGACGCCGACAACATCACCGACACAGCCCGCGAGCACCGCAAGATCCTGGGAACCGCCCTGACCGTCGCGGGCCTGGTCAACTACCCCACCGAGTGGTGGCACTGGTCCTACGGCGACCGCTACTGGGCCCTGGCCACCGGCGCGGCAACCGCCCGCTACGGACCCCGCGAGCTGTCCTGAACCCCGCACCACCACAGGCGACGGGCAAGGATCTCCGCCATGACGGGAAGCGATCTTCAAGACCTCGGATTACCGCAGGCCAGTGCCTCCCGTGAACACCCCGTCACCCCATACCCGAGAGGGTGATCCGCAGCACATCGATGAGACTGGAATGCAACACCACCAACCACGAGCAGGGTGGCGGGGGCGTGGGCGGTGATGTCGTACAGGGCCGGTACCGGGGAGGTGCGGGGGGTGCGGGCGGGGCGCAGCCGGTTGATGCCGGCGACGACGAGCAGGGGGGGCGCCGCGCAGGAGGTGGTCGGTGACCCAGACGCTGGCGTCGGCGTCGTGGGGGACGGGGTGGCCGAGGCCGGTGGCGAGGTCGGACAGCAGCGTGCGGCCCGGCTGGTGGTCGGGGACGGTCCACCACAGCGGACCGGGACCGGGATGGTGGGTGGGGCCGAGCCGGCCGGAGTTCCAGGCGGCGCGGACGGCGGCCGGCAGCAGGGTGTGAAGGGTGCCGTGGAAGTGGGTGTCGTCCAGGAGCAGCGTCGGCCAGCCGCCGTCCTTGGCCTCGGTCAGTGCTGCGGCGAGCTCGCGCACCACCAAGTCGGCCGGGTCCGGGACCGAAGAGCCCGTTCCGCTGCGTTGCGTGGTTGTGACGCGGCCGGTGTGCGGTTGCCCGAACAGGTGAGCGGTCGGCCCGGCAGCATGGAGGGATGGCGGGCAGAACACGCGTAGCAGCAGGGGCGGTTGCCGCGGTGTGCGGCCTGGTCTCAGCAGGACTGGTGGCCCTGGTGGTGGCGGTCGACCTGAATGCGGCTGGGCAGGTCGCGGGCATCACCGGCAGCATCGCCGGACTCGCCGGCCTGGCCGTCGCCGTGCACGCCCTGCATCGAGCACCCATCCCGCCATCACCGTCCCCAGGCACCGCGACGGGGCCGGGCAGCGCGACAAGCCCGGTGGGCGCAGTACCGACGAGCCCCGGCGCCGGTCGGTGACGGCCGGCGGCGGCATCGGCCGCGCCGTCACCGGCGACGACAACCACCTCACCACCGCGCGGACATCCTCCCCGCCCCCGCCGGCAGGCAGCAGTGCGGCGGGCGCGCCGCTGGCCGGGGTGGCATGCACCACGTCGGCGGGGGAGCGTTCCGTGGTCGCGGGCGGGGACATCGGTGAAGCGATCACCGGGGACGGCAACCACGCATGACACCCCCACTCCCCTGGCGACGGCGCAAGAACAGGACACCGCCCACGCAGCCCAGCCCGACGCCGGCCCACGAGGGCGGTGAGGTGCCCGACGTCTGTCCCGACGCGAACACCGGCACAACCGCACCACCCGCCTCCGCGCAGTCCGGATCGTCCACCGCGGCGGCGCACGGTGCGGCCGCCGGGCCGCGTGGCGGCGGCCAGCGGGCGGCCACCGTCGGCGGCGACGCCGGCACCGTCATCACCGGCGACCACACCCACATGCCCGTCACCGACCAGCGCGGGCAGGTCCACAACACCGTCACCGGCGGACAGCACACCACCGTCGTCCAGGCGCGGGACATCGGAGCGCTGAACGTCGCGGGGCAGGCGCAGCTTCCCGCCCGGCTGGCGGATCCCGGACGCTGGCCGGTCGCCGCCTCGTGGGACGCGCTGGCCGCGGGCGCGCACCGCGCCCGGCCCGCCGACCACGGTGACGCCGTGCCGCCCTACATCCCCCGCGACATCGACCACGTGCTGCGCGAGCGACTCGCCGCCGGGAGGGACGGCGGGATGGTCCTGGTGGTCGGGGACTCCACCGCCGGCAAGACCCGCGCCGCCTTCGAAGCCCTGCGCACGGTGCTGCCGGAACACCGCGTCCTCGCCCCCACCGTCGGCACCGAGCTCCCCGCAGCGGTGGAGACCATCGAACGCAGCGGTGTGTCCTGTGTGGTGTGGCTGGACGATGTGGAGAAGTACCTCGGGCCCGGTGGGCTGGAGCCGGGGCTGCTGGCGGAGCTGGTGCGGCTGCGCGTGCCGGTGCTGGCGACCATGCGGGCAAGGGAGTGGGAGGCGTTCACCCGGACCGTCGCCGATCAGGCCGCTCAGGGCGGGGACCGTGGCGGGTACCTGGCCGCCGACCTCGGCGCGAAAGTCCTCAACCAGGCAGAACTCATCGAGCTGGACCGCATCTGGAGCGAGGACGAGCTCGAGCGCGCTCGGGAGTGCGAGGATGAGCGGATCGTGGACGCCACCGTCCACCACGGGCCCTACGGGATCGCCGAGTACCTCGCCGCCGGACCCGCCCTCCTGACCGAATGGCACCGCGCCTGGCGCCCGGGCGGCCACCCCCGCGGAGCCGCCCTGGTCGCCGCCGCCGTCGACCTCACCCGCACCGGACTGCACGCCCCCCACGCCACCGAGGTCCTGCTCAAGCTCCACGGGCACTACCTGAAGGACAAGGGCGGAGCCCGGCTACGCCCCGAACCGGTGGAGAAGGCGCTGGAGTGGGCGGCGCGGGTCCGCTACGGCGCCACCGGACTCCTCAACCCCGCAGACACCGGCGACAACGACACCAGCGGCGGCGGCGCCGGTGGGGAACCCGGCGAGCCGCAGACAGGGTCGTGGGAGGTGTTCGACTACCTCGTCGACCACGCCACCGCCCCTATACCCGACGCGGCATGGAACACCACACTCGAACACATCACCGGCCACCGCAGCCGCTTCCACGTTGGTCTCAACGCCTACCAGCACCAACGCATGGAAATTGCCGAGATCGCTTGGCGCAGCGCGCCTGAACATTTGGGAGCCGCCCACAATCTCGGCCTCCTGCTTCAGCGAGCCGGGCGTGTTGATGAAGCCGAGAACGTCTGGCGTGCCGCTATTGACGCCGGAGACCTGAGTGCCGCCTGTCACCTTGGTGACATGCTGTTTGATACCGGGCACACTGATGAGGCAGAAGCCGTCTATCGCGCCGCCGCCCAGGCTGGACACCTCGGCGCGGCTAGCCACCTCGGAACCTTGCTAAACGAGACCGGACGCAGCAAGGAAGCAGAAGCAGTCTGGCGCGCCGCAGCCGACGCCGGAGAACTCTCAGCCGCTCACAACCTCGGCAATGTACTCATGGGGGCCAGGCGGAACGACGAAGCCGAGGGATTCCTGCGCGCCGCTGCAGAGACCGGGTACCTCCCTGCCGCATATAACCTGGGGTTTTTACTCATGGAGACGGGGCGTGCTGCTGAAGCGGAAAGCATCTGGCGTGCTGCTGCTCAAGCCGGATCTGCTCCTGCCGCCTACAGCATGGAAGTCCTGCTCCATAAAAGGGTGTGATGATGAAGCCTGGACCTTCTGGCGCGCCGCTGCTGACGCCGGGAACTTGGACGCGGCATTCAATCTGAGTGTTCTGCTTTTCAAGAACGGACGGATAGAGGAAGCCGAGGGACTTCTGCGCATCATAGCTGAGGCCGGAGACCTCGGCGCCGTCTTCAGCCTCGGTGTTCTGCTCGCCGAATCCGGACGGGCGCGGGAGGCCAAAAATGTGCTGCAGAGCGCCGCCGAGGCAGGGCATCCACTGGCAGAGGGAGTATTGCGATCCCTACGCGGTGCTGAAGATGAGGGCAGGTAAAAGAGGGCGATCCGCAAACCGGCCTGCCCCAGGCATCGTAGGCCGTCCTCCAACCGAACCCGCACAGCAGCAAGCTCGCCAGCCCTCATACAGCGGCGGCGGCGCGGGGTTCCCCGCCGATCGGCGAAGCGACCTGGCGCTGGCCCGTGGCTCGGACAGCGTTCCTACTTCGCCCACCAAAGCGATGCACCCCGCGCTCGACGAGCCGAAGGCAGGGATCCGCGGTGGCCGCCTCAGCGTTTGCGGAGGATGAGCCGGGCCCGGTCATCGAGTTGAGCCGCGTTCGCCGCTCCGCGGGTGCGGTAGGGGTGCAGGGCCGTGCGTACCGCTCGCAGGGTCTTGCGGGTGCGTGCCGAGCGCACTCCTTCCATGGCGTCCAGCGCCCGGTGCCACGTCGCGCACGCCTCGTCCAGGTGGCCCTGTGCGAGTTCGTGTTCGGCCTGTGAGCTGAGGTTCAAGGCGGTCACCCGGGCGTAGGCGCCGGGTGGGCGGTTCGCTGCGGCGGCGGCGTAGGCGCGGGCCGCGCCGCGGTGGTCTCCCAGCGCTTTGAGGGTCTTGGCGGTGCGGGCCTGCACGGTGGCGGGCGGCGGGCCCCAGGCCAGGCCCCAAAAGGGCACGTCCGCGAGCTGTCCGCGGGCCAGGGCGGCGTGGGCGCGGTCGATCCCGGCCACCGCCGCCTGGCGCTGCCCGGCCCGGGCGAGGGCGTAGGCGTGGGTGATGGCGAACAGCGCCTCCGTCTGGCCGTCCAGTCGCCCCCCGGCCTGCCTCCAGGCGGTCTCCGCCAGCGCCAGGGCGCGCTCGGGCCGGTCGAGTTGCACGGCCTGCTGGGCGATCGTGCGCATCGTGAACGCCTCTTGGCCGGGTGCCCCGCCTTCGCGGGCGAGGGCGAGCGCTTGGAGGTAGTAGCGCTGCGCGAGGCCTGGCTCGCCGCAGTCGTGGGCCTTCCATCCCGCGAGCTGGGCTCCGGCCGTCGCCACGGACAGCGCCTCGGTGCGCACGCGGGCGGAGGCGTGGCGGGCGCGGGCGATGGTGATGATGTCGGTGACCAGGTACTGGGCGAAGGCGGTGCGGCCGTGGGCGCCGCCGTACCGCTCGTCGGCGTCGATGAACACGCCGAGCATGTGGCGGACGGCGTCCACGTCGGCGTGGCCGATCACCCGTCCGGTGGAGGCGGCGCGGGTGCGGGCGGCGGCTTCCTGCACGGTGTGCAGGGGCAGGGCGGCCGCCGCTGCGGAGTAGGCGGCGGTGGTCAGCATGCGGCGGCGGTTCACGTCAGCCCTCCCGATCGTGGCCAGCTCGGTGACGGGGTCGGCGTCGAGCGTCAGTCCGATGGTGTCAGTCTCGGCGGCGCCGCAGGAGGTCGTCCCCAGCTCCTCCCGGGTGACGGTGCGGCCCAGGCGGCGCGAGAGGGCTTCGGCCAGGTACCGCACCGTGGTCTCGGTGGGCTGCACGCCGGTGAGCCAGTGGTGCACGGTGCTGCGGTTCGTCGCCAGGTGCTCGCCGCTTTGGGCCGCCACGGCGCGGACCGCGCGGGCGACGCCGTCGTAGGTCAGCCCGGACTCCTCGATCAGTGCCCTGAGGTGGTGGTTCGGGGTGCGCAGGGTCATGGGGTTCTGGCCTCGTATACCCGATATACCGCTTGGCTTGACCCGACTCTACTGACTCACAGTCTCCGAGTGTTTGCCGTTTGTCACATTCCCGGAGATGGGCGTCTCCCGTCTCCGGAGTGCGATCCGCTTCGATCTGTGGAGCCGCCATGACCGCACGACCGATCGTCAACAGCACCGTCCAAGCCGCGTCCTGCTACTTCCGCACCACGGTGGACCACCCGCACCGCAAGGCCCTGATCCAGATCTGCGAGCCCTGCAACGAGCGGTGTGCGCACTGCTTCGTCTCCGCCACCCACCGAGGCGACTACATGCCGCTGGAGGGCATCCGCGCCCGGCTGATCCCGCAGCTCCTCCAGGCCCGCGTCACCCGGGTCACCCTCACCGGCGGTGAGCCGTTCCTGCACACCGACCTCATCGCCATCGCGGGTGCGTTCCGGGCGGCCGGGATGGGCGTGGGGGTGTGCACCAACGCCACGCTGGCCACCGACGAGCAGATCACCGCGCTCGCCGAGCTCGGCGCCCACATGAACGTCTCCCTCGACGGGTTCTCGGCCGACTCGCACGGCAGGTTCCGCGGGCACCCCGAGGGCTTCGCGGAAACCGTCGCGACAGTGCGGCGGTTCGCCAAGGCCGGCATCCTCCAGGGGCTGCTGTGCACGCCGAACAACCTCGCGCAGGACGAGGAGTACGCCCGGCTGTGCGCGTTCGCCGCCGAGCAGGGAGCCACCTACGTGCTGATGAACCCACTCGGGCAGATGGGCCGCGGCGCGAACTCCGCCCGCACGCTGCGCCGCCCGGACGACCACATGCGGCACATCCGCGACCTGACGCTGCCCTTCCAGGACGAGGGCCTGGACATGGTGCACATCCGGTTCCCCAACGACGACAAGCCCCTCGCGGGCTGCGAGGCCGGGACGATCATCTACGTCTTCACCAAGGGAGAGGTCGCCGTCTGCCCCTACCTGGTCTTCGCCGCCCGCACCAAGGCCAGCCGCCACCCGGACAGCGACTTCATCGTCGGCAACGTCTGGCAGCACACCGACATCGCCGCCCGCCTGGACGCCTACCGGTTCCACGAGCGGTGGGACCTGGGCGCCAACCCCACCTGCGGCGGGTGCGCGATGTCACCGACGTGCGGGAAGGGCTGCCCGGCCGCGGTCGTGGCCGCCGGAGAGCGCATCGGCGCCGTGGACGCCGAGCAGTGCCCCGTGGTGGCGCCCCGCACCCGCGTGCTGCCCGTGGTCGGCGCCTCATGACCGGCCGAGGGCTGTTCGTCACGCTGGACGGCCCGGGCGGCGCGGGAAAGACCACCGTCGCGGCGGCCATGGCCGAGCAACTGCGCGCCGCCGGCGTCGCGGTGCACGCCACCCGGGAGCCGAGCGACACGCCGCTGGGCACCCTGGCCCGGCACGGCACCCACGAGTACCGGGGCATGGCCATGGCCTGCCTGGTCGCCGCCGACCGCCACCACCACCTCCAGGCGGAGATCCGCCCGGCCCTGGAGCGCGGGCAGGTGGTGGTCTGCGACCGGTATCTCGCCTCCTCGCTGGTCCTCCAGCGTATGGACGGCATCGACCCGGAGGTGATCTGGCAGCTCAACCGGCAGGTGGACCTGCCCGGGCTCGCCGTACTCCTCACCGCGCCCCCCGCCGTGCTCGCCGACCGGCTCGCCCGCCGCGGCACCCACAGCCGCTACGAACGGATGGCCGACAGCAGCGCGATCGAGCACCACCTGTACGCGGAAGCCGCTAGGGTCCTCACCGCGGCCGGGGTGCACGTGCTGGAACTGGACACCCACACCACCGGCCCGCAGGAGCTTGCCCGCACGATCACCACCGTCATCACCGACCTGTCGACCCCGAGGCCCCCATGACCCACCCGCCCGCCGGATTGGGCGTGCTGACCTTCAACCTCAACAACCCCTCCCCGGAGCGGGCGGAGCGCCAGCTCGCCTGGCTCGCCGCCCGGCCGGAGCACGTCCTGGTGCTCACCGAGACCGCCGACAGCGCCGGATGCGCGCTGCTGGCCGACCGGTTCGCCGCGGCCGGCCACCAGGTGGCCTTCCCGCGCCCACGGGAACGCGGCGAGCGGGGCGTGATGATCGTCAGCCGCCTCCCCGCCGAGCACCGGGAGATGGGCCTGGAGTACCTGCCGCACCGCGCCGCGGCGGTGACCGTTCCAACCGACGCGGGCCCGCTGGACGTGGTGGGCCTGTACGTCCCCTCCCGGGACGCCACGGAAGCAAAGACCACCCGCAAACGGGCGTGGCTCGAAGCATGCCGGGCGGCCCTGCCGCCCGGCACCCGCGGGAACCGGCTCATCCTCGGAGACCTCAACATCCTGGAGCCCGACCACCGGCCGCGCTACCGGTTCTTCCAGCCCTACGAGTACGCCTTCTACACCTGGCTGGGCACCTTCGGCTACCGGGACGCCTTCCGGGCCCTGCACCCGGACGCGGCCGAATACTCCTGGGTCGGCCGCACCGGCGACGGCTACCGCTACGACCACGCACACATCTCCGGCCACCTCGCCGCCGACCTTCGCGCCTGCTCCTACGTGCACCAGCCGCGGACCGGCCCGGACCGGCTCACCGATCATTCCGCGCTCACCCTCCACCTCGCACTGACCCCCGTCGCGCTCCTGCCCGTGGCTGACCCCACCGCACTGGCCGCCTCAGGAACCCTGTTCTGACCACCCACACCACCTTGGACGACCCCCTCATGGACGACGGCACCTGGAAGACCATCGAGCAACTGCGCGACTGGCTGGACGACGCCAGCCCCGTCACGGGCGAACTCGCACTCACCCTGCGCATCGGCAAGATCGGTGAAGAGTACGGAGAGGCGTGGGAAGCACTGCACGGCGTACTGGGGACCAACCCCCGCAAGGGCCACAGCCACACCTGGGAAGACCTTCAGACCGAGCTCGCGGACACCGCGATCACCGCGCTGGTCGCCCTCGCCTCCAGCACACCCGACGCGGCCAAGATCTTCACCACCCGACTCCAGGAAATCACCGACCGATCCCTACGCTGAACCCGTCACGCGGCCGGACTCCCACGATCATACTTCCGGGCCGCGCCACGCCGGCCACGACGCTGAAAGGCCGGCCCGCTTCAAGCGAACCGGATGAGGATGGCGCGGGCGGTGCGCTGCAATTCCTCGTCACCTCGATGCTCGAGAACCGCCCGCCGCGCCGCAGGAGGGCAAGCTCCGCGTGCATACGAGGCAGGGCCGCTACCGCGGCAGGGCCCATCCGGTTCAGGCACGCCAGGACGTGGCTCGAGGTGGCCTCGTTCCCCTCCTAGGCCGCGAGCAGCGCCTGCATGACGACCAGGCCTCGGACGGGCCGCCGACGCCCCACTCGGCCAGGCCGGTCTGGGTCATGCCCGCCGTCTGCGTGGGAGGCGTCCGTGGTTCGGTACTGCTTCCCGTGGCGTCGGGTGCGAGCGTGGGGCAGGCACGGGCCTCCGGACCGGTAGAACGTGGCGTGGCCGAGGAAGGAGCCAGAGCCGGCATCGCTGCCAGCGTGGCCGGGTGCCGGTGCCGACGAGGACGAGCAGGGTGGCTGGAGCGTGGCGGGTGATGTCGTGCAGTACCGCCGCCGGGCAGGTGCGCGGCGTGCGGGCGGGACGCAGGCGGTGGGCGCCGGTGATGACCAGAAGCGGGACGCCGCGCAGCAGGCGGTCGGTCGCCAAGACGCCGGCGTCGGCGCCGCGCGGGAGCGGGTGGCCCAGACCGGCGGCGAGGTCGGGCAGCAGGCTGCGGCCTGGGGCGGAGCACCGTACTTCGGTGATCCGGCGGGCAGGAGGGTGCGGCCGGGCGTCCCGATCAGGCGGCGACGGTGAAGGGCAGGTTGCGGTGGGGCAAAGTGGAAGCCCTCCAACGTCTGCCGGTCAACGCCTGCGTGTCGGATGATGCTCGAACGCACCAGGGAGGGCAACCAGGATGAGCACCTTCGAGCAGCCGCTGACGGAGATGTTGGCCGCGGCCACCGAGAACATCCGGCGGGCCGTCGCAGCGGCTGTTGTGCCGACGGTGAAGATCCGCATACCGGCGCTGGAGAATCTGAATCTCGCTGGGGCCATCGCGCCACTGCAGCCGGTGCTGGAACGTCTGGACGCGATGATGCCCGCCAACTGGCAGGGCAGCCGCCTCGCCTACTCGCAGATGATCCCGCTGATGCAGGAGGGCATCCCGCTGGCCTGGGTACCTCCGGCCGACGTCATCCGGCAACTGATCGCCGCCGACGACACAGCCTCCCGTGCGCAGGTCATCGATGACTGCCGCCCCACCATCCTCGCCTCCTGTGCAACGGCTCTCGCGGCCGTCGCCGATGCGCAGTTCACCGCGCAGAAGGCGCTGCTGGAAGACTGCGTGCACATGGCTGAGCGCGGCATGTTCAGCGGCGCGCAGGCGCTGGCTGCCAACGTGTGGGACACCCTCGTGCGTGGTCTGACCCTCGCCAACCCCGACTGGATCGAGCAGGAGGGCAGGTGGCCCGGCTACCGCAAGGTCCTGCGGAGCATCCCGGCCGTGGAAGACGACTCCACGATCCGCCAGTTCCGCGAGGCAGCCGCGTTCCTGCCGTTTCCGAAGGCGCTTGAGGAGTTCTGGCCGCCGGCCCCGGTCCCCCGGCGCTTCAACCGCCACGCCACGGCTCACGCAGCCGCGGCCACCCAGTACACCTCGGTCAACGCCGTGACCGCGGTCATGCTCGCCGTCAGCGTGCTCCGCGACATCGACGACATGGGCTACCCCATGCAAATGCACACCTGACCGGGTCCACCGGGTCAGCTGCCTACCGGGGGCGGTGACGGCACCGCACCCGCCACACGGTGGGCGTGCCGGGCGCGGCCGCGGAAGTCTTCCCGATTCCGGTGCGGTCTCGTCGGGCGGGCGGCGGTAGCGCCGTCTTCCACCCTCGACCGTGGACGGGAGACGGTGGGGGGCTGTCGCCCTCGCGCCCGGCTTCCTCGGTCCCCACACGGACCTGGCCGCGTTGGCCTCCCATCGGGCCTCGTACGGGTTCGTGGTCTTCGCCCTCGACACCCTCACCCGCCTGGACATGCCCGAGAGCAGCGGGAAGCAGTTGCTGGCTGCCTTGGACCACCTGACCCGGCGCAGCGCGCTCGCCGATCGCGTCGACGCCTCCCGGCTGGCCGTGGCCGGGTATTCCCTGGGCGCCGGGGCCGCGCTGCTCTCGTGGTCTGGAAGACCGACCGGCACGGGCACGCCTGGTAACAGGCGACTCCAGCAACAACTACGCCGACCGGGGATTCTCCTTCATCGCCATCGGCTGAGACACGGCGTCCTTCCTGCGGCCGGTCCTCAGCGCCGGGCGACCCCGCACGAGACCTGCTTCCCCGGCCCCGCCAAGCCGCGCTGCAAGGTCACCCGGCCGCGCCGCGTTCCCGCACACCAGATCCGCGCGCCACCCGGAAGGGTGGCCGGCCGCGGCCACGCGCATACCAGCAGGCGCGGCGGCTCATGCATCCGGGATGAAGACCACACGCCACGCCGCCCTGGCCGCCGCTGCGGCGGCGGCCGCCTGTCTCGCCGTCCTGCCCGCCCCCGCCCACGCCGAACCCGACTCCATGCCGCTGCGCACCGCGGTGGCCAGCCTGCCCGTCGCGGAGGAGAGCCGGGCGGGGTATGTGCGCACCGCGTTCCGGCACTGGGTCGACGCCGACGGCGACGGATGCAGCACCCGCAACGAGGTTCTGCTGGAGGAAGCCGTACAGGCGCCGCAGGTAACCGGCCGCTGCACCCTGACCGGGGGCACCTGGCACTCCTGGTACGACGACACCGAGGTCACCGGCCCGCGCGGCCTGGACATCGACCACCTCGTGCCGCTCGCCGAGGCGTGGGACAGCGGGGCCGGCGCCTGGAGCGCCAAGCGCCGCGAGGCCTACGCCAACGACCTCGGCGACAGCAGGGCGCTGGTCGCGGTCACCGCCCGCTCCAACCGGTCCAAGGCGGACCAGGACCCGACCGACTGGCTGCCCAACCAGGAGGTGGTGTGCCACTACATCACCGACTGGACCGCCATCAAACACCGCTGGGACCTCACCGCCGACCCCGCCGAACACCACACCCTCACCCAGCTCGCGGCCGACTGCCCGAACGTCCCCGTCACCATCACCACCCCCACCTGACCGGCAGCATCTGGCGCACCTGGCCGCACCGGCCGCAGGGACGCAGACCCGGCTTCCGCAGGTCCGTTCCCAAGGTGCCAGGAGGTCGCTTGTCAGCCACCCAAGGAGCGCAACGGGCATCCCACCCTGTGTGCTGTTCCTGTGTCCTCGCGGGACGCAGCGCCTGTGTGTTGTCGAGGCTGATACACGGTAGGCCCGGCAGCCGATCGGCTCGAGTCGAGCCCGCGCTGCGGTTCGGTGGGGGTTGACGGACTGAGGGCGCCAGCCTGGGAGATCGCCGGCGGTCGGGTTGCGCAGATGGCGTGACCGGTACCCGGGTGGGCGAAGGTCGGGGTGCCGTTGCGCGAGGCGGCCCCGTTACCGGCCAGTGCGGAGGCGTCCTACCGGTTCATGGGCTCATGTGGGGTGGGGCAAGCGACGTCACCGGGTGGCTTCTTTCGCCGTGCCGGCTCTGTCAGACTCCGGTCATGGGGCGTTGTGCCGGTGTCACTCGTCGAGGTCACGCATGCGGGAACCCGGCCGGGTGGAACGGCTTTTGCCACCTGCACCGAGGCGGCGGGCACACCAGGGCGCTCGGGGTCCGGACCCCTCCTTCGCCGGTGGGCAGCCCGTCCAGTCCGCAGCCGCAGCCTCGGCCCCGGCGAAGGCGCGCAGGCTGGTTGTGGAGGCTGCGATGGCTTGTCGTGAGTTGGTACGAGGCGCTGCGCAGCGCTGTACGCCAGCGGTGAGGAGGGCACGGCTGTCGTGGCGCCCCACTGCGCGCCGGGTCGGAGCCGCCCCTCTTGCGGTCAGCTGCCGCTCGTGCGGCCAGGCGGGGTGGTCGGCGCGCGCCGAACGCTCAGGCACGAAGCGGTGCGACCGGGCGCACACGCCCCGGGGCACCGGGCCCGCGACGCCCTGGAGCCCGACAGACTCCACCCGACAGCATCTCCCCGCGTGGGCCCAGGGTCGGAGGGTGAGGTGGCCAAGACCTGGGCCCAAACGGGGAAGGAGCTGAGGGCGTGTGCGGGGACGAGGGCGAGCGGGCGAGCCGGTGGGCTCGAGGCAGGCGTAGGGGTCAGGCGTCCTCGACCATCGTCTCGACCGTGGTCCGCTCGCACTGCAGGCGGTGCACCACCGACGGCGGGGCCAGCTCTCGGCGCCAGGCAAGGGCCCGCAGCGCGGCGTCGCGGTCGTCCAACGGCCCCTCGACCGGCAGCCACACTCCCCCGCGCCCGGCCTCCACCGTCCACCGCTGCGACACCACCCGCCTGACAGCCGTCTCCCGCGCCCGAGCATCAGCCTCCGACTGCCCCGCCGACGCATCCCGCGACATCGCCCCTCCTCGGCGCATCCCGCAGCCACAGACCATCACAGCCAGCCCGCAGCACCTGTCGCAGGATGCCATCCCTACGGGGCCCGTCGGCCGGCCGGAGTGGTCGGCCCGGGGCACGCCCGGACCGGCGAACGACGTCCCGCGCGGAGCACCTTGCCCGCAGCCCGAACAGGGAAAGGCGGCCGGGACACACCCGACACGGAGCCCCGCAGCCGCGGACCGACACCGCCACGGCAGCCGCGGCAGCGCCGCAGGGGCAGCACACGCGAAGCACACCCGGGCCGCGGCACCGCACAACGACCCAGGGGGCCAGCGCAGAGCCGGACGCCGGGCGGAGCATCACCGCGCTGTGCCTGCGTTCGACCGGATCATCTGCCCCGGTCCCGTGCTGGCGCGGTGGTCTGTCGTGAGGGGACAGTGGGCGTTGTGGCGTTGCTGTTATTGATCATTTTGAGTGGTGTGATCACCGTCTTCGTTCTGACCGGGTACGGGTGCAGCATCTTGTCGTGGCACGGCCGCACACCAGCCGACGCGGGCGTGCGACTGCGCGGTCTGGCTTGCCTGGTCGGCGCTGCGGCGATCACCGTGTACGTGTGGGGCGCCCTGCATGTCGCCGGCGCGGTTGTGGAGGCGGAGGACGGCGGTACGGGCTCGGTTCCGTTCCCGACGTGCGTCGAGGCGGGAGGGAAGGACGCGGCGGCGCAGGTGGATGGGTACCGCATCGGATATTTGCCTGTGCGCTTCGTGTGCGCCATTGACGGTGGCGGTTACACCGCCGCTGTCCCGGGCTACGTCAACCCCGTGGCGCTCGGGCTGGCGGCGGCCGCGTTCCTGCTTTCCGTCCTGGCGTGGCAGCACCGCGATCCAGCCGCCACCGGGCGATGAGCGGCAGCAGCACCGCCCGGGTTTCCCGGTCACTGTGCGCGGATGGGGCGGGGCTCCCCCGACCGTGCCGGGACGCGGCCGCGGCGCAGGCACCCGGCCTCGCCCGGGCAGCGCAGGTCGGGTCGGCACAGGTCGGGCCTAACTCCGGCGGGCAGCGGCAGCCGCTCGGGCGCGGAACACCCGGCTGACGGCCGCGCCGCGAGGGCCGCCGGAACGCACTCGACGCGGGGCCCTGCGTCCGCAGCGGCCCCGCAGGACGGCACGCGCGGAGGGGCACCCCGCGCACGGGGCCCGGCACGGAGGTAAGGGCCGAGCGCAGCCCTTCCGGGGCCACCACCTGACACCACGGCCCGGGGGGCGCAGCAGCGCGGGACGCCGGCTGAAGGACCTGCTCGCCACCATCACCCACTGATCACCACCCGCTGGCACCGCCGATCGGCGGCCACGGGAACCGACGCCCGCCGATCCTGCCCACGCGTGCCCGTGTCCGCTTCGCGGACGAGTGCGGTCCAGGACGCAGCCGCCAGCCACCGAAAGTTGACAAGCCGGGCCCGCCATTCCCTCCAGCACGGCGCCCACCGCGGCCAGCTCCCTCTTCACGCGATATTTCGTACCGAAGGCCGTGAGGTGCGGCCAGTCGGAGTTCGAGAACAGGCACTGACCTTGTCTTTTAACGGGCCTGGTCGGACCGGCACATCCGCGTTCGGCCCCGCTGCTCGGCATTTTGGTGCCCGTCGTGGTGGCCGAGGCGTGCAAGGCCCCGGACAGCGGGTCCCGGGCGTAGCCGCAGCGCGTGCACCGGGTGTCGCCAGCGGCCGGTGTCGACAGCGGTGTCGCCGGAGAACTCCACCACCGCGGCGGGCTCCACGCACTGGAAGGCCAGGGGCTCGCGGCTGCCCCACCGGCCGGTGATCCGCATCCCGCACCAGGGGTGGGAAGGCCCGGCCGGGGCAAGCACGCGGGCGACATCGCCGGCGACGGTGTCGGTGAGCGGGGTGGTGCGGGCGACCAGGCGCAGCAGGCCGACGGTGTCCCAGCGGCCCAGGAGCAGGGTGGTGGGGTGGGTGGGGTGGCCGGTTATGGCGCCGATGAGAGCTTCGGTGGTGTGTCGGGAACGGATCTTCAGCCAACCGCGGCGGCGGGCTGGTAGGTCTGCGCGGCGCCCTTGGCGACCACGCCCTCGACGCCCACCGCCGCCCACTGCTCGATCCACTCCCGCGCCCGGACAGGGTCAGCGTCGGCGAGGGACAGCGCCCACTGCGCGGCCAGGCCGCGGGAGGCGAACAACTCTCCCAAGGCGGCGCGGCGCCGCCGGTAGGGCGAGCGCAGCAGCACGGCGCCCTGGTGCTCGAGGAGGTCGAAGGCGAAAGCGCGCGAGTTCGCGGATTCTCGCCCTGCTTGAGGAGGGAACTGGTGCGTAATCAGCCGTTCCAGGCTGCTTGCGCGGCGGGTTCGTGAGGGATGGAGCCACTGCAGCCCGGTGTCAATGATGCTGGGTACCGCGCTGCAGAGAGGTTGGTCAGACGCAGGCGATGAGCGCGTAGCGTTCGTCGGTGACCGGGCCGCCCCACAGATCGGGGTCGTTGCTGAGGTCCTCAACTCGCAGGTCAGCGACGAGCGGGCGTACGGCGGCGGTGAGGTCTTCGGCGGTGATGCCGCCGTACCATGGCAGGGTTTCGGCGCCTGCGACGTAGGGGACGCCGCTCTGTCCGGCTTCGCGCCAGCGTCCTTCGACCAGAATCAGCACGCCGCCGGGGCGGAGACGAGCGGTCCACTGGCGAAGGGCTGCCTGTGGGTCGCGCAGGGTCCACACCACGTGCCGCGAGAGCAGGACGTCGTACCGCTCGTCGCCCGTGGGCGGATTGGCGGCGTCGCCGACGAGGAACCGGCCCTTCAATCCGGCCGCCCGCAGCTTCGCCTGGGCCCGTTCGACCATCTTCGGCGCGAGGTCGACGTCGGTGACCTGGTGGCCGACTTCGGCGACGAGCTTGGACAGGGAGCCGGTGCCGCAGCCCACGTCCAGCACGCTCGCTGGGTTGGCCGGCAGCCAGGAGGACAGGCGGGCGGCCCAGGCGGCGCGGGTGGGTGTGGCGGTGAGTCCGTGGTCGGGTTCTTCGTCGAAGGTGTCGGCGGCGGCGTCCCAGTAGGCCGTGATAGCGGCGGAGTTCGTCATCCGGTGATCCTCTCAGGGGCCACCGACAGCGAGCCGGGCCGCGCGCGCCGGGCGCGCGGTGTGGTCAACTCGCGTGGGAGGGCTGGCATGCCACGGTCAGCGGATGGCGGGCAGTGCCTTGTCGGAGTGGACGGCCGCGAACGTCGAGGTGCTCCTCGCGGCGCCCGAGGACCGGCAGACAGCGGCGGCGTGGGAGGAAGCATACCGGATCCCGTTCACCGTGCTCACCGGCCACAGCGACGCCCCCACGCAAGGGTCGGCCTGAGCCGGGGACTGTTCGGAGCGGTACGGCAGTCCGGCAGTGTCCTCATCGACTCCGGGGGCATCGTCGCCCACGCCCACGGCGCCACCTTGCCCACGGGCGGTCTGGACAGGAAGGGCATCACCGCGACCCTCGTCTCCCTCCACACCGGGGTGAAGGCCGAGCAACAGCAGTGACCGCACCGAGCGAGAGGAGTGACCGCACCATCCGGGGCGAGTTCGGGCCGGCCCGAACCCTCGCCGGGAGGGCAGGCCGGGGAAGGACCCCGAGCAGGCCACGCGGCGCAGGTCGCTCGGGGTCCTTCCCCCGAGCGGGCCGCGCGGCGCAGGTCGCCGCGTCGGACCCGGACCGGCGGCCGGCCCGGCTGGCCCATCGACTGGCAGCGGCACTACGCCATGCTGCGGCAGTGCCTGGACGGCGGGGCCGCTGTGGCGGAGATGCTGCCGACAGTGACGGTAAACGGCGTCGACGTCGGGCGGTGGCTGGAACAAGGGACGAGGGGACGGGCGGCCCGGCCGGTGGGCGGTGGGCGGTGGGCCGAGAGCGGAGTGAGCAGCGGCGGGGAGCGGCAGCCGACGGTGTGGACCAAGCTCCAGTCCGGCCAGCGCGAGGGACTGGAGAAGCCCGGCACCCAACCCGCCGCCCGGGAGCAGGCCCGCGGCGCCGCGGACGGGACGGCGACGAGCGCCGCCAAGGCCGCACCGGCGGCACCGACACCCTTCCAGCGGGGCGTGGAGGCGCTGCGACGGTCCGGGACCGAAAAGGGACACGTACACGTCCCCCACGGACACGTAGAGGCACGGGCAGCCGACGGGGACCGGGGCGGAGGTGGACAGGAAGGCGGCGGTGCGGCTCGGGGGGTGGTGCAGCGACATGCGCACCCGGCGTGAACGCCTCACCCGGGAGCAGTTCGACGTCCTGGACCAACTGGGCCTCTTCGACTGAGAGGCGGGAGACGAGCGCGGGCGGCCCGGCCCGGGGCCGGCGCAAAGTGGGCTTCCTCCCCTGGAGGGCTGGCCGCAGTGCCGGTTGAGGGCTCGCTGCATCGCTTCGTTCGTTGACTCCCGGTTGCTGTGGGGTGGACACGGCCAGGTGGCCGTGCGTGGGCGGTCGTGTCCGGCGCGCGGCCAGGGCGTTGTGCCGGTTGTGGGCCTGGAAGAGGTGCTGGCGCGGATCGAGGCCGGTGTCGAGCGGCGGGGCCGGGTCCTGGCCGAGGTCGATCAGTTGGGGGCAGCTTCAGCGCCGGTGGGTGCAGGGGCAGTGCGACGGTCGTCGGCTGGCAGACCTGTTCGGGCAGGCCCCGGCGCACCGGGGGAAGTCGTCCTGGAGCGGCTCGAAGGGCTGCGTCGGCAGGTTCACCGGCTTTCGCCGCAGGTCGCGGAGTGCTTGTCCGCAGCCGCGCAGACGCACGAGCACGAGCACGAACCCGTCGCCGCTGTGCCCGCGCCGACCCGCACGGCGGTGCAGGCGCAGACAGTGAAGGGGGAGGTGCAGGGGCCGTCCGCGTCGGCGGTCACCGTTCCGGCCTCGGCCGGAGCGGCCCCCGGCGGGGTGACGGTGCCGCCGGGAGCGGGTGCCCGCGCACCACCACCCTGCGCACCCCGGCGGTGATACGGGAGGAGGCCGGGGACCAGGCGAGCGCTGAGGCCCTGCTCCGGCAAGCTGCCGACCGCGGCGACACCTGCGCAGCGGTGGCCGACTGCGCCTGGCGCGAGAAGCTGCTATCGCCACAGCCGGCGGGTGGCGGGTAGCGGCCGCCCGCCATGTCCGCAGCGCTCGCCCCTCGCCCCTCGCGCCGGGGCGCAAGGGACATCACGAGGCGCCGGGCCACGCGCAGGAAGCGGCTGTGGGGCACCTCGCTTGCTTCTGCGCATGGAGCGGCCCGGCAGTGCGGGCCGTCAGGTTGTCGTGGGCCAGCTCTTCAGGACGGCTGCGATCTTGGCGGCGGTGCAGGCTCGGTCGCGCAGCAGGTCGCGCAGGGCGACGGCGTCGTCGCGGGTGGGCTTGACGGTGATGCCGCAGGCCTCGAGGTACATCACTCCGGTGGCGGCCGCGACGGCCAGGTTGGAGCGTTCCAGCCAGCGGCAGCGGCCCAGGACGTGGACCAGGGCGGCCGCGCGGGCGTAGGGGCCGTCGTACACGGGCCGGCCCAGGAGCTCGGCCCGGTGGCCCGCGACGGCGGCCACCGGCAGACCATAGTCGTCGGGTGCGGGGTCGCCCGTCCCGGCGATCTCGGCGACCTGCAGGATCCAGGGGACGTCGATGTGCGGGTCACTCACGCGGCGTGCGCCCCCGCAGAGCCGTGGTCGGCTTCCTCGGCCTCGTCGAAGACGCCCTGGTGCTCGTCCAGGAAGCGGCGGGCCGCCTCCAGGGCGCGCTCCCGCAGGCCGCTGACGTCGTCCAGCACCAGCCGGGCCAGGTAGTCCCCGATTGGGACCTGGAGCTCCTTCGCGCGTGCCCTGGCCAGCTCCACGATCTCGTCGTCGACCCGGGCACCGATCTGTGTCTTACCCATACCCCCGATGGTAACAGGTGTTACCGGGGCGCAGGGGGCGCGTACGGGTGCGCCGCCGCGCCGACTGGCCACCCGCCAGCATGATCGTTTCCACCGATAACATGCTGAAGCTTCGAGGTAGGCGGACGCACCCGGCGCCCTCGGCGGATGGCTGGCCAGCAAGGCAGCACGAGCACGTACGCACGTGCCTGTAACTGATCCGCCTACGCACTGGCGGCCAGCCATCGTGGCAATTGAGGTCAGCGTCGGCGGATGGGCCCAGGGATCGCTGCTTGTTATGCAGATCTCTCCCCCTTAGCCGCGATCTCCCAGGCAGCGCATAACGAAGTCCCTCTGCCGCTCAGAGGGCCGAAAGTACACGAACCTCTTCGCCGCCATGACTTGGACCTTGTTCACCCTCAGCAGGAGCTCTTCGCGGACAGTCTCCATGGCGGGACTTTCCCCCAACGCCACCATATAACGGGGCCCGAGAGGCATAAGTAGTGTGTGTGCGTCGCCGAGCGCCATCCCGTATTCCCACCCGCTCTCGCGGAAAGCGACAGTCATAGCAGGCGTCTTACCTTTCAAGTCGTGGGCTTGATCTGGTCATTCGTAAGATCGGAGGGCCCAGGGGCTTCGGGTATGGCTGTCATGTAGGTGCCGTTCGACGGCTTGAGACACATGGCCGCCCGGAGCCCCGCGACGACTCGACCGCCAATTGGGAGACGCGACGCTGATCGCTGGTGTAAGACCACGTCGGCGAGGTCGTCTGCGGGATCGGTGAACGACGATGAAGCGGCGGAGGTGACCCGTGCCCCAGATCTGGGCCGGGCTGGACATCGGCAAGACGCACCATCACGCGGTGGTGATCGACGCGGAAGGCAAGCGGCTGCTGTCCCGCCGCGTCAAGAACGACGAGACCGAGCTGCTGACGCTGATCGGGGACGTCCTGGAGATATCGGGCGACGTGCTGTGGGCCATCGACCTCAACCGGGGCGGTGCCGCACTGCTGATCGGCCTCCTGCTCAATCACGACCAGCCCGTCGCCTACCTCACCGGGTTCGCCGTCCACCGCGCCTCGGGCACCTACCGGGGCGAGGGGAAGACGGACGCGAAGGACGCCTTCGTCATCGCTGACCAGGCCCGCGTCCGCCGCGACCTCGGTCTGTTGCGGCCCGGTGACGAGATCGCCGTTGACCTGCGCATTCTCACGTCCAGGCGACTGGACGTGGTCTTCGACCGCACCCGCCAGATCAACCGCCTGCGGGCCCAGCTGCTGGAGCTCTTCCCAGCCCTGGAGCGGTCGCTGGACCTCACCAACCATGGACCGGTGATGCTGCTGACCGGGTACCAGACCCCAGCCGTCATCCGCCGTGCAGGCGCCAAGCGCATCGAGACGTGGCTGAAGAACCGCAAGATCCGCGGCGCCGCCGCACTCGCCAAGACGGCCGTGGAGGCCGCCGAGGCCCAGCACACAGCCCTGCCCGGCGAGAGGCTGGCCGCGGCGATGGTCATTCGGCTCGCGAAGGGGGTGATGGCCCTTGATGAGGAGATCGCCGAGCTCGACGCCCTCATCGAGGCGCGGTTTCGCGAGCATCCACACGCTGAAGTAATCATCAGCATGCCCGGCATGGGCCCTCGCCTTGCTGCCGAGTTCATCGCCGCCACCGGTGGCGACATGGCTTGCTTCGGCACCGCAGACCGCCTGGCCGGCTTCGCCAGCCTGGCTCCACAACCCCGCGACTCCGGCCGCATCAGCGGCAACCTGCGCCGACCTCGCCGCTACCACCGAGGGCTGCTGCGGAGCATGTACCTGGCTGCCCAGGTGAGTTTGCGGTGCTGTCCGGCATCGCGTGCGTTCTACGACCGCAAGAGGAGCGAGGGCAAGGCGCACAAGCAAGCGGTGCTGGCCCTCGCACGTCGAAGGTTGAACGTCTTGTGGGCCATGCTCCGTGACGGGGCGTGCTACCAAGCCACACCACCTGTCACGGCAGCGGCTTGACTTCAACATTGGGATGTGTCTCCGATCAGGAACTCTCCCGTGGCCGCCCTTAGTATTTCCGGCTCGGCACCATTTGTTCGATCCACTTACGGACCTTGTGGAAGCCTTCCTCGATATGCACGCGGAAGAGCGCTCCGCTCTCGTAGGCTCGGACGGTGGGTGCCGTGAGCTGGTCGAAGCGAGCAGCTAGGCCATCCGGCCCGGTTATATCGAGACCGAACTCCTGAAGGGACGCCAGCCGCAGTAGCATCTGGCCCCCGCCGGTTTCGAGGAGTTGACGCCTGTGCTGCTGATAGGTCGTCTTGTATATATCCGTGAACTTGTCCGCATAGTGGTGGGATCTGACGAAATGAAGAGCGAGGAAGTCCTTGAGCGTTACCATCTTCGCAGGGTCGTTCAGCGTATCGCCTCTTTCTATGCTCTCGAATACGTCGCGCATCGCGCTTTCCGTCCTGCCCCACAGCTCCTCCAGGGAGGCGGAGGCGTAGCGCACGAAGTCTTCGATGAACGCCACGGAACTGGGCGGTTTCAGCTTGTGGCGCCTTTCCGGGTGATCGAGGTCGAATGGGTAGAGTCGGTTGCCTTGTGGGCCGGGCGCGGTGAATCTGTGCAGAAGGACTTGGGACACGAGGTGTTGGCGTGTTCTTCGGTCGTGGGCGTGCGGTGCAACGGCGCCGATGCTCAGCAGGGTGTCGGCGGGGAGGTCGTCGTTGTTGTTCGGTTGCATTGCGCCAGGGTGACAGGGGTGCAGATTTCGCGACAGCGGATTCGGCGGTTCCCTATTCAGGTTGCGAAGTTGTCCGGCTCCGGTGCTGGGGAGCGGCTTCGGCAATACCGAAGGCCTGCACGAGCTCGTCTGCCAGCAGGGAGGCGGCGTTCGTCGAACCAGATGAGGTCTCGGCGAGGTCGTCTAGGAGCGCCGCGGCCTCGCTGTCGGCGTGGGCGCAGGTCTGGGTGCTTCGGGCCAGCCGCCTGCCGGTTCCAGCGCTGAACGTGTCGATGCGCAGGGGCAGCATGGGGGTGCATGTTGGGTTTGGGTGGGCCTTGCGGGTGGGAGTGGGGAGCGTCGACGACGGCAGCCTTGAGGATCGCGGTGCTGGTGGCTCCGGTGCGGTCGCGGGCATGTCCGCCCAGGACGTGCAGTGCGGATCGCAGGGACCACACCAGCGTGTCGAGTTCTACCCAGTGGAACTGCTTGTTGTCGTCGGTGTCCACACGAGGTGGCAGGCGCAGGGCGAGGGATCCGGTTCCGTCGCGGTGCAGGTGGCCCTGAGCGTAGACGAGACCGTGCGGCTGGCCGCCGGATGCGATGAGTCGTCGCGAGCCTATGTGCACGTCGGTGAAGAGGGGCTCCGCGTCGGCGAGCATGGTGGTGTTGCGCAGCTCTTCCCGGTGCCGGTCGAAGGTGTCGCGGTTGATGGTCATCTCTCCGGGGACTTCCGGGGTGAGCGAGACGATCAGGTGCGGCGCGTTGCTGGGCGGCAGGGCGGCGAGGAGCTCGCGCTCGGCCGTGGCCAGGCGCTGGATGCGGTCGGCGGCCGCGGTGAAGCGGCGCAGGTAGGCGGTGGCGACGTCGGTCTCGGTGAGCCAGTCGGTCTTGGAGGCGGCGCGGCGCGGGTACAGCAGTACCTCTTTGGTCTTCTTCGTCAGCGGTGCGGTGATCGCGTGCGGGGCATGGGGGCTGCGCGGGACGGCGATCAGCAGGAACCCGCGTCCCTGCGCCTGGGGGTCCGGGTTGGGCACCGCGCGCATCGCGAAGCGGACGACGGGCGCGGTGTAGCGGGCGACGACCTGGTGCAGGTGGCGCTGGTGTGCGTCGGAGACGTCGGCGTCCATCGCCTTGGAGGGCACGCCGCGCACGTCGGCCATGCCGATGACCAGTACGCCGCCGATGTGGTTGGCGAACGCGGCCACGTCCTTGGCGAACTCCGCCTTCTGCTCCTGGGTGGCCGTCGGCGCCTCCTGCTTGTAGTCCAGGTCCTCCGCCTCGGCCGCTTCCACTTTGCCGATCAGCGCGGCCAGATCGCCGTAGGAGACGCTGTCGAGCGGGCTGCCGAAGAGCGCCTCCAGGCGCCGTGAGCGATAGAGCATGCGGGGGACGGTAGCTCAAACGCCTCTTCCAGCACCGGTCGAAGCAGACAGCTCGCCCAGCTAGGAAGATCCCCTGTTTTTGTCGTTCTGGTGGAAGTGGGCGACATCCGACCGCCAGGATGCAGGCGTGAGTGACTTCTGGGAAGCAGCGGGCGCGATCGCGACGACGGCAGCTACGGGTGTGGCCCTGTGGCTGGCCGTGCACGAGGTGAGGATGCGGCGGAAGGACGAGGCCGACAGAGCGGCAGCCCAGGCGCGCTTGGTGGTGCCGGCCATTGAGGGGACACGGGGAGAGGTGTTCAACCACAGCTCCGAACCGCTGCTTGAGCTGAGGATCATCAGGGCCGATGCCGACGTCGATGGGCAACCGGTCGCGGTCCGCTGGTCCGAGGACGGCCAGCGCGTCTTCCGCAACGTAGCGGCCGGTGAACAACGGCACTGCGAGCTGCGGGTACAGAGCTGGGGCTCGCTGCTCGACCCAGAGCACGGCCTTGAGACAGGCATCGACATAGGGATCGCTCCCTTCAATGCGACCCATCACAGGCTGACCATCCACTACCTGGACGCGGCCGGTCTGTGGTGGCAGCGCGTCGGGCTCCAGCCGCCCGAGCGGATCCTCGGAGACCCCGCCCAGCCCGCCGCCAACCCCGAGTAGGCCGACGGTTCGACAGCGCGACGGCGGAGGCAGGGACGAGACGCGCGGCGACACGGCGGGAACACCGCATGCCCCACACCCGCCTCGCTCGCGACCCGCCGCCCGTGCTCGCACGCTCCCCCTACGACGTACCCCATGTCCACCGGCTCGCTCCGGACGTCACCCCCTCTGCGCGCCAACAGGCTGGAGCCAGTGCCCCGGCCCGGCAGGGTTCGCGCTCCCGGCTCCCGGGCCGCGTGCTACCACCGCGCGGCTCGCCGCCACTCACCCCGGATTCGGGCCATCCCGGGTCGTCGGCGCTGCGGGTGCGGGACCATCTGAGGGTGAGCACCGAGACGGCCGCGGCCCGCCCTACGAGCAGGCGCAGCGCGACAGCATCACGGATGCGGGCCGCTGCTCGGTGCGGTGGGGGGTGTGTCCGGAGCACGGGCCCACGCTGTGCTCACCCGGCGGGCGCACCTGGTGTGTGGACCCGCAGTGCCCGCGCACGTGGGGCTACGACCGGGTCACCGCCCGGTGCCGGAAGCGGGCCATCCACACCGTCCTGGTCTACACAGGCGATCTGCGGCCCGTCATCGACGGCTTCTACGTGGTCTGCGAAGGGCACGCCATCGGCGCCGAGGCCTGCGTGGACGTGCGGGTGATCCTCGGCACCTGACGCCGAGCGCGGCCCGCCGCGGGTGCGACCTGCCGCGCACCGCGAGCAGCGTGGAACGCCTCCAGCAGCACCGCGTGGCTGTGTGCTGGTGACACGGGCAGGCAGTCAACCGCACCGAGCAGCGCTAACCCGATTCGTCATCCGAGGTGTAGCCATCGGTGCCCACAGCTACTACCGCGACTTCTGCCTCCGGTGGTAGCGAGAAATAACCACTGACTGTTCCACTGGATCGCTTGCGGCGGGCTTTCACCTGGTCAACGTAAGCGACCAGGGGCAGACTTCGATACTTCTTGGCCTCGTACGCATCTTTCACTTCCCCCTTGTAGACGACCGGCACTCTTATGCACTTATTATCCTTGTCCTTTTCCCAGCCCAGCCCGGGTTCGACTTCGAAAAAGTTCGTGGCCCACAACAGGCACCCCATCCCTATTTCATCCCAGTTGACTATGTCCCAGCCGTCGAGAGAGGACAGCGGACAGGTCAGCTTGACTGTCTTCTTGAGGCAGTAAAGATCCTCAGCCTCGCGATCCGTCATACCCCAGAAAGGGGCATAGACAGTGGGGAGTCGAACGGTCAGTAGATCAGGGTAGCTTTTTTTTAGCACATCATCTACTATCTTCTCTATCTCGCCGCGCGTGGGAGTCTTTCCGTTCTCTCCCGGGTCTCCCTTGGCGCCTTTCTCGCCGGGGTCGCCCTTGGCTCCCTTCTCGCCGGTATCCCCCTTCAGCCCCTTCTCGCCGGGGTCACCCTTTGTGCCCTTCTCGCCAGGGTCGCCTTTCGCGCCCTTCTCGCCGGGATCTCCCTTCAGCCCCTTCTCACCAGGATCCCCCTTCGCGCCCTTCTCCCCGGGATCGCCTTTGTCTCCCTTATCGCCGGTATCCCCCTTCAGCCCTTTCTCTCCGGGGTCCCCCTTCGCGCCTTTTTCGCCCGGGTCCCCCTTCGCGCCCTTCTCCCCCGGGTCGCCCTTAGCCCCTTTCTCGCCGGGGTCCCCCTTGTCTCCCTTGGGAACGGGGTTCTCCTTGAAGTATTCTTTGACGGCCTTCTTGATCTTCTCGTACATGTCATCCGCACCCGACACCACGGTGACACTGCCGTAGTAGGTGTACCTCGTCCCCTTGCTCGCTACACAGTCCACCTCGACTCGCGACCTTCCGAGCCGACCGCCGATCGGAACCTCACCAGACCACTCCCCGGGTGCGATTTTCTTCAGCTTGTACCCGGCATCGGGATCCTGGAATGCCTGCGACTTCACCGTCACCGATTTATCGAAGGCAGGGTCCACGCCATTCGTAGAGACTATCGCCTTCTTATTGGCGACAGCAGGCGAAGGATCCCAGTTCAGAGTGATGGTGTCGGTTTCTACGATCGTGACCATGGTGATACTCCCCGGATCGGGACCGGCTAGGATGATGTCGTTGAGGCAGCCACGGCTTAGCAGCGGCCGGCGCGTGACTGGCCTGCGCCGATAGCAGCGCCTCCATCCAGCGGAACGCCATGTGCAGGAATCTGCAACTCGGCACCCCAGCAGCCCTCAGGCAGATCTCCGGGAGGCGGCTGCAGCCACGCGACAGCTGTGCAACCGCCAGTACGCCGCAGCCTCCGCGGCATGCGCCCCCGGGCACTCCGGTGCCGTGCGCGAGAGAACCAGCCCGGTCACGACGACGGGGCACAGCCGACTACCCGCCAGGAACAGCACACGTGCCCGCACAGGTGCGCGGCAGCCGGCTGCTGGACGTCCTCCTCCCGGCCGCCGACGTCCTGGACCAGCCCCCCTCGTCGCCGGCGCCCGCCAGCTCCATCGCGGCGGCCTGCCGGCAGCGGACTGCCGAGACGTGCGTGCGCGCCCTCGGGCTGCGCTGCACCGCCCACTGGGGTGCCGTCGCGGTCAGTCCAGGTCGGCGGAGGCCAGGCTGACCCCGAGCGCGATGCGCCCGGCTGGGCCGGTCGGTGCTCCGTCGCCGACCCGTCCGGCCCCCTGCACGGTAGGTGGACAGGTCCCCCGGCAGGCAGGCTCCCGTGCAGGCATGCCCGAACACCTCACCCCCGGCGGGCTGTATCTGCTCTCCCTGCCCGCCTGGGAGCTGCGGGAGGTGCTGACCGCGCTGCGCCGGGCCCGGGACGGTGAGCCGGGCACGGGAGAAGCCGCGGCGTGCGGGGGTCTAGGCGCCGGCCCCGCTGTCCCACGCCTCGGCCAGCGGCACCAGGTGGTCGATTCTCGTGCGCCGGCCGGAGCGCGACGGGCGACGCGGGGTTACACATGCGCTACGTCGTCGCGCTGCGCGGGACCGCCGCCGGCCTGCTGACGGCGGCCGCGGTCCTGGGAAGGCATCGGCAACCACATCGACCAGCTGCTCGTGAGGTGGCCAGTTCTCTCAGAGAGAGCCGGCCACCATGAGATCAGCGGCAACGTCGTCCGTGACCTCGCCTGGGTGGCTGTGATCGAGATCTTGTTCTCAGGGCGCTTATCTCCAGGTCGCTGTGAATTCGTTGGGGCTGTTGGTTGTGTGCCAGTGGAGTTTTTTGCCGTCCTTGTCAGGTGGGCGGGTGGCGTCGTGGTCTATGCCTACTCGCTTTCTCGGCTTGTCGTAGGTGAAGTAGAGGGAGCCGCCCGCGGGGGTGGTGTTTTCGCCGGAGTGGATGATGGTGTGGTAGGGGACTCCCTCCAGGATGGAGAGCTCCATGCCGTCGCCGGAAGCGAGAGTGAAGTTGGTTGCGGGTTTCCGTTTGATCTGCAACTCGGTGCTCGCGTGGCCGGTTGTGTCGGTGAACGTCACGCGGATGTCCCGGCCGGTGAACTCGGTGTAGCTCACTTTCCGGATTCGATGGTTGAACATGTCGGCGATGTGGATGCTTCCTGTTCCGTGATCGACGCATACACCGGACGGGAAGCAGAGTTTGGCTTTCCTGGCGTCTCCGCCGTCTCCGTCGAAGGCGCAATCACCGCCGCTGCCGGCCACCAGGATGATGGTGGCCCCCGACACCTTCCAGATTCGCCTGTTGGTGGTGTCGGTGAGGTGGATGTCGCCTGTTCTGTGGTCCACCGCGACGCCGTGGGGCTTGCCCATCCCGGATTCGCCGCCGCCGCCGGCCACCGTGGTGATGAGGCCCTTGGACACCTTGCGCAGGCGCCCGTTGCCGGTGTCGGCGAGGTAGAGGTCGCCTGTCCTGCGGTCCACGGCCACACCCTGCGGGCGGCACAGTCTGGCCTGCCTGGCGTCTCCGCCGTCGCCGTCGTAACCGCACTCGTCGCCGCTGCCGGCCACGGTGCTGATGACACCTCCGGACACCTTGCGCACCCGGTGGGTGAATGTGTCGGCGAAGTAGAGGTCTCCTGTCCTCGGGTCCATTGCCACGCTAGAGGGGGCATCGAGTTCTGCTTTCGTGGCCTCACCTCCGTCGCCGCCGAAGCCACGTCTCTCGCTGCCGGCCACCGTGGTGATGATGCCTTTGGACACCTTCCGCAGCCGGGCGTTGCCGGTGTCGGCGATGTAGAGGTCGCCTGTCGTGCGGTCCACGGCCAGGCCGGACGGGTAGCAGAGTCTGGCCGCCGCGGCGTCCCCGCCGTCCCCGCTGAAGCCGCATTCGCCGCTGCTGCCGGCGATCGTGGTGATTATGCCCCCGGAGACCTTCCGCACGCGGTGGTTGAAGGTGTCGGCAATGTAGAGGGCCTTCCTGTGTTCGTCCACGGCGATGCCGTGGGGGTGGTGGAGTTTGGCTTTCGTCGCGTCCTGGCCGTCGCCGCCGAATCCCTGTTCGCTGCCGGCGATGGTGCGGATGAGTTTGGGTTGCAGTGTCGTCGCGTGGGTGAGTTCGGCTGTGCGTGTCATTGCTGCTCCTGGTCGCGGTGCGGCTCCGGCGTCTGTTTCGCGGAGGGGAATGTCCCACTGTCGGGGTCGCGTGTGGTCGGTGGGAGGCCCCGGATGCGCGCCCGCCGGGCGCCCGGGGTGCGGCGTGTTCCCCGAACCACGGTGCGCGCGGCTGCCTGGTGCGGCCAGCCGCGGGCGGCCGTACGTGTGCGGGCGGGCGGGGCCGGGGGGCGGCGGGTTCCGCGAGATGCGGTGGGGTCGGGCGGGTTCTACGCTCGATGGGTGAGGCCGGCGCGTCCGCATGGCGGCGCAGCGGGTCCCCGCGGTGGCCGGGTGGATCGCCGGCTGCCGCTCTTCCGTGCCGAGCAGGGGAACGCAAGCGGCCCCGTTCCCGTTCGTCAGGTTCTCCTGCGGCGTCTTCCCCCACCCCTGTCGGAGGGCACCCCTATGATCCGCGCGTCCGAGACGATCGAGGCGGTCCGGCTCGCACCCGGGACTTCGCTGGGGCACGAGCCCTACGCGTCGTACTGGTTCCCCTCGGAGCCCGGTACCCACAGGTCGATCCTCGACTGGGCCCCGGAGAAGGATCCCGAGGCGCCGTTCAACCGCTCCCGGGTGCCGCTGTGCCAGCGGGAGCAGAGCGACGAGCTCAAGGCCCACCCCAACGCCCGGGCCGGGGAGGGCCGGATCACCTCCTGCGCCGTGTTCCACCCCACCTCCGGCCACCCCGCCCAGGGCCTGCCCATCCACACCCACTACGCCTTCGGGTACTGGCAGTACATCGACAGCCTGGTGTTCTGGGGCGGCGCGGTGGACGAGGGCATCATTCTGGCGCCGACCCCGCAGGTGACCGACGCCGCGCACCGCAACGGCGTCAAGGTCTACGGGACCGTCTTCTTCGCGGAGAGGGGCTGCCCCCCGGAGTGGGTGAAGAAGTTCGTGGAGAAGGAGCAGCACAGCGGCCGGTACCCGGTGATCGACCAGCTCATCCGGGTGGCGTGCCACTACGGCTTCGACGGCTGGTTCATCAACGAGGAGACGGGCACCAGCAAGAGCGACGGGACGATCAGGAAGGGCTTCTGGGACTGCCTGGCCTACGCGCAGCGGAAGAGCACCGTCGATTTCGTGTGGTATGACGCCGAGGGCTCCCTCACCGAGGACACCTCGGACATCCTTCAGCGGGACGGTGAACGGGTCAACGACGCGTACTTCCTCGACTACGCGTGGTGCGGCAAGGCCGTGTGCGTCTCCCCCTCCGAGGGGAGCCTCCCGGACTCCGCCGAGGCGGCCGGGAAGCTGGGGCGCAGCCCGTACGACCTGTACGCGGGTCTGGAGATGGCGCAGGGCATGTGCTGCCCGGCGGGGGCGTTCCCCGAGGGGAAGCGGCACACCACCTCGGTGGGGCTGTTCAACCCCGAGATGCGTTCCATGAGGGACTTGCAGCGCAAGAAGTGGACCGAGCGCAAGCCCCCGATGGACCTGAACGCGTTCCACCGGGACGAGGCCGTCCTGTGGGTGGGCGAGCGGGGTGACCCCTCCGACATCCCCGGCTCGGCGGCCAACCAGCAGACCGGCCTGGCCCGCTACATCGCCGAGTCCACTCCCGTGTGCGAGCTGCCGTTCGTCACCAACTTCAACACCGGGCACGGCGGTGCCTACCACGCCCAGGGGCAGCCCATGCCCCTCGACAGGCGCCCGGGGGGCGACGGCACGGGGTGGTGCAACCTGTCGCTTCAGGATGTGCTGCCCACCTACCGGTGGATCACCTCCCCCAGGGACCATGTGGCGCTCTCGCTCGACTTCACCGACGCCTATGAGGGCGGCACCTGCCTGCGCCTGGACAGCGCGACGCCCGCGGACGGGCTCGTGGTCGCGCGCCTGTACCAGACCCGGGTGCGGGTCACCGAGGAGACCGCGGTGTCGATCGTCGTCAGGACGGCGACCGCCGGCGACACCGGGCTGCGGCCCGTCGTCGCCTTCGACGACGCCCCGCACACGTTCGTCGAGCTCGCCTCCTTGGGGGAGACCTCCGGGGACGGCTGGGAGACGAAGACCGTGAGCCTGGGCGCACACGCCGACCGGACGCTGGTGCAACTGGGCCTGGGCACCCGCACGGCGGGTTCCGCGCCCCCGGCGCCCGGGCCCCACAAGGTGTGGATCGGCCAGATCGCGCTCTACGACGCACCCCTGCCCACTCCGTCCCCCGTCGCCCGCACGCGCATCGCCGTCGAGGCCCACTCCAACCCGGCAGGGGTGGTCCTGCGGTGGACGCCCCCCGAACCCGCGTCGGCCGTGCACCACTTCGAGGTGCGCCGGCTCGACGAGGGCCGGCCGTCCTTCGTCGGCGCCACCTTGAACGACATCTACTACGCCGTAGTGCAACGCCGCGCACGCGAGCGGACCACCCGGCTGGAGGTTGTGGCCGTGGCCCCGCACGGCGCCCGGTCCGGCCCCCTGGCCACCGCCGACGTCACATGGCGGTGAGCGTCCGCGCGTGACGAGTGCGCCGGTGACCACCGGCGTGGGGGAGCGGAGCCGTCGCCGGGAGGCCGTTCACCGTGCCGCGTGCGCCCGCGAGCCGATATTTCCCACCCCCCCCCCGGCACATGCCGATTCTCAGCAATCAGTGAGGGAGGAAGGTCGTGTTTCCGTTCCATGAGAGCTTTGCCGAGGGCAAGCCGATCCACAAGAAATGGAAACTGACAGGCGCGAAAACGGAAAAAGGATGGCTGCGCCTGGTGAAGGCGGACAGGCAGCAGTCCGGGACCGCCCTGCTGACATGGCGTTCCCCAGCGACAAGGGGATATCGGTCGAATTCGAGTTCGCGGCGCACGGCGGCAAGTCCGGCAATCAGGGAGACGGTTTCTCCTTCTATCTCATCGACGGCACCGACAACAACACGACCGGCCCGGGCGCGCCCGGCGGCGCCCTCGGTTATGCCTGTCGCGACAACGTGACGAAAGGCGTCAACAAGGGGTACATCGGGATAGGCATGGACCAGTTCGGGAACTTCTCGGACGAGACCCATGCCGGGCATGGCGGGCCGGGGCGTTGCCAGGACCACGTGGTGATCCGCGGTTCGGGCAACGAGTGCAAGGACTACTGCTTCATCCACGGCGTGGGGTTCGCGGGCAAGCTGGGTCCTTCGCCGGGGAAGCCGGCGCGTGTGCACCTGTCGGTGATCAAGGGACGTGTGACCGTGGCGGTGAGCGACGGGTCGAAGATGCACACCCTGATCGACCGCGACCTGCCCGCGCCCGGGAAGTCGGGCATAGTCAAGCTGCCCGCGGAACTGAAACTCGGCCTGTCGGCGTCCACCGGCGAGGCCACCAACAACTATGACATCCGCAATTTGGCCGTCACTCTGCCCGCGGACGTGTACACGACGCTGGAGGCGCCGCAGACGGTCACCAACGGCACAGAACTCACCTACACCGCCACCTTCGGCAACGCAGGGCCGAACGCGGTCACCGACGGCGCCGTGTGCATCGAGTTGCCCCAAGAGCTGACCGGCGTGAAGACCAGCGTGAAGAGCCGCAGCAGCAAGAACGCCATATGGAAGCCGGGCAACGTGAAGAACAGTCCGGTGACCGGAACGGTCGAACTCCCCGCGGGCGAGACGGTCGTCCTGTCGGTGACCGGCACCGTGCCGGAAGGGGTCGCCGACGGCAAGTGCCTGACCGGCAAGTCCACCATCGGCTCTAAGATCACCAGCGACCCGAAGTCGGAGAACAACACCGCCACCCGCGAAACCAAGGTGCAGTACCTGCTCGCCGACCTGTACACCACCCTCGGCGCACCGCAGACGGTGCACGACGGGGAGCGGCTCGTCTGCACCGCCACCTTCGGCAACAACGGCCCCGCCGAGGTGCGGGACGGCGCCGCGCGGATCGATCTGCCCTCGGGCCTGTCGGAGATGAAGGCCAGAGTTGTCGCGTCGACCGGTGGCGGCAGTTGCACCTCGGGGCCGGCGGTGACCGGCAGCGTGGTCACCGGGGCCCTGCACCTTCCCCGGGGGGCGACGGTCGTCATCGAAGCGTCCGGCGCCGTGCCCGAGAGGGCTCGGGACGGCATGCAACTGGTCAGCAGGTCCGCCATCGGCTCGAAGGCGACCAAGGACCCCGTCCCGGGCAACAACGTCGCGACCGGCTGCACACGCGTGCGGGTGCGCAGCGCCGATCTGCACACCACGCTCCAGGCGCAGCAGACGGTGGTCAACGGCGAGCGGCTGACGTACACCGCCACCTTCGGCAACAAAGGGCCGAACGCCGTGGACGACGGCGCGGCCTCCATCGAGCTGCCCCAGGAGCTGACCGGCGCGACCGCCCGGGTGAAGTCGGCCACCGGCGGCGGTGCCTGCGTCACGGGACCGCAGGTGCGCGGCAGCGCGGTCACCGGCGTGCTCAGGCTGCCCAAGGACGCGACGGTCGTCATCGAGGCGGGCGGGACCGTCCCGAAGACGATCGCCGACGGCGTGCACCTGACCGGTCGGTCCACCATTCGCTCGCAGAAGATCATCGACCCGGACCAGGGCAACAACGCCGCCACCTGCACCACGCGCGTGGCGTACCTGCCCGCCGACCTGTACAGGAAGCCGGCTGCCGCCCCGGCCGTCGACAGCGGGGCGGGCCTCACCTGCACCGCCACCTTCGGCAACCACGGCCCGCACCCGGTGAACGACGGTGCCGCGTGCATCGAGGTGCCCAAGGAGCTGGTCGGGGTGAAGCCGAAGGTGGACAGCACCGGCGGCGGCGGACGCTGCGTCAGCGGCCCCTCGGTGCAGGGGCGCAAGATCACCGCCGAACTGGACCTGCCCAAGGGCGCGACGGTGGTCATCAGCGCCACCGGTACCGTGCCGAAGCACATCGCCGACCGCACCCGTCTGACGGGGACGTCGACCATCAGGTCCGCGAAGATCAAGGACCCGAATCCCGCCAACAACACGGCGTCGTGCACCACCCAGGTGCGGGCCCTGGTCGCCGATCTGTGGACCACGCTGGACGCCTGGCGCGAGCAGGTCGCGGGCAGCGCGCTGTCCTTCACCGCGGCCTTCGGCAACAGCGGCCCCCAGGCCGTGGACGACGCGGAGGTGCGCATCGAGCTCTCCCCGCACCTCACCCAAGCCGACGTCCACGTCGTGGACGCGTCCGGCGGCGGCGCATTCGTGTCGGGGCCGACGCTGAACCGGCAGAAGCACCAGGTGACCGGCCAGCTGAAACTGCCCAAGGGAGGCAAGGCCACCGTCCGGGTCACCGGGACCGTCGCGGAGAAGACACCGGGCGGCACCGCGTTGACCTGCACCTCCCATGTCGACTCCGCGCGCACCTACGACCCCGCGGCGCAGAACAACACCGCCGCCCGCACCACCAAGGTGCTGGCCCGCAAGCCCATCACCGTCGACAGCAAGATCCTGGCGAAGGAGCCGAAGGACGGGCGGTGGACGTACACCTACGGCATCGAGGTGACCTACCAAGGGTCGCTGACCCAGCCGGCGCAGGACTGGGTGATCCACTTCCGTGTTCCCCACGGGTCCCGGTTCCTGCGGGCCAACAAGCCGCCCTCGGGCCTGCACACCTGGAACACCGTCCCCGAGTACGGCTGCTCCGGAGACGTCGCCTGGGTGATGTCCGACGGCCGGAGCCACCCGCTTCCCGCGAAGGTGAGAATCACCGTCCCCGTCGAGGTGAGCCACCCGGAGAAGAACGACGAGAAGTACAAGAACCTGCCGGATCTGAAGGCCGACGCCCTGCGCGTCGAGAGGAAGACGCCCCGTCTGGTCACCGCCTGACGGCGAGCCACCGACCGCGGCACCGCCCGCAGGCCCCACGCCCCCCGCATGGGGGTGCCGGCCCGTCGGGCGGTGCCGTCGGCCACCTGCCGCGACGGGGGCGGCGGCGGTCCGCGGCGGCACGTTCCACCCGCCCGGCCGCCGTCGGCGGCGCAGTGCGGCGGCGTGAGGAGTGGGCGCCCGGAGAAGGCGGGGGGTATGCACAAGGAGCAGTAGCGTGGTAACGAGCGCGGCGTGGCCGATGTGGTGCCGCTGCGGGTCACGGTGCGATGGGAGGCGGACGCGTCGGTGATCCCGGCTGCGCGGGACTTCGCCGCTTCCTTCCTCGACCGTCTGCGCAGCCTGGGGAACGCGGTGGGTGACGCCGCGTGGTCGGCGGTGCTGCTGGTGGTCAGTGAGCTGGTCACCAATGTGGTGCGGCACGCGCCCGGCCCGTGCCGGCTGACGCTGAGGGCGGAGTCCGGGCTGCTGGAAGTGGCGGTCACCGACGGCTCGCCCGTACGGCCTCGGGTGCGCCCGCAGGACCCGAACCGGGTCGGGCAGCACGGCATGGAGCTGATCCACGCGCTGTGCCTGCGGGTGGAGACGGAGCAGACCGGGGCGGGCAAAACCGTCCGGGCCTGGATCCGGTTGGCCTGATCGAAGGATCGCCGGCCGAACCGACTGCCCGTCCCGGTGGCCGGTGGCACCGTATCCACGGGCGGGCCCGCACGGGCCGCACCGGGAGCCGTCCCCCGGGTGCGCGGAGGCCCGCCGCATCGCTGGAGCGCCGGATGGAGGTGACGGAATGCCGCACGCACGCGTGAGGCTCTACCGCACGACCACTGCCGAGGGCATCACCGTGGTCACCGCCGACGGAGAGATCGACCACAACGCCGCCGCCCTCCTCGGCCGTGCCCTGACCCCGCCGGCCGGCCGGCCTCCGCGCATCGTGCTGGAGCTGACCCGCACCACGTTCCTGGACTGCGTCGGCGCCAACGCGCTCATCCACGCCCACCACACCCTGCGCGACGCCGGCGGCTGGATCCGCCTGAGCTGCGCCCGGCAGCCTGTCGCCGACGTCATCCACCTGCTGGGCCTGCACACCGTCATCCCCCTGCACCCCACCACCGACCACGCCCTGCGCGCCGGCACCTGAGCGCGGGCGCGCGGTCGCCGGGAAAGGGAGGGCGGCCGGGCGGGTGGTTCCCCGCGGAGGCGGGCGGTGGGGGCGACGTGGCCCAGGGACGGTGGGGCGGGCTCGACGGGGGTGGGGCTCGGCCCGCGTCCGCGCGAGCCCCGGAGCGGGGGCCAGGGCTCGCCGCAGGCCCTCACCGCGTCCCGAAGCCGACCGGGCCTCAACGTTCCGCCACGCCACCCCGGCCTCGGACGAGCTCACTGGCCGCCCACGCCAGTGGGAGGGGAACAGTCAGCCCACGACCGCCGCCGATCCGCATGGACCGGTGGCCTGCGGGGAGATGATCTCGATGATGATCATGCCGGTGTTGGTGCAGACGGGCTCACTGGGGCGGTCGTCAGCGTCGTTGTCGGCGTCGTCAGCCGGGGCGGCGGGGAGGGGGAGTGCGTCGGCGTTGCCGCAGTAGTTGGTCGGGCCGGTGACCGGTGCGCCGATGGTGTTGCCCGCGCCGTTGCCGGGCGAAGCCGTGGCGGTTCCGCAAGCTGCGGCGCCGTTGCCGGTGTTGACGCAGCCGTTGCCGAAGGCCGGGGCCAGGATGTCCACGATGCCGCCGGCCCGAGCAGCGGTGGCCGGCAGGAGACCGGCAGCCAGGAGCAGCACGGCGGAGACGGCGGCGCGGGCAGCAAGACGCGGGCTCATACCCATGCCAACGATCACGGACACACGCGGGCACAGCACACCGGAGAGCAGAAACAGCTACCAAGATCCCCGACAGCGTCAGCTACTCAGCGGCCCACCCACACAGGGTCGGCACTAAGACGTCGTTTTAGTTGGTGAGCTTGCGGTAGCTGATGAGAGTTGCGGCGATGCCGACGAAGGCGAGGAAGTGTTCGGCCTTGCGTTCGTAGCGGCGGTGCAGGCGTCGGCAACCGGACAGCCAGGACACGGTTCTCTCGACCACCCAGCGGTGCCGGCCCAAACGCTGCGAGGACTCGATGCCCTTGCGGGCGATGCGGTGTCGGATACCTCGTTTGCGGAGCCATCTCCGCAGGTGGTCGTAGTCGTAGCCCTTGTCGGCATGCAGCCTGTCCGGCCGTCGCCGGCGGGGACCGCGCCGGGAGCGGATGGGTGGGATGCCGCGCACGAGCGGCTGCATGCCGAGGCTGTCGTGGGTGTTCGCTGCGGAGATCCCCAGAGACAGGGGCATCCCGTTGCGGTCCGCGATCAGGTGGATCTTCGATCCCTTCTTGCCGCGGTCGGTCGGATTCGGTCCGGTCAGTGGCCCCCTTTTGCCGCCCGCACGCTGACGGAGTCGATCGCGCACCGCGACCAGTCCAGGTCACCTCGGGCGCCGAGCTCGTCGAGGACGACGCGGTGGAGGCGGGCCCAGACCCGGTCCCGGCTCCACTGGGCGAAGCGCCGGTAGACGGTGGGCCATGCCGGTCCGAAGACCGGCGGGAGCTGCCGCCAGGTGCAGCCCGAGGTGGCGACGAAGACGATCGCCGCCAGCGTCTCGCGGTCCCCCGCCCGGCGCCGGCCACCACCCTGCGGGCGTCTAATCTCCGCGGGCGGCACCACTCGCCGGAACAGCACCCACAACTCATCCGGCACCAGCCGCTCAACCAGGTCTGCCACGAACGGCCCAACGACCCGCCAACGCCAAAGGAAACGGTGTCTAAACCACGACGAACTGGTTCAAAAACAAGCGCTTTTGGGGAGGTCCAGGTGTGCAGGCCGCTGCCGGCTTCCGTGAACCGCGTTCCCTCCGGTGGCGGCCTGCTCCCCCTGCGCGTCCCCGCAACGGCCAACCAGGACGAGGACGGGTGCGCAGGAGCGACGAAGGCCAGGGCGTGGTTGCGTGCCAGGACGCGTCAACCCCGGGTGGGCCTGGTCCGGCAGACCACACGCGGGCGCCACGGCCCCACCGGCTTCCCCGCCAAGACTTCCCCGCGCCCGCCGACGGAGTGAGACGGGATAGATCGGCGTCGGCAGGAGGCGGGCGGGAGCTGTATCCGGGTGGCTGACCATGGCAGGGCCCACCCGGTCCGGGCGACGGGGCGCCGCCCGGGGCCGGCGCCGTGCGGGGACGTTCCCCCACAGGGCGCCGCCCGGCCCGGCCCGGCGCTGCCCAGGAGCCCTCACGCGTGGCCGCCCGGGAGCCCATTCGCTCTCCCCTTGGCTTTCCACTTCTCAAGGGGCGGCGGCAGGCAGTGTGCAGGTCAGCGGCGCCGGGCCGGGTGGGATGGCGAGTTGGGCAGGCGAGGGCTGTCGGGGCGGTAGTGGGTGGCGTGGCTGAGGAAGGAGTCGGCGTCCGGCATGGCCGCGAGGGTGGCGCGGGTGGCGGTGCCGGTGACTACGAGCAGGGTGGCGGGGGCGTGGCGGGTGATGTCGTACAGGGCCGGTACGGGGGATGTGCGTGGGGTGCGGGCGGGGCGCAGCCGGTTGATGTCGGCGACGACGAGCAGGGGGGCGCCGCGCAGGAGGTGGTCGGTGACCCACACGCTGGCGTCGGCGTCGTGGGGGACGGGGTGGCCGAGGCCGGTGGCGAGGTCGGACAGCAGCGTGTGGCCCGGCTGGTGGTCGGGGACGGTCCACCACAGCGGGCCGGGGCCGGGGCGGTGGGTGGCGCCGAGCCGGCCGCAGTCCCAGGCGGCTCGGACGGCTGCGGGCAGCAGGGTGTGGAGGGTGCCGTGGAAGTGGGTGTCGTCCAGGAGCAGGGTCGGCCAGCCGCCGTCCTTGGCCTCGGTCAGTGCCACGGCGAGCTCCCGCACCACCGGACGATGTCCGGCCGGGACCGCGCCCGGCGGTGGTGCGGGTAAGGCGCCTGCCCGCGGGTGCGGACCGCGGCCGGGCCGGGCCGCGGTCACGACCTGGTCCTCGTCGTCCGGCCAGCTCCCGGCGCCCGGCAGGGCCCGGCGGCGGGCTCCGGGTGTCTCGAGGGGCGCAGTTCGGTGCGCGTCTGCTCGCTCGTCGCGCTCCGGCCGGCGCACGGGCAGGTGCCGGGCGGGTGCGTCACCGGCGCAGGACAGCCCGAAGACGGACACGCGCGCACGACACGGCCACCAACGTCAGCGCCAGCGGCGCCAGCGGTGGTGGTGGCGGTGGCGGTGGCGGCGTGAACGGTGAGGCTCATGCCGTCATCCTGACGCAATCAGCGCCAGCAGTACGGCAGTTCACTCGGACAAGCAGCAGCCACCCGCGGTGCCCAAGCCCGGCTTCCCCTGGGGTTGTTTCCTGCGCCGGGATGGCGTGGCAGTGGACGCCGCCCGGCACGACGGTGCGCCGTGCGCCCCGGGGATGTCGAGACGGGTGCGTCACCCCCACGTGGCCGATTGCCCCCAACCTTCCTCGTCGCGGTCCTTGGGGCCCTACGCTGAGCGAAGTCGTCCCGGTGGTCTTTCCCCGTGCTACCGGGGAGGCTCTCACGCGTCGGGGCGCTGTTGTGAACGGCGTTCCGGGTGCAGCCGCCGCCGAGCACCTGACTCTGCCTCACCGGGACCCGGTGCGGCTGGGGGACTCAGGTGCCGGTGTTCTTCCTGTCCTGCTGGTGGATGTAGGGAACGCTGTCGGCATCGCTGTCCCGCGACATCAAGATCCTGATCCGCCTGCCTGAGCACTGCAACGAGCGGCCTGAACCACCCCGTGGGTTGCGGTCACGGTTGCCGGCCGGCCGCATCCCCGCCGGGGTCGTCGGCCAGGACGACGGACGCTGTGATCCGCTTGCCCACCGGCTCACGCTGAACGGCGAAGCTCCGGCAGAGGGCCATGACGATTTCCAGGCCATGCTGGCCGATCCGCCCCGGGTCCGGCGCCAGGACCGCCGGCAGGGCCGTATTGCTGTCCCACACGTTCACCCGGACGGTCCCGCCCTCGACCTCCAACGTCAGTAGGCACGGCCCGGGGGCGTATTTGCGGGCGTTGGTCACCAGCTCGCTGACCACCAACTGCACCGCGCCCATCGCCCGCTCCGACACCGGCAGCCCGTGCACCGCCTGCACATCGACCAGGAAGGACCGGGCCAGATGCCGGGCCTCGGCGATCCTGTCTCCGACCTCGAACACCGCAGAGACCGAGACCACCTCACCGGCCAGCGACTCCCGGTCGCTTCCGTCCGCTGCCTGGTCCACCCTGCCCGCCTTGATCCCCCAGCGCTCCTGCCTCACGCAGGCGCGTCCACCCGGAAATCCCGACGGAACCCCTCCAAACCCGCCGCCAACGCGCGCCGGGAGATCAAACAAGCACTGAGCTCGGCGGAGTCGATCGGCACGCCGGGCCTGTCCGGCCCAGCGTTGACCTGGCCGGTCGGCCGGCGGCTGGGAGCGAACCGCGCGTGCGAGCTGCGCGCACTGGCCTGAGGCGACGGGTGCTACTTCTGGGCCGTACCGGTTTTCCCGCTGATGGACTTCTGATACAGGTCCGCGTAGGTGGGCGAGTCCTTGATCAGCTCGTCGCAGAACGCGGCGACGTCCTGGCTGATCAGTTCCAGGACTCCCTTTCCCGCGGCGACGCCCTCCTCGAAGAAGTCGACGATCTCCGTGAGCAGGTTTCCGTCGGACAGGTCGGTCGGTCCGACCTTGAACAGGTACCTCTGCATCTCCTTGTAGACGATCTGATAGTCCGGCGGGAGGGCTTTGACCCGAGCCATGTGCGCTCGCCACTGCTTCTTGCCCTCGATGATGTCGTGGATGCTCACGTCAGTTCTCCAGCCGGCTCAGTTTCCGTGCGACGTTCCTGTTCAACTGCTCGCGCCACCGGTCGCGATGGGTTCGCGCCCCCTCCCCGCCGGCCAGTGCCGCGCAGAAGCCTGGGATGTCGTCACCCAGCACCTCGCGGACGCTCAGTCCGTCGGCCGCGGCTTCTTGGAGCAGCCCCAGGGCGGCGTCGAAGATCGGCATCAGGTTGCGGCCGGTGAAGTCCCCATGGGGAAAGAGGTGGATCTTGATCTGTTCCCAAGCCGCCCGGTAGTCGTCGGGCAGGGTCTCGGCCCGGGCTTCGAATGTCTTCCACTGTCTGGTGAGATCGCTGCCTGTGATGGTCTCCCAGAATTTCATCTCCCGCCCTCCTTGAGCCTGTCGATGCGTGATGAGACGTACTGCCATTTCGCCCAGAACTTCGCGAGTTCCTCGCGTCCGGCGTCGTTGAGCGTGTAGAACTTGCGCGGCGGACCGGCCTCGGAACGCCGTTTTGCCACGTGGACGAGTCCCTTCCGCTCCAGTCGCAGCAGGATGGTGTACACCGTCCCCTCGACGACGTCGGTGAAGCCGAGCTCGTTCAACTGACGGGTGATGGCGTACCCGTAGGTTTCTTCGCTGTCGATGATTTCGAGCACGCACCCTTCGAGCGTGCCCTTCAGCATCTCCGTCAGGTCGTCCAACGCACGCCCCTCGATCCCAGCAGTACTGCGTAGCACTGAGTACCGCTACACAGTACCACTAGGTAGCCGCGGGCGCCGGCGGGCGGCGATGGGAGGCCCAGGGAGACCGGAACGGAGTCCAGCGGCATCGACGGGACCGGCATCACATGCCCGAGGGCCTGCCGCGCCACACTGGTCTGTTCGTACGGCGCGACAGCCCGGCTCGCCGGTTCGAGCCGCGGCGCGGCGCCACCGCGATCGTCCGCGCGGTTTCGGCCGCGGAGGCCGAGCCGGCGTGGCCCTCGAGCGCCCGAGGGGTTCCAGCGACGACGTGCACGGTGTTGGGCAGGCTGCTGCCGCGGTTCGGCCGGGGGAGGCGTGTGCCGCGTCCGCAGCCTGCGACAGGGCACCGGCCGCATCGTGTGCGCCGCCTTTCACGTGGTGCTCGTGTCCGGGGTGGGGGCGGTGCACGGCCTGCCGCAAGCGCATCGGAGCGCCTCGGGGCCGGATCGAGGGCGACGGCGATGACGTCGCTGGCTGTGGTGGCCGCCGGGCCGGGGTGGCTGCGCTCGTGGTCCGGTGCGGAGCGCGGTGTCCGGCATGCCTGGGTGTCCGGGAGACCGGGGTCCGGACACCACTTTGCGGGCACCGTTCCCCCGGGGCCGTACGGACGCCCCCGCCATCCCGTCCACCGCCCCGGGGCGCGGCTGCCCGGCCGCGCGGAAGGCCCCCGTGCGGGAGACGGCGGCGGTGCCGAGTGGCGATGAGGCCGCGGTGCCGAGCGCGGTCGTCGCCGGGCCTTTGGCGCAGGCGCGGAAGGCCGCGGCAGCGCCGCCCGGGCCCAGGGGGCAGGATGGGCGCGAAGGGATCACGGCGGCCGGGGTGGGGCGGGGATTCAGAGCGGCGACGAGGGTGGTGCGGCGACGCAACACCCGAGGCGGCCTCGGCGGCGCGCTGGATCAACGCCGATCGGGCGGGGACGCGTCGCGGTCCCGGCGAGCCATCACCTCAGTGAACGATGATGCGTGTGCCAGCCGGATATCCTGTCCCGGCACCGGATGGTGCCCTGCTGCCGGCCCTGGACCGCGTCCACCGTCTTCGGGCGCCGGCTGCTTGCGGTCGGGCAGTGGCTGTGTCCGGTCCGGCGCGAGGTGATGGGGGCCGCCGTGGGCGATGAGCTGCTGGAGTTGACCGTCTCGCACAGCGGGGGGTCGGTGGCGGTTGTGGCCGTGGCGGGGGATGTGGACCTGCACACCTCGCCTGACCTTCGTGCTGCCGCGGCGGAGCTGGTGGAGACCGGTCGGCATCATCTGGTGCTGGACCTGTCGGAGGTGGACTTCTTCGACTCCTCCGGTCTGAGTACGTTGGTGGGGATCTGGAAGGTGGTGCAGGCGCGGGGCGGGTCGCTGAAGCTGGCCGCCGTCCCCGACCGTCTCCAGCGCATGCTCGCGCTGACCGGGCTGGCCGCCTACATGCCCGTCCACCCCACCACCGCCGCCGCGCTCGCCGCCCACCACACCTGACACCGGCCGGCGGGGCAGGCACACGTCCTCCCGCGGTCCGGGAAGGTTCATGACCGCCGCGGGCGCGGTTCGGTGAGGGCTGTTCTCGCCGGGCCGCGCCCGGTCCCGGCGGGGTTCGGTCCCTTCGATGTGCGGTTGCAGCCGGCAGGTACACGGTGCAGAGCCTGTGGTCCGCGCACCGCTGAGCGAGCGGACGGCTGGCGGCGTCAGCCCGGCTCCCACCGGCGTGTGCCGCTTGGGATGCGGGCCGCCGGGGCGGGAGGGATGCGCCAGGAGGGCGGGGGGTGGAAGGCTGGTGTCCGTGAACGACACGGGGGGCGGCGTCGACCGGCGGGCGCCGGCCGACCAGGACATCAGCGCCTGCGCGGCGTACGAAGGCGGCACCGGATGCATCGTGCAGGCCCGCGACATGGCCGCGGGCTTCCTGGCGCGGGTGCAGGCCGTGCACGGGCTGCCGGTGTCAGCTCGGGCGATGGAGGCGGTGCGGCTGGTGGTCAGCGAGCTGGTGACCAACGCGGTCAAGCACGCCCCGGGCCCGCTGCTGCTGGAGTTGCGCGTGCGCGAGGGGGCGGTGGAGGTGACGGTGTGGGACAGCGACCCTGTCCTGCCGGTCGCCCGCGCCGCCGACCCGGGCCGGGTCGGGCAGCACGGCCTGGAGATCGTCACCGCGCTCAGCCGGGCCTACCAGGTGCGGCGTGAACCGGTCGGCAAACGCATCACCGCCCTCGTTGCCCTCGCCGATGATCCCGGCGGCCACCGGGCCGGACACCAGCCGCTGCACCCTGCCTGACCCGGCGGCGCAGGCGCCGGTCAACGGGTGTGAGTAGTCGCGGTACAGAAAAGTGCCGCTGACATTGATCTTGTCGGGGTTACCCGCGGGACTCCTGCTGGCCGCGATCGTCTCGGTGCCATGGTGCGCCGGGCCGTGTGCGAACGGCGTCGGTGGTGAGCCGCAGGGCGTAGACCGGCCGTCCGGCCGGGTCGGGTACGGGGCCGAGGTAGGGGTGGCCGGTCATGTGGCACCAGGCGGGCAGGTCGAGTGGGGCGGCGGGGTCGGTGGCGATGACGTGGACGACGGTGCCCGGCTTCGCGCCGTCGAGCTGCTTGCGCAAGCGCAGCAGGAGGGTGACGCAGAGCAGGCCGGTGCCGTCGACGGTGATGTCCGGTGCGGGTATGGCGGTCATCGGGGCAGGGTCTGGGTGATACGCCACAGGCGGCGGGGCAGGTCGCCTTCCTCGAAGGCGTGGACCTCGTCGAGCGTCCAGCCGTCGGCGAGGGCGTCGACCAGGGCGCGGTCGAAGAAGTGGACGGCGAAGCCGCCGTGCTCGTAGATGTCGTCGCCGTGGGCGGTTCCGGTGCCGTAGTGGGCGTCGCCGGTGTGGCGGACGGTGTAGACGAACGTGCCGCCGGGCCGCAGGACGCGGCGGATCTCGGCGACGGCCGCGTGGATCTCCTTGGTGGACAGGGCCATGCACAGCAGCATGTGCGCGAAGACCGCGTCCACGGAGGCGTCCGGCAGGGGCAGCGGGTCACGGACGTCGTGGACCGCGGTGGTGACCTGTCCGGCGATGCCCTGGGTGCGGGCGGCGTCCCGGAGCTGCTCCAGGCCGGTCGCGGAGAAGTCGGTGGCCTGGACGGTGAAGTTCTCGCGGGCGAAGTACAGGGCGTCGCGGCCGTGCCCGGCGCCGAGCTCCAGCACGTCGCGGGCCCCGGCAGCACGGAAGACGCCGGCGGCGTGGACGGCCGGTGCGGAGGGCTGCTCGCCGTACATCCCCGGGTGGGCGGTGTACGTGTCCTGCCAGTGCCGCCGCTGGATCTCGGCCAGCTCCTGCTCGTCCGCCACGGTCTTCGGCCTCCTGTTTCGTGTCGCGGGTGCAGCTTAGACGTGCCTGGTTGCGGCCGGTCAGTGCCCGCGCGGGGCGTACATGATGACCGCCATGCCGGCGAGGCAGACCAGGGCGCCGATGGCGTCGAGGCAGTCGGGGCGGTATCCGTCGGCGACCATGCCCCAGGCGATCGACCCGGCGACGAAGATCCCGCCGTACGCGGCGAGGATGCGGCCGAAGTTGTCGTCGGACTGGAAGGTGGCCACCACGCCGTACAGGCCGAGGGCGATGATGCCGGCGCCGATCCAGATCCATCCCTTGTGCTCGCGGATGCCCTGCCACACCAGCCAGGCGCCTCCGATCTCGAACAGGGCGGCGACGGCAAAGAGGGCGACGGAGAGGGCGACAAGCACGGGGGGCCTTCAGAGGGTGGAAGAAGCAGGGGAAGAGGGGTGGTGTGGCGGTCAGGCGGCCGGGCCGAAGAGTTCGGCCAGCAGCGCGGCTCCCTCGGACGGGGCTTGCACCTGAAGGTGCAGGACGGGGCCGTCGAGGTGGAGGCGGAAGTCGAAGAACGGGCAGCACTGCTGCTCGGCGGCGGCCAGGGCCGCGATGGCACCGGCCCGGTCGGCGGGAAGGGTGAGACGAAGGCCCTCGTCGGTCTCCCGCCGTTCGGCGCCGTCGATCAGCCGCCGCCACTGCTCGGTGCGCTCGCCCAGCAAGTCACCGCTCAGGGAGCAGGCCACCGGCGCGCTTCTCCACCGCTCAGCGTCCTGCTCGGCGGCCCGGCGGCTGGGCAACACGGCGACGTCGACCGGCCGGGTGAGGGCGGCGGGGGCGAGGAAGCCGCATGCGGGATCACGGCGCCCGGGCCGGTCGAGCAGCGCATCGAGGTGGTCCAGCGCCGTGTGCAGGGTGGCGGTGAACGCCGCCAGTTCGGCGGCGCGTGCCTCGGCGTCCGCGATCCGTGCTGCGATCCGCGGCCGCAGATCGGCCTTCACCTGCGCGCACGCGCCGGGCTCCCACACCGCCAGCAGCTCCGAGACCTCCTCCAGCGGCAGCCCGAGGTGCTTGGCCGCGCCGATGAACGCGAGGCGCTCGACCGCGTCCTCGCCGTAGAGGCGGTAGCCGGCCGGGGACCCAGGTCGCGGAGTGCTTGTCCGCGGGCGCGCAGACGCACGATCAAAACCCCGTCGCCGCTGTGCCCGCGCCGGCCCGCACGGCGGTGGCAGGGCCGGTGGTGGCGCAGGAGCCGTCCGCGTCGGCGGTCACCGATCAGCCTTCGGCCGCAGTGGGCGCCAGCGCAGCGACGGGGCGGCCGGGGACGGCCGGCCCCGGGGCGCGCCCCGGGGCGCCGACCGGGCAGGCCGGACAGGCCGGGGACGACGCGGGCAGCGGAGGCGTGGAGGACTACGCGCTGGAGGTCGTGCGGGAGATCGGCATCGCCATCGGCGTCACCTGCGAGGAACTCCCCCGGCGGCTGACGCAGGACGGACACGCCGTCTCCGGACGCCAGGCGAAACGGTGGCTGGAGGGCTGGGAGAAGGCGGGCCTGGTCCGGCAGACCACACCCGGGCGCTACGGCCCACAGGCATCCCCGCCAAGGACTTCCCCGCACCCACCGACGGATGAGACGGGATAGATCGGCGTCGGCAGGAGGCGGGTGGGAGCTGTATCCGGGTGGCTGACCATGGCAGGGCCCACCCGGTCCGGGCGACGGGGCGCCGCCCGGCCCTGCGCCGTGCGAGGACGTTCCCCCACGGGGCGCCGCCCGGCCCGGCGCAGCGCTGCCCAGGAGCCCGCGCGCATGGCCGCCCGGGAGTCCATCCGCTCTCCCCTTGGCTTTCCGCTTCGAAGGGGTGGCGGCAGGCAGTGTGCGGGTCAGCGGCGTGGGGTCGTCGGGGAGGGCGGGTTGGGCAGGCGGGGGCTGTCGGGGCGGTAGTGGGTGGCGTGGCTGAGGAAGGAGTCGGCGTCCGGCATGGCCGCGAGGGTGGCCCGGGTCGGTGCCGGTGACTACGAGCAGGGTGGCGGGGGCGTGGCGGGTGATGTCGTACAGCGCCGGTACGGCGGAGGTGCGCGGGGTGCGGGCAGGGCGCAGCGGGTTGATGCCGGCGATGACGAGCAGGGGGGCGCCGCGCAGGAGGTGGTCGGTGACCCACACACTGGCGTCAGCGCCGCGAGGGACGGGGTGGCCGAGGCCGGCGGCGAGGTCGGACAGCAGGCTGCGGCCCGGCTGGTGGTCGGGGACGGTCCACCACAGCGGGCCGGGCCCGGGGCGGTGGGTGGCGCCGAGCCGGCCGCAGTCCCAGGCAGCGCGGACCGCTGCGGGCAGCAGGGTGTAGAGGGTGCCGTGGAAGTGGGTGTCGTCCAGGAGCAGCGTCGGCCAACCGCCGTCCTTGGCCTCGGTCACCGCCGCGGCCAGCTCCCCCACCACCGCCGGGTCGGCCCGGTCCGCGCCCGGCGGTGGGGCGGATAAGGCGCTCTCCTGCGTGCCCGGGACAGCGCCGGGCCGGGACGCGGTCACCACCCGACCCCCGGCATCCGGCCGGCACCCGCCGCCCGGCCGGCACCCGCTGCCCGGCCGGTCCCCGGCACCCGGCGGTGCACAACAGGCCCTGGACGGCGGACCGGGAGCGGCTGGGCGCCCGGGTGGCCCGGCCCGGTGCGTGTCCGCTCGGGCGTCGCCGCCGGACCGGGACGACGACGGTCCGCGCGGGGAGGGGTGACCGGTGCAGCGCAGCCCGAGGGCGCGCACGCGCGCGCCGGGCGGCCGCTGTCGACGGGAAGAGTGGGGGCCATTCCGTCATCGTGACGCAACCCACGGGGGCAGCGGGGCGGTTTGGTTCGGATCGGGTTGCTGGTTCAGCCGATGACGATGAAGTTGAAGGGCCGGTCCGAGGGGTTGTAGTTGGAGTCGCTGGTTTTAATGGTGACCTGGTTGGTGTCGATGGAGGCGATGTGGGTGGTGTCCTGCATGTACAGGGACTGGGTGTGCTCCCAGATGGTGGCCGTCGCGCTCGGGATTCCGGGGAAGGGGGTGCTGAACACGATCTGGTAGGTGCCGGTGGCGATCTTGTTGAGCGTGAAGTTGCCGCTGGTGCTTTGGATGCTGCCGTTTTGGGCGACGCTTCCCCGTACGACGTGTCCGCCCAGGGTGCCGGATTGCGGTGAGGGCTGGGGGGTGCCCGCGGTGCGCCGCAGGTACCAGACGGTGCCGCCCTCCTTGGCCAGCCAGATCTGCTGGTTGGCGGCACCGCCGCCCAGGTTGGGGTTGGTGAAGACGTGGGTGCCGTTGACGGTGACGGTGACCTCGTCCAGGCGCCACTCGTCGGCTCCGTCCAGCCGGATGTAGACCGGGAAGCAGTCGAGGTCGGCGACGGTGAGCTGCGGGCTGGTGGGGTCGTTGAAGTTGGCGTTCGCGACGTTGCTGCCGGTGCCGATGACGAAGGTGTCGGTGGCGCCGGTCTGGAAGTTGTTGGCCGCGGTGTCCAGGTTGAACTCCCGGCCGGCGATGCCGAGGTAGATCGCGTTGTTGGTTCCTCCCGCGAAGGTGTTGGCCGTCCCGACGGTCGCGACGATCTCCGTGATGTCCGTCATGATCGTTTACCCTTCCCTGGCTGCCCTGATGTCCGGGAGACACGACGGAGGCGTGCCGTCGCCCTGCCGGCCCCCGGCCCGACGGTCGGCCCGGGGTGAAGCGCCGCTTCGCTGCGCCACCGCTAAGATGCGCCGAGCGGACGCGGACAAAGCACGGGCGACTGCCCGTTCATCCGCATGTATGAACTTCGCTCGCGTTCCAAAGCGCAGGTGGTGATCACCTGCTAGCCCTCTCGATGGACCGCGGATCGACCGTTGATGCGTCTGGCTGCTGAACGCCGCGCACACCCAGTTCCGCCTCGCCCGCCCGCGGGCACCGGGCCCGGCGCCGGCCTCCGTTGCCTCTGGCAGGGATCCCCCCTGCCGAGCGAGCTCTCACCCCGACACGAGTCCGCCGGGGCGGGAACCCGCGCATGGGACGGGCTTCCCGGCCGGAGCGCCGACCACCACACGTCCCGGCCCCGGACGACCGCCTAGCTCGAGAAATCGGCACCCAGCCGCCCGCCACGACGTCGGCGCAGTCCTCGTCACCCGCCCACCGCAAAACCCGGCAACGCCCCCACGCGGTGCGCCGCCCGCCATGGCGGGCGGGGGGCAGCAGGGCAGCTCGCCGGGGTGGTCAGCAGGTGATCCCTGCGGCCTTCCACGCCGCGGTGATGTGCCGGTATGCGCACCGCCTCCTCATCACACGGGACCGGCCCGCCTGTTGCATTGATGAGCCGCCACGAGCCGCCGAGACCAGCGGGACGCGTCACTCGTTCAGGTCGCCAAATATTGCGTCTCCACGTGGTGGAGATGTCAATGGAATGCAGTCGAAGCGAAAGGCTCCACATGAGCGGAACGTCCTTCCTGTGGCTTGAGATCACAGGAAAGTGCCAGTTGGAGTGCGTGCACTGCTATGCGGAGAGCGGACCTGGCGCGACACACGGGAGGATGGCGCGGCGCGATTGGGAACGTGTCATCGACGAAGCCGCCGACTTGGGTGTGAAGGCAGTCCAGTTCATCGGCGGTGAACCCACCTTGCACCCCGACTTCGCGCCGCTGATCACTCGTGCACGGAAGCGCGGACTGAGCGCGGAAGTGTACAGCAATCTCGTGCGTATCACTCCCCCGCTGTGGAGCCTGTTCTCCGAACTGGGTATTGGCCTCGCCACCAGCTACTACACCGATGATCCGCGGCAGCATGCCGAGATCACACGTCGGCCGACCCTCCAGCGCACGAAGGACAACATCGCGGAAGCGTTGAGACGCGGCATCCCCCTGTTCGTGGGCATCGTCGATCTCCACGACGGGCAGCGCGTCGCCGAAGCCCGTGAGCAGTTGGCCGCCCTGGGTGTCACGCGCGTGAAGGTCGACCGCCTACGCGGCGTGGGCCGCGGCGGTCTGGAGCGGGCGAAGGACGTCTCGCAGCTGTGCGGCGGCTGCACGAAGAGCCGCGCGGCTGTGGCGAGCAACGGCGATGTGTGGCCGTGTGTCTTCTCGCGCTGGCTGCCCGTCGGAAACGTTCTCCGGGATTCGTTGTCGACGATTCTGTCCGGTCCGGACATGCTCCGGACAGCAAAGGAGTTGAACGCGCACTTCGCTTCCCGGAAGAACAGTTCCATCCACAATGAGAGCAAGGAGAGCGGCTATGAATCGCGAATCCGTCAGCACTGACGAAACCAAGACCACCAAGCAGCAGGACATCGCCCAGGCCCCGCAGACGGAGTGCAACCCCGCGGGCACGTGCGGCCCCTGTCACGACGAGGCCTTCGACTCCGAGCAGGACCAGGAATCTGCTCAGGCCTAGCTCCGACATCCTGTGAGGGGCCGCCGGTTCACCGGCGGCCCCTCACAGGCGCTGCCGTCTCGCGACACCGCGGCGCGGAGTACGGCCGCGCGCGACACCCTCCCGGCCGCGGGGTGCGGCGCCCCACCTCCAGGGCAGGGCCGTGATGCGGAGCGCTGACGCCGCACCACCGGCTGGCTGTCCGCACCCCACCGGTGCGCACCACCTGCGCCGTTCGGGCCGCACCGGTGCGGGCGGCGGACCTTCGCGCGGCGCGGCGCGGTCGGGGTGCGGTGCGTCGTGCAGCAATCGGGTTGGCGGCTGTGGACGACGGCGATGCACACCAAGGCGCCGCAGTCCCGGCAGATGCGGATTCGAACGCGGCGGGACCGCGGCGCCTTCCCCACCCGGCAGCGCCGGGTGGGGAAGGCGCTGCTCGTACCGGCGCGGTTGCCGGGTGGACGGTGGTGGGGTCGTCACCCGGTCCTCCCCGCAAGGCGAGGCGGGCGGGGCGGTGGGCGGCCGCGCGCCGCGGCCCGCTCCAGCAGACGCGCCCGGCGCGGCGGGGTCGGCAGGGCGCGACGGGGTCGGCGGGGTCGGCGGGGTCGGCGGGCGCGGTGCTGACGGATGCGGTGGTTCGTGTCGGCGGCGAGAGCGGCGATGCGCTGCCGGGTGCCCCCACCGTGACCAAGCCGGTGTCCTCCGCCTGCCCGCGCGAACCGCTGCGGCTGCTCGTACGGGCGGCCGCGGCGGTCGATGCCGACCACGCGAAAGGGGGTGGCCACACCGGATGCGGTGCGGCCACCCCTTTGACCGTGATCGAGGAGGGCGTGGTGTGCGGTGCCGGCGGCCGGGCCGGGTTGGTCGGGGCGCGGGTGCCCCGGGGGTGTGTCAGCCGGGCTGGTCGCCGGTCCAGCGGTAGATCTCGCCGTTGTTGTAGATGTGCCAGACGGTGCCGTCGGCGCCGGCGGCGACGTCGGTCGCGCTGCCGCGGGCCTTGGCCCAGGGGGAGGCGTCGTTGGTGGTGAAGCGGTGGATGGCGTCGTCGGCGCCGCCCCACACGTTGGTGCGCGACCCGGCCGAGATCGCCTTCAGGGCGGTGCCCGGCACCTGCTGCCAGGGGGTGCCGGTGGCGTCCGCGGTCCACCGGTAGGCGCTGCCGGCGGAGTTGACGTGCCAGACGGTGCCGTCCGCGGCGGCGCCGATGTCGGTGGCCGCGCCGGGCATCTGCACCCAGGGGGAGGCGTCGTTGTTGGTGTAGCGGTAGATGTTCCCGCCCGCGTTCACCCCCCACACGTTCGTCCGCGACCCCACCGCGATCCGCACCAGCGCGCCCGTCACCCTCAGCCATTCGGCCATACGTCTTCTCCCTCCGGGATGGACTGTCCGGGAAGATCCTGACAGGAAGAGCTAATGGTGAAAAAGTCTAGAAATATATTCGAATCAGAATTCAGTCCAGAAATAGGTGTTTGTCGGTGAGGGGGTGTTGGCCTGCTTGGCCCCCCGTACCGGCCCCGTGTACGGCATGGCCCGAAACGGCTCCCACCTGTGAGTGACACACCACCACCCACGCGCCCGCATCGGAAGGTCGCCAGCCCTTGGGCCCACCGGGGTCGGGTGCCCCCGGGCGATGTTCGGCCTCACCGCGCGGTTCCTCCCACGACCTACTGCCATCACCACCCCCGCCTGACCGGCAGCCCATCCGGGCCGAAGGCCGCCCCGACCGCGCCACTGGGTCCTGCCACACGAGGTGACTACCGGCCTGAGGCAGATCGCCGAACCTGGGCTCAACCGGGCGTGGTTGGTGGCCGGGGCGGGCGCGGGGAGGTTCCCAACGGACCGCCCTCGGCGTGATTGGCCAGCCCGGTGATGCAGAGTTCGCGTTCCACCGCCACGGGCGGGGAGCAGCAGGGCGGCCCGCAGGATGGTCAGCGCGTGATCCCGGCGGCCTTCACGCCGCGGTGAGGTGCCGGTATGCCTCCCGGCCCACCCCGTCCGGCGGCGCGCGCATGACCAGGGCGGTGCCAGGGTGCTCACTGCTGGGGTGTCCAGCGTCAGCACGGTCACCCGGTGCAGGCAGAAACGAAGCACCGCAGAGCTCGACCAAGTCCCGCAGCTCCTCCGTCCCGGGCTTGCCGTCGCGGGCGCGGCGCACCGCGTTCAATACCTCCCACACCGCTTTCAGCTCCCAGACGGGCAGGGTCAGCAGGTACAGCCGGTCGTGGTGGGGTGTTCGGGCAGGGCGGCCGCCAGGCGGGCTAGGGTCTCTCGTTTGGATCATCGGACGGACCACAGGAAGATGCCTGCGATGTGGAGTCCGGCCAGGTAGATGGTGGCGGTCTTGTCGTAGCGGGTGGCGATG
>NZ_BAAGTD010000052.1:0-58700 GCF_054782095.1 Streptomyces capparidis | reverse complement strand
GCCCCGGGCCGCGCGGGCGGTGACCGGCCCGCCCGCGCCCCCCGGCGGCCGCCCGCCCGCCCGCGGGGCCGCCGCGCCCCCCGCCGACCCGCGGTTCCCCCACGGCCCGCTGGGCGTGCTCGACGGCGACGGCACCGTGCACTGCCCCGGCGGGACGCTGCTGGACTGCCCGGCGACGACCGTCCCCGCCCTGGTGGAGTGGACGCTGCGCGAGTCCGGCCTCGGCGCCCCGAAGCTGCACCGGCACGGCAGCGACTCCGACCCGCTGATCGTGCTGACGGCCGCCGCCGCCCACCGCCTGGGCCTGCCGCCGCGCCTGGAGGACCGGCGCGGGCTGCGGCTGCCGGACGACCACCCCGTGGTCAGGCAGCTCACCCGCGCCAAGTGGCGGCTCACCCAGCGCGGCTTCGGCCCCTGGGCCCGCGTCTACCGGCCCGTCCGGGGCGGGCGGCGGCAGTGCGTGCAACTGGCCGTGCTGCCCTGGGACGCGCTGGACTCCCGCGCCTGGGCGGGCGCCGCCAAGCTGCCGCCCGACGAACTCGCCCGCGCCCTGGGCACGTACGCCGCCCGGGTGATCACCCCGCGCGGCTCCACGGCGGTCTCCGGCCTCGAGCTGATGAGCGCGCTGCGCCCGCCGACCCGCGCGGTGCGCGACGAGACCGGCGCCTGGGTCTCCGCGCCGAACGCCGGCGCGCTGACCCGGCCGGTGGACCCCGCGCCGCCCGAGGCCCCCGTGGAACACCCCGTCGCCCAGGGCTGGACCGGCGGGTTCCTGGACGAGGAGGCGTACCAGTGGGTCCGCGACCCGGGCCTGCTGGAGGACGCCGAGTGCCTGCTGCCGTTCGCGGTCGGCGTCGACATCAACACCGCGTTCCTCGCCGCCTCCGCCCGTCTGACGGTGGGCCTGGGCGAGCCGGTCCACGTGCCCCGGCCCGTGTTCGACCGGAAGGTCCCGGGCTGCTGGTACGTCGACCTGTCCCACGTCGAGCTGGACCCGCGGCTGCCGTCGCCCTTCACCCCGTCCGGGCAGCGCCCCTCGGGCCCCGCCTGGTACGCCACCCCCACCGTCGCCTACGCCGTGGAGCTCGGCGCAGACGTGGCACCAGTCGAGGCGTACCTGCGCCGGGAGACCGGCGCGTGGCTCGACCCGTGGCACGACCGGCTCAAGGACGCCTACCTGGCCACCATGGCCGACCTCGGCGTACCGGTCGGCAGGGAGCCGGACGAGGCCGCGTTCCTCGCCGCGATGGAGCGCCACAAGCACGTGGACCCCGCGCTGGCCTGCGTGCTCTCGGCGATCAAGGCCACGGTCAAGGGCGGCATCGGCAAGCTCCGCGAACGCCCCCAGGGCCGCGGCTACCGCGACGGGGAGCGCTGGCCCGCGCTGGAGCGCCCCACCTGGCGACCCGACATCCGCGCCGCCGTCATCGCCAAGGCCCGGGTGAACATGCACCGCAAGCTGCTCAACACCGTGCGCGCCGGCGGCCCGCACCCCCTGGCCGTGCTGTCCGACTGCGTCGTCTACCCCAGCCCGGGTCCCTCCCCGCGGGACTTCCTGCCCCGCACACCGGACGGCGCGCCCGTGCCCGGCACCTTCCGCCTGGGCGCCACGCCGGGTTCGGCCAAGCTGGAGGGCGTCCAGGAGATGGCCTGGGCGGTGGACCTGATGGAGCAGGGCCACAACCCGGCCCGGCACATCAAGGGCGGCGACGCCGTCCTGGACGAGGGGGAGTGACCCGTGGGCGACATCGACGACGCCCTCCGGCGCGCCGAGGCCGAGGCGTTCACCCGGCAGCCGCCGAAGACCCCGCTCGCCCAGATGCGGCTGCTGATGCGCGCCGAGAGGGGCTCCACCCGGGCGGTGGCCGCGCGCCTCGGCGTGTCCCGGCGCACCGTGGAGCGCTACCTCGCCGGGCAGCGCAAACGCCCCCGGCCGCCGCTGCGGGACGCCCTGGCCCGCGAGGTCGCCAAGGTGTGGCAGCCCCGGGTGCGGTTGCGCCGCCGCAGGCAGGCCGCCACCAGCACCGGCATCACCATCGAGACCAGGGCCCGCTTCGGCTACACCGCGCCCATCGGCACCACCGACGACCCCCGGCTGCGGCGCCTGACCGTCCACCTCCCGCCCGAGCACGCCGCCCGCCTGCTGTCCGCCCAGGAGCGCGGCGCGGGCGACCGGGAGCTGCGCGACATCGTCGCCCGGGGCCTTCAGGAGGTGTACTTCCAGGACCACGGCTCCCGTGCCCTGAACCTCGAGGTGGAGATCACCGACATCGACTACTTCGACGCCCAGTTCTGACGCCGCGCGCCGCGGCCGTCCGCCGAGCCGTGGGATCATCGGCGGCCGGGCGGTCGGCGATCACGCGATGCGAAGGTGGTGGACGGACGTGACCGGCGTCTGGGAGTGGGACGACACGCTGTTCGCGGGCACCGCGGCCCACTACCGGCGCGGGCGGCTCCCCTACGCCCCCGGGCTGGCGGACGTCCTCGCCGGGGCCCTGGGGCTCGACGGGCGGGGGCGCCTGATCGACGTGGGCTGCGGACCGGGAACCCTCGCCCTGAGCCTGGCTCACCTGTTCGCCGAGGTCGTCGGCGTGGACCCGGACAGCGGGATGATCGCCGAAGCCGCCCGGGGAGCCGCCCGGGCGGGGGTGGCCGGGAAGGCGCGGTGGGTGCGGGCCCGGGCCGAGGACCTGCCCGCGGGACTCGGCACGTTCACCGTCGCGACGTTCGGCCAGTCCTTCCACTGGATGGACCGCGACCTGGTGGCGGCGACCATCAGGGGGATGCTCCGGCCCGGCGGGGCCCTGGTGCACATATCGGACCTGAAGACGGAGGCGCGCACCGCCGGAGGACTGCCCCATCCGGCGCCGCCCGCCGCGGCGATCGACGAGCTGGTCAAGCGCTACCTGGGACCGGTCCGGCGGGCCGGCCGGGGCGTGCTGCCGCAGGGCACGCCCGGCGGTGAGGCGGCGGTGCTCGCCCGTGCGGGATTCGCCGGTCCCGACCGCCTCGTCGTCCCCGCGGGGCAGGCGCTGGAGCGCACCTGCGACGACATCGTCGCGTGGGTGTTCTCGATGTCCTACTCGGCCCCGCACCTGTTCGGCCCGCGCCAGGGCGCCTTCGAGGCGGACCTGCGCGGGCTGCTGCGGGAGGCCTCCCCGTCCGGCCGCTTCTCCGAGCGCCGTCCGAGCACCGAGGTCCACGTCTGGTGGCACGACCCCGCCGAACGGTGACCAGGTCGCCGATCGGCGCGCGCCATCCGCGCCCGGGTTCCCCGCCGGGGGCCGCGCGTCCACGGGGTCGGGTCGCCGCTGGTGGCGACGGCGAGGGTGGCGCCCGAGGGGGACAAGCCCGCGGCGCGCAGCTCCGAGCAGTGGGAGTGGAAGGGTCCGGCCACGGCCGAGCGCTCCCCTCGGGGCCCGCGGAGGCCCGTCCGTATCCGGTCAGGTTCGGCGGGAACACCGCGGGGCGGGGGCGAGCCGATGGCTTCGGGCCGTCCGCCCGGCGGCCTCCGCGCGGCTCGCGGGGTTCGCGGTCGGGGTTGGCGACCGGGTCCGCCGGCCGCGCCGGCATGTGTGCGGGATGACGTGTGGAAAAGGCGGGAACGGCCGGTCGCGCTTTTCCTCACCGTCTTCTCCGCGTCACCGGGAGGAAATCTTCCCCGGATGAGGCGAGAACGCGTACGGGGGATCGGCCCACCGCCTTCAAGGTGATTTTCCGTCACTTCCCGGAGGTCCGAAAACACCGGCGGCGAAGCCCCACCGGGCGGGGCGGAGTTTCGGCGGGGGAGGCCCGTGCTGGTAGGACTGGACGGCGACGTCAGGCCGGGGCGCCGGCCGCCGCCTTCCCCCGCGGACAGCGGGCGGCGGGCAGCGGTGCGCACGGGCGGCCCCGGCGGTGTCGCGGAAAGCGGCTGGGCGGCGGAGAGAACCACCGGCGGAACTCCGGACGGAACACGGAACGGAGCACCGGGCGGAACACGGGCGAAACCCCGCCCGGAAAGCCACGCGGAACACCGCGGAACACCGCGGAACGCGCGGAGCAATGCGGAGCAGTACGGCACGACGCGGAACACCGCGCCACCACGCGCGGCGACGCGCGATCGCACGGGTCACCGGCCGAACCCGGCCGTTCGCCATTCACCGCCCCCGCCCACCGCCTGCCGCCCGCCCCCGCCGTCCACCCGTCGCGAGGCAATGACCGTGACTCCCCGTGAGAAAGGGCCATGGCGCGTTGAGCTGCAACACCTCCGCCACTGCGGGGCCGGCACACCGGTCCGCGAGACGTGCGGGCACCGCCGGATGAGCACCGCGGTCCCGGAGCGGCGGCCAGGGAGGGGCGTGGAATGGCACGGGCTGCGGAGGCCGCGGTCTACCATCCGGGCGGGCTCGACGCGGAGCTGCGCGCCGCCGTGGACGAGGTGGTCGCCGGCCACTGGATGGCGATGCGCGACCTCCTGGCCAGGACGGGCGCCGACTGGGCGCGGCGGACCTCGCGCACCCAGGTCCTGGCGGTGACCGCCGCCCGGTCGGACCTGGTGCGGGTGTGGCGGGCCGAGGAGCCGGACAGCTACGACGCGCTGGTGATGTCGGCGCGGGTCGCGGTGGAGCGGGCGCTGCTCGCCCACGGCCACGCCCGCGGCCCGCACACCTCCACCGCGCAACTGGCCGCCACCGCGCGGCGGCTGTGCCTGGCCGCGGCGGAGCGGCACCCGCGGGACCCCGTGCCGTGGGTGTGCCTGCTGGCCCTGGCCCGGACGGACGCGCGCCGGGAGCGGCCGGAGCACCGGGTGCCGCACGGCGACGTGATGCTGCCGCCGGGCCCGTGGCGGCTGCTGGCGCACGTGGACCGGCTGGACCCGGGCAACCGGGAGGCGTACCACCGGGCGCTGCAATTCGTGCGCACCTGCGCCGGCGGGACTCCCGCTGCGGGCCTGGAGTTCGTCCGGTGGGCGGACTCCCGGGCGCCGGAGGGGTCGTCGCTGCTGGTGCTGCCGCTGTACGTGTACGTGGAGAACTACTGGAGCGGCAGGCGGCCCGGTGCCGTGGACGTGCTGCGGTACATCCACTGGGCGGCGCCCGGCGTCGCCTACCACACCCGCCGGGCCCTGGAGTCCTGGTTCGACTCCCCGGCCACGGCGGAGCGCTCCCTGCTGGACCTCAACCACCTGGCCTACGCCCTGTGGTCCGCGGACCGCCGCGCGGACGCGGGCCGCGTCTTCCGGGCGATGAAACGATTCCGCACCCCGCTGCCCTGGGCCTTCGAGGCCCCGCCAGGGGACTCGGGCGCCGAGGTCTTCGCCGAGGCCCGCCAGGCCTGCCTGCGCGCCCTGGACGAGAGCGGACGCGCATGACCGGCCCCGCGCGGCCGGGCGGCTGACCCCCGGCGGTCCAGGGGGGGCGAAGCCCTCTGGACTCCCACCGGGTGCGCGCCCCCGGACCCCCTGCCCCCGAAGCCCATGCCGCGGCCCGCACCCCAAACCCCGTGCCGGGGCCGCGCCCCCGGATCTCCGCCGGGCCCCGCGGCCCCCCGACCCCACCGACGCTTCCCCGAGGTGATACCCGTGTCCCACAGCGCAAGCCCCCGGCGCCTCGCCCGCGACGAGGACGCGTTACTGCGCGAACTCGACATCAGGCCCCAGCTCACCCGCCGGATGAGCGGCTTCGGCAACGCCGCCGCCTCGTTCAGCGTCATCAGCATCCTCTCCGGCTGCATGACGATGTTCGCGTTCGGCATGGGCGCCGGCGGACCGGTGATGATGCTGGGCGGCTGGCTGGTGGTCTTCGCGGCGGTGATGTGCCTCGGCGCGTCGCTCGCCGAGGTCACCAGCGCCTATCCCACCGCGGGCGGGCTGTTCTTCATGGCCGACCGGCTGCGCGGCCCGCGCTGGGGCTGGTACACCGGCTGGCTCAACACCCTCGGCCTGATCGGCGGGATCGCGGCCATCGACTACGGCGCCGCCACCTTCGTCAGCGCCCTGCTCAACCTCCAGTGGGGGATCGCCCCCACCGAGGGCCGGGTGCTCGCCGTCTTCGCCTGCATTCTGCTGCTGCACGCCGTGCTGAACCTGTTCGACGTGCGGCTGGTGTCCCTGCTGAACACCGTGAGCGTGTGGTGGCACCTGGCGGGCGTGGCCGTGATCGCCGGCGCGCTGGTGGTCGTCCCGTCCCACCACCGGTCCCCGGACTTCGCGTTCGAGTTCGTCAACGGCACCGGCTGGTCCAGCACCGTCTACGTCGTCGCGCTCGGGCTGCTGATGGCCCAGTACACCTTCAGCGGCTACGACGCGTCCGCGCACATGTCGGAGGAGACCACCGGCGCCTCGGTCAACGCCCCGCGCGGCATCGTCCGCGCCATCGCCTGGTCCGGGGTCGCCGGGTTCGTCCTCATCGCCGCGATGGTCTTCGCCATCCAGGACTACGCCGGCACCCAGGCGTCGGCCACCGGGGTGGCGCCCGCCCAGATCTTCCTCGACGCCCTGGGCATGACGGCGGCGAAGGCCCTGCTGCTCGTGGTGATCGTGGCCCAGTTGTTCTGCGGCAACGCGGAGGTCGCTGCCGCCTCGCGCATGGTGTTCGCGTTCAGCCGCAAGAGCGCGATGCCGTTCTCGGCGCGGCTGGTGCGCACCAACCGCCACACCGCCCCGCACTGGGCGGTGCTGCTGTCGGTCGCCACCGCCTTCGTGTTCGCCCTGCCCTCCCTGTGGTCGGCGACGGCCTACGGCGCGGTGGTGGCCATCAACGTCGTCGGGATGACGCCCGCCTACGCGATACCGGTCCTGCTGCGCCTGCTCGCGGGCAGCCGGTTCGTGCCCGGGCCGTGGAACCTGGGCCGCTTCTCCAAGCCGGTCGGCGTGGTGGCGGTGGCGTGGGTCGCCTGCGTCACCGTCGTGTTCTGCCTGCCCCAGTCGTCGCCGGTCACCACGCAGACCTTCAACTACGCCCCCGTCGCCCTGCTCACCGCGCTCACCCTGGCCTGGGTGTGGTGGCGGGTGCGGGGACGGCACGCCTACACCGAGCCCACCACCGTGGACTACGCGGGCGACCGCGGCATGGCCAAGGTCGGGGAGGGAGTCGTATGACCGCCACGGAACCGGTCGGCGCACGGGAGGCCGCCGCACCCGCGGGAGGGGCGCCGCGCGGCCGGCTGGCCGCGGAGGAGCTGCGCCGGCAGGCGGCGGTCGGCGCCGTCACCACCGTGCTGGTGGCCCTGCCCGACCTCCAGGGCCGGCTGAAGGGCAAGATCCACGACGCCGCGCACCTGCTGGAGGCGCCCGCCCGGGGCACGGACATGTGCGCCTACGTCCTGGCGACCGACGCGGACATGACGCCGCTGGACGGGTTCGCCCTCACCTCCTGGGACGACGGCTACGGCGACCTGGTCGCCGTCCCCGACCTGGCCACCGCCAGGACCCTGCCGTGGCGCCCGCGCACCGCGCTGCTCCACGCCACCGCGCTGCACGGCGACGGGCGGCCGGTGGAGGTGGCGCCGCGGCGGATGCTGCAACGCCAGATCGAGCGGCTCGCCGCGTCGGGGCTGACCGCGCGGGCGGCGCTGGAGACCGAGTTCACGCTGTACCGGCCCGCCGGGAACGGGCCGCGCCCGCCGGCCGGCCGGGACGACCCCGCCGGCCGGGACGGCACGGGCGGCCCCCTGCCGGCCGACCCCCGCCGCCGCCTCGTCCCCGTCACCCACCACAACCTGGACTACGCCCTGGACCACCCCCCGCGCCTGGAGCGGTTCCTGCGCAGGCTGCGGTCGGCCGTGACCGGCGCGGGCCTGCCGCTCGAAGCACTCAAGACCGAGTCGGCGCCGGGCCAGGTGGAGATCACCTTCCGGCACGGCGACCCGCTCCGCGCCGCCGACGACCACACCGTGCTCAAGCCCGCCGTGCGTCACGTGGCCGGCGCCTGCGGCCTCGCGGCGACGTTCATGGCCGCGCCCGAGACCGGCACCGGCAACGGCTGCCACGTCCACCTGTCCCTGTGGCGGGACGGCGCGCCCCTGTTCGCCGGGCCGGGCGGCGCCCACAGCGACCCGGTCCGGCACGCCGTGGCCGGGCTGCTGCGCCTCATGCCGCACCTGGCCCCGCTGTGGGCGCCCACCCCCAACTCCTACCGCCGCTTCCGGCCGGGCTCCTTCGCCCCGACCGCGTTCACCTGGGGGGAGGACAACCGCACCTGCGCGGTGCGGGTCACCGGCCACGGCCGGGGCCGCCACCTGGAGGTGCGGCTGCCCGGGGCGGACGCCAACCCCTATCTGGCCCTGGCCGCCGTGCTGGCCTGTGTCGCGGCCGGCCTGGCGGACGCCGCGGAGCCGCCGGCGCCGTGCGCCGGGGACGCCTACCGGGACGCGGGGGGCGCCCGGCCGCTGCCCGCCACGCTCGCCGAGGCGCTCGACGCCTTCCTGGAGCCCGCGGGGCGCGACGTGTTCGGCGCCGAGGTCACCGCGCACTACGCCCGGCACGCCGCGGCGGAGCTGGACCACGCCCGCCACCTCGTCACGGACGTGGAGCGGCAGCGCGGCTTCGACCGGGCGTGAGTCCGGCCCGGTTCGGACGCGACCCGGGCTCGCGGGGGAGGACGCGGAAAGGCCGCGGGCTCCGCCGCCGGTCCCCTGGCGGCGGAGCCCGCGGGGCGGGCGGGCGGGCGCTACTCGGCCCGCGCGGCGCCGGTCACGTCGGTGACCTTCCACCGCTGGTTTGCCCCGGAGTTGGGCTCCCACACCCCGACGGCGGCACCGTCGTTCGTAGCCTGCCCGGACACCTCCAGGAGCCGGCCGGTGGCGGCGTTGACCAGGGTCCAGGTGCCGTCACCGGTCGTGGACATGATCCACTGGGTGGCCCGGTCGCGGGGCCCGCGGTCCGGTTCGAGCACCGCGGCGCCGTCGCGCACCGCGAGCCGCTCGCCCCGCGCGGGGTTGGCGAACACGTACCGCTTCTGGTTGCCGGTGTCGCCGCTGACCTGCTTGATCTGCCACCGCTTGGCGGGGTCGGCCGAGCCCGGGCCCGCGGTCTCGATGACCAGGCCCTCGCCGTCGTCGGCGACGGTGAGCGCCTTGCCGCTCTGGGCGCCGGTCAGCTCGTAGGTGTGGCCCTTGCGCAGCGTCGCCGCGTCCCCGGCGACCCCGGAGACCCCCTTGACGAGGAAGGACGTCACCGACTGGGCCGGCACGGTGAACGACGCCCGCTCGCCGGTGACGGCGATCGGGGCCCGCCGCTCCAGCTTGCCCTCGGCGCTGGTCACCACGGGGGTGACGGTGGCGCCCCGGGCGACGTGGCCGAACTTGGACAGGTCCACGGTGACCGTGCGCGGCGCGGTGGCGCTGTTGACGTGGACGACGGTGGCGGCGTCGCCCCTCCGGGACACGGCGGCGGCGCTCGAGGTGTCGTCGACCTTCACCAGCCGGTCGCCGGGCTTGATGAAGTGGGTGAAGTTCCTGGCGGTGTGGAACTTGGTGTTGGTGCGGATCGGGCAGGTCGCCAGGGTGTCCTCGGCGGTGCAACTGAAGGGGAGCTGGATGCTGCCCCAGTTGCCGCCCTTGGCGGACTCGCCGCCGGGCTTCATGTTGTCGTAGTCCTCGACGGGCTGCCAGAACACCCACGCCTCGGGCTCCAGCTCGCGCAGGTCGTCCACGATGCGCTGGGCGAGGCCGAGGCCGGGACGCATGTCCTCGAAGTCCTGGCCGTCGCCCCAGTCGCCCTCGACCTCGCTCATCCACAGCGGCTTGTCCGCGGCCTTGGCCAGGTCCCGCACGGTGGTGCGGTTGCCGGTGCCGTAGGTGTGGACGTTCATCTGGTCGACCAGGTCCCGCACCTGCTGGGGATAGGTCCGCCAGTTCTGCGCGAAGATGGTGGGGTTGGTCTCGTCCATCGCGGAGATCTCCGCCTTGGTCCCGGACTTGTCCAGCGCCTTGTCCAGGGCGGTGATCACCTTCTGCTGGAGCTCGGGGCCCATGTGCGCCCCCTCCTGGCGGCCGCCGACCGGCTCCCCGTCGGGGCCCAGGCGGGTGCCCCAGTACCCGGTGTTGGGCTCGTTGAACGGGTCGAGGGTGTCCACCTTGATGCCGTGGGCCTTCTCCAGCTTCTCGGTGGCGCCCACCAGGTACTCGGCGAAGTCGTCGACGGACTCCGCCTTGAGCTGGTCGGCGTTGGCGTCGAACCCGCCGGAGACGTAGCCGCTGACGGTCATGAACCACGGCGGGGAGTTGCTGAACGTCTCCCAGTGGTCGATGTCGTCCTTGATCCGGTCCACCCACCAGCGCTGGGTCGCGTCGGCGTCCGGGTTCCAGTCGGCCGGGTCGTCGGCGCTCCACCAGTCGGTGTCCTCGCGGGTGGTGCCCTCGGGGGCGTTCCACCAGCCCTGGACCGCGCCGCCCGCGCGCAGGTAGTCCTTCACGTCCGGGGCGTTGCCGCCGCCGATGTTGTAGCGGGCGATGTTCAGGGCGAGGCCGTCGTCGCCGAAGAGGAGCTGCGCCAGCTTCTCCCGGATCTCCGGCGGGTAGTCGCCGGTGGCGTTGGCGAACCAGACCAGGCTGGTGCCCCAGCCCTGGAACTTCTCGTGCGCGTAGGAGGGGTCGGGCCGGACGGTGACGGACTCGGCCGCGGCCTGCGCGGCCCGCGCGTCCTGGGCCTGGGCCAGCGGGGGCTGGACCGCGGTCAGGACGGCGCCGGTGGCCAGGGCGGTGCCGATGGCTCCGATGAGTCGTCGTCTGCTGCGGGTGCGACGTGCCATCGTGTGCTCCCAACTTCTGTGGTGGTCGCTGCGGTGGGACGGAGGGTGCGGCATGGCCGGCGGGCATGCCGGGTGCGCTGACCGTGCGCTGCGCGGTTCAGGCGTCAGGAGGCGGGCTGCCGCAGTACGGCGACGTCCCGGGGCGGGAGGACGAGCGGCCCTGCGGCGCCGGTGCCGCCGATGAGCGGCTCCCCGGTGAGGCCCGGCAGGGGCACCGGCTCGTCGGTCCGGTTGACCAGGAACAGGTAGCGGTTCCCCGCGTCGCGCCGCACCGCGAGCTCCACCCGCCCGCGCGCCTCGGCGGGCAGCTCGCTGCCCACCCCGGCCGCGTCCAGCAGCCGCGGCAGCAGCCGGGCCAGGCCGTCGGGGCCCAGCCGGGTGGAGACGTACGCGGCCGAGCCGCGGCCGGCGGCGCGGCGGGTGACGGCGGGGCGCCCGGCCCAGGCGCCGGTGCGGTAGCCGGCCAGCACCTCGGTGGCGGGGTCGGTGACGGTGATCCGGTCGGTCCACAGCGTGCCCGGCGAGGCGTCGTCGAGCTCGACCGACTCCCCGTCCGGCAGCGGGCCGAACTCCTCGACGCGGATGCCGAGCAGGTCGCGCAGGGCGCCGGGGTAGCCGCCCAGCCAGACGTGGTCGTTCTCGTCCACGATCCCGGAGAAGTACGTGGTCACCAGGTGGCCGCCGTTCTCGGCGTACCGCGTCAGCTCCTCGGCCAGCGCCGCGGGCACCATGTGCAGCACGGGCGCGACCACCACCGGGTAGGGCGCCAGGTCGGTGCCGGCCGGCACGACGTCGGCCCGCACCCCGAGGGCCAGCAGGGCCGAGTACCAGTCGAGCGCCTCCTGGCGGTAGTCCAGCAGCGAGGTGGGGTGGGAGTCCTGCTCGCTCGCCCACCACGACGCCCAGTCGAACAGCACCGCCACCCGGGCCCGCTCCCGCTCGGCCCCGGCGACCGGCGCGAGCGCCCGCAGGGTCCGGCCGAGCGCGGCCACGTCCCGGAACAGGTCGCTGTCGGCCCCGCCGTGCGGCACCATCGCCGAGTGGTACTTCTCCGCCCCGGCCGCGGACTGCCGCCACTGGAAGAAGCACACCGCGTCCGCGCCGTGCGCCACGTGCACCAGCGAGTCCCGCGCCAGCTCGCCCGGGAGCTTGGGCACGTTGACCGGCTGCCAGTTGACGGCGCTGGTGGAGTGCTCCATCAGGAACCACGGCCGCCCGCCCGCGATGCCGCTGGTGAGGTTGGCGGAGAACGACAGCTCGTCCCTGGCCTGCGGCCCCGGGCGCACGTAGTGGTCGTTGGCGACGAAGTCGACCTCCCCGGCCCAGTCCGCGTAGTCCATGCCCTTGATGTCCTTCATCACCATGAAGTTGGTGGTGACGGGCACCCGCGGCGTGATCTCGCGCAGCACCTCCCGCTCCGCGCGCAGGTACTCCTTCAGCACGTCGGAGGAGAACCGCTTGAAGTCGAGCTGCTGCGTCGGGTTCGGGTGGGACGCGGCCAGCCGGGGCGGCAGGATCTGCTCCCAGTCGGTGTAGTGCTGGGACCAGAACGCCGTGCCCCAGGCGTGGTTGAGCGCCTCCAGGGTGCCGTAGCGGGCCCGCAGCCAGTCGCGGAACGCGCGCGCCGCGTCGTCGGAGTAGTCGTACACGTTGTGGCAGCCCAGCTCGTTGGAGATGTGCCACGCCACCAGCGCGGGGTGGTCCGCGTAGCGCTCGGCCATGCGCCGCACCAGGGCCAGCGCGTACCGCCGGAAGACGGGGGAGGTGGGCCGCCAGTGCTGGCGCGCGCCCGGCCACACCGTCTCGCCGGACGCGGTCACCGGCAGGATCTCCGGGTGCGCCGCGGTGAGCCACGGCGGCGGGGACGCGGTGGCGGTGGCCAGGTCCACGGCGATGCCGCCGGCGTGCAGCAGGTCCATGACCTCGTCGAGCCAGGAGAAGTCCCACTGGTCCTCGGCGGGCTGGAGGCGGGCCCAGGAGAAGATCGCCAGGGAGACGACGGTGACCCCGGCCTCGCGCATCAGCCGGATGTCCTCGGCCCACACCTCGCGGGGCCACTGCTCGGGGTTGTAGTCCGCGCCGTAGGCGATGTGCGGTGCGGGGTCACCACCCGGTCCGTGCGGCAGCCGGGACGGGAGGGCGGGGGTCATGGCGGTCCTTCCGGTGCTGCGCCGGGACGGCGGTGGCGCGGACGTCGTCGTCGGGCGGGGAACGGCCGCGGGCGGGTGCCCGCCCCCGCGGTCGCGGCGCCGCTCGCGGCCCGGGCCTCGTTCCGAAACGGGACCAGGGTCGCGGGCGGCCGGTGCGGCCGCGGATGTCCACGTGAACACCGGCCGGCGCGCGAGCGGCTCCGCGCGGATGATGTTTACGTAAACATGCGGTGGCGGCATGTCTACACTGTCCGATGTCGGCGGTCAAGGGTCGTCCGGGGACCCCGACGCGGCACGAAACTGGGGGACAGCAGTGGACACAGCGGACAGCGCGCCCCCCACCCGCGTCCGCGCCCGCGCGCGGGTCCGGCCCGGCGCGTCCATGGCCGACGTGGCCCGCCTCGCCGGCGTCTCCTCCCAAACCGTCTCCCGCGTCTCCAACGGCTACCCGGGCGTGACCGAGGAGACCAGGCGGCAGGTGCTGGCCGCCATGCAGGAGCTCGGCTACCGGCCCAACAGCGCCGCCCGGGCCCTGCGCCGCGGCGAGTTCCGCACCATCGGCGTCATCACCTTCACCCTCTCCACCACCGGCAACGTGCGCACCCTCGAGGCCATCGCCGCCTCCGCCGCCCAGGAGGGCTACGCCGTCACCCTCCTGCCCGTCGCCGTCCCCACCCATGACGAGGTGCGCGGCGCCTTCTCCCGCCTCGGCGAGCTCGCCGTGGACGCCGTCATCGTCATCATGGAGGTGCACCTGCTGGACGCGGCGACCGTCTCCCTGCCGCCCAACGCCCAGGTCGTCGTGGTCGACTCGGACGCGGGCGACCGCTACAGCGTGGTCGACACCGACCAGTCGGGCGGGGCCCGCGACGCCGTGCGGCACCTGCTCGACCTCGGCCACCGCACCGTGTGGCACCTGGCGGGCCCCGAGGAGTCCTTCGCCGCGCAGCGCCGCGCGGACGCCTGGCGCACCACGCTCACCGGGGCGGGCCGGGTGGCGCCGCCGCCGGTCAGGGGCGACTGGTCGGCGGAGTCCGGCTACCGGGCGGGGCTGCGGCTGGCCGAGCGGGCGGACTGCACGGCCGTGTTCGCCGCCAACGACCAGATGGCGCTGGGGTTGCTGCGGGCGCTGCACGAGAGCGGCAGGAGGGTCCCCGACGACGTCAGCGTGATCGGGTTCGACGACATCCCCGAGGCCGGCTCCTTCCTGCCGCCGCTGACCACGGTCCACCAGGACTTCGCCGAGGTGGGTCGGCGCTGCGTGGAAGGCGTCCTGCGGCAGATGCGCCAGGACTCCCCGGAGCGGGGCACCACCCTGGTGCCGACCCGCCTCGTCCTGCGGCGGAGCACGGCGCCGCCGCCGCGGTAGGGGCCGGCCGGGCCGCTACGGTTCGCCGGGGTCGCCACGCCGCGCCCCCTCCGCCGTGACCAGGAGGCCGCCAAGGTCCTGGGCCGGCGCCACCGAGTGGCCGAGCTGGGTGAGCAGGCCCACGACCGCCGTGAGCACCACCTCCCGCAGCCGCTCCTCCACGCTTCCGCCCCGCTCCCCGGTGCCGCCGCCGTGCTCGGCGAGCGACGCCAGCCCCGCCGACGAGGTCCAGGTGATCAGGACACCCCCGGCGACCGGCCGCACCCGGAGCCCCGGCTTGCGCACATCGGTCCCGCCCGCCACCTGGAGGCCCGCCGCCTCCAGGGAGCGCGTCACCTGCTCGGCCAGCAACTGGTGATCCGTCATGGGTTCCCTTCAAGGCACGTGGCGACTCGCCGGCACGGGGCCGGGCGGGGCGAGGGGCGGCGGGCCGATCCCGAAGGCGCCGGCGGCCGGGGCGCCGGGCGGCGGATACGGCGGCGAAGGAGAGACGAGGGGCGCTTCGGCGTGGACGCGCGAAGGGCCGCGACACGGCTCGGGCGTCGTGCGAGCGCCATCGGGGGGCTCCGTTCGGTGAACAGACGGGTGTCCTGCTCGCCGACCAGACTTCCCGGCACTCCTCCCGAAACCCTATCGGAGATCGCCGACACGGCGACGACATCACCGGCCGCCCCCGCGCGAGCCGCGAGCGGGCGCCGGCGCCGGGGGCCGGTCCGCGGGGGCGTGCCCCGCCCGGCGGCGCCGCGGACCGCGCGCCCCGGTGACGGGCGCCTCCCCCTCCGGGCGGCCTCCCTCACCGTCACCCCGGCCCGCCTCCACCGGGGGCCCGATCGCCCCCGGCGGCCCCGGCGCGCTCCGCCGCCGCGGACGCGGAGCGCAGGGCGCGGTCGGCCTGCCGCAGCAGGTCGCGCCGCTCCCGCTCCCGCTCGGCCGCGGCCCGCTGCTCCGCCTCGGCGCGGGCCAGCTCCTCGCGCAGCCCGGCGGCGCGCCGCTCGCAGCGCTCCCGCTCCCGCACGGCCCGCTCCAGCTCCCGCCGGGCCGCCGCCTGCCCCTCCCGCCGGGCGGCGACCTCCCGCTCGGCCTCCTCCTTCTCCCGCCGCGCGCGGGCCTGCTCCGCCTCCCGCCGCCGGTCCGGGCGGGCGGGCCGGGCCGGGCGGCTCGCGGGGCGGCGGGCGGCGGCCACGTCCGCGGCGGGCAGGCCGGTGGCGGGGGACAGGGGAGCGACCAGCCGGCCCTCCGCCCAGGCGCGGGCCGCCTCCGGGTCGGCCAGCGCCGCCCGCAGGGTCTGCTCGACCTCGCGCTGGGCGTCGTCGCCGAGCGGGTGACCGGCCCCGGCGGCCAGCCGCCGCGCCCGCCGGGACAGGCCGGCCACCACGGCGCCCTGGCGGCGGCTGAGCTCACGGAGCCGTCCGCCGTCCAGCACGCGGTGGGCGTCGCGCAGCGCCTGCCCGAGCTCGACCAGGGCGGCGGCCTCCGCGGGCTCCGCCCTGACCAGCAGGTTGCTCGCCCAAGCGGCCAGCGTGGGCCGGCGCAGCGCCGCGACGCGCTCCGCGAGGTCGCGCCTGCCGGCCCGCCTCGCCTCCCGGGCGCGCTCGTCGCGGACGGCGGTGAACCGCTCCGGCCGCAGCCCGTACAGCTCGTGGACGACGGTGTCCCAATCCACGGGTCCCTCGCGCTCCGCACCTGGTGCCCGGGGCGGCGCACCCGGGCACCACCGGGGTTCCCCCGCGGCGCGGGCGCACACCCGGCGGGCGGCCCCGGGCCGGGTCAGTACGGGACGAGGCCCACCACCGCCCAGCCGCGCCGCCCGGCCTCGTCCACCACCTCGGCCCAGTCGTGCAGCAGACCGCGGAACTCGGCGAAGTCGCGCGTCCAGCCCGAGGGCCTGGCGGCGTGGACGGCGAACGGCTCCGCGAGGCCGTCCAGCAGGGGGAGGGCCTCCCGCCACGCGGCGGCGAGCGCCGGGACGTCCTCCGGCGGGCAGGCGACCATCACCCGCCGCCGGGGCAGCAGACCGCCGTCCCCGTCCCCGCCGTCCCCGTCCTCCGGGGGCCACGGCCCGTCCCAGAACAGCCCGGAGAGGAACGTGTCCAGCGCCGAGCGCAGCGCGGGCCCGGCGTGGCCCCGGACCCGCTCCCACGCCTCTCCGGCCCAGAAGTGCGGCTTGAACGAGTCCAGGGTGCCCGGGAACCGGTACACGCCGTACCAGGGCGTGCCGGCCCGCGCGGGCCACGCCCAGCCCTCGTCCGCCCCGGCGCCGCCGCCCCCGCCGCCCCGGTCGCCCTCGTCGTCCAGCGCGGACACGGCGTCCCGCAGCAGGCGCAGCCGCTCCCCGCGGGGCGTCCCGGTCAGGCGCTCCGGGTCGACGACCAGCACCGCGATGTCCACACCCATGCCCGTCGACCCGTCCGTCCGGGGGCGCCCGCGGGCGCTCTCAGTCCCCGTCCGGCCCGGCCGTCACCTCCAGCCACACCGCGCCGTCCGGCGGGATCGCGCCGTCCTCGGGCTCCTCGCTGGCCAGGATCACCCGGGCGCCGTCCGGCAGGGGCAGCGGGCGCCCGGAGAAGTTGACCCGGCACTCCAGTCCGGAGCCCTTGCGGAACGCCAGCTCGCCCTCGCGCGACGGCAGCCAGGCGAAGCCGGTGTCCCCGGCGTGGGCGCGGCGCACTCGCAGCGCCGTCCGGTACAGCTCCAGGAAGGAGCCGGGGCGGCCCTCCTGCTCCTCCACCGCGTACGCCCCCCAGCCCTCGGGCTGCGGCAGCCAGGTCGCCTCGCCCGGACCGAAGCCGTGGCCGGGGCCCGTACGGGTCCAGGGCAGGGGGACGCGGGAGCCGTCGCGGCCCTTGCGGGCCCGGCCGGTGCGCTCCCACATCGGGTCCCGCAGCGCCTCCCGCGGCAGGTCCGCCACCTCCGGCAGGCCCAGCTCCTCGCCCTGGTACACGTACGCCGCGCCCGGCAGCGCCAGGGTCAGCAGCGCCGCGGCGCGCGCCCTGCGCCGCCCGAGCCCGGTGTCCGGCGCGGGCTCGCGGCCGTCGGAGGCCAGCCAGGCCACCAGGTCGGTGCCCTCGGGCAGCGCGTACCGGCTCGGGTGCCGCACCACGTCGTGGTTGGACAGCACCCACGTCGGCAGCGCACCCACCGAGCGCGCCCCGTCCAGGGAGGTGTCCACGACCCGGCGGAACTCCTGGGGGTCCCACGGGCAGCGCAGATAGAAGAAGTTGAACGCCTGGTGCATCTCGTCCGGACGCGTGTACAGCGGCAGCCGCGCGGCGCTGACGCCCGCCTCGGCGACCAGGATCCGCGGCGGGTCGTAGGCGTCGACCACCTTCCGCCAGGCGCGGTGGACGTCGTGGACCTCGTCGCGGTCCCAGAACGGGTGGTTGTCGCCCTCCGGCGGGGCGTTGAGCGGCGCGGTGTCACCGCCGAGGGTGTCGCGCAGCGGCGGGGTGAGGTCCTTGCACAGGCCGTGCGCGACGTCCACGCGGAAGCCGTCGACGCCGAGGTCGAGCCAGAACCGCAGGGTGCGCTCGAAGTCGGCGGCGACCTCGGGGTTCGCCCAGTTCAGGTCGGGCTGCTCGGCCGCGAAGATGTGCATGTACCACTGCCCGTCCGGCACCCGGGTCCAGGCGGGGCCGCCGAACTTCGACTGCCAGTCCGACGGCGGCTCGCCACCGTCCGGGCCCCGGCCGTCGCGGAAGACGAACCGGTCCCGCGCGGCCGAGCCGGGCGGCGCGGCCAGCGCCTCGCGGAACCACGGGTGCCGGTCGGAGCAGTGGTTCGGCACGATGTCGACGATCACCTTCAGGCCGAGCCCGTGCGCCCCGGCGAGCAGGTCGCGGAAGTCGTCCAGGGTGCCGTGCCGGGGGTCGACGTCCCGGTAGTCGGCGACGTCGTACCCGCCGTCGGCCCACGGCGAGGGGTAGAACGGCGTCAGCCACACCGCGTCCACGCCGAGCCGGGCCAGGTGGCCGAGGCGGCCGGCGATGCCGCGCAGGTCGCCGATCCCGTCGCCGTCCGAGTCGGCGAAACTCGGGACGTAGACCTGGTAGACCACCGACTCACGCCACCATGCGCCGTCCCGCTCCCGCGCGCGGTCGCCAGGGGTGCTGCCTGTCACGTTGTCTCTCCTGTGTGGTGCTGTGGCCCGCCCCGCGCCGCCGGGCGGGGCACGCTCCGCCGGGACCGGGCAGGCGGACGGCGGGGCCGGGGCACGCGTCCCCGGGCCACCGCACGCGGATGGGTGGAGGAGTGCGCCTCGGCCGCGCCGCGCCGGTGCGCGGAGCGCCGCCGTCGGGCCCGGTGCCGCGGCGGGACGTCACGTCCCTTCCGCCGCGGACACGGCCGCCCGCACGGCCATGGCCACCTCCGCCGGGCAGACTACCGTTTCAACCGACCGCGTCCGCGGTCACTTCATCAACTCGTGCCACACGCGGGGACGGACGCGGATCCCCGTTCCCCCGGCCCGGGGCTCCGGGCCGAGGCCCCGACCCGGTGACGCCGCCCGGTGCGCTTGTTGCGGGGCCCGCCCATGACTAATGTCCTGCCGGACAGTAGTCGATCGCGGACGGTGAGTGACGGTCCCGCGGCGGCCGCGGCGCTGACGCCTGCCCCGCGCCGCCCCGCCGGGGCCGCCCGCCCCACCGGGGCCGCGTCCGCCACCGAGAACCGGGAGAGTCGCCGGTGAACCACCCCAGCCGACTGCGGGCCGCCATCGCGCAGGAGGGCACCACGCCGATCATCGGCATCTTCGACATGCTCTCCGCGTCCGTCGCCGCCCGGCACTACGACGGCCTGTTCGTCTCCGGCTTCGGATTCGCCGCGTCCCACTACGGCCTGCCGGACATCGGCTTCATCGCCTGGCCGGACATCGTCGCCTTCGTGCAGCGGCTCAGGCTCGCCCTGCCCCGGCAGCACCTGCTGGTCGACATCGACGACGGCTACGTGGACCCGGAGACCGCCTGCCACGTCGTGCAGCACCTGGAGGCGATCGGCGCGTCCGGCGTGGTCCTGGAGGACCAGAAGCGCCCCCGGCGCTGCGGCCACGTCGGCGGCAAGCAGGTCCTGCCCCTGGACGAGTACCTGGAGAAGCTGGCCATGGTCCTCGACGCGCGGCGCGACCTGGTGGTGGTCGCCCGCACCGACGCCACCGAGGAGGAGGAGATGCTGCGCCGCGCCGCGGCGCTCGCCGCCACCGACGCGGACGTGGTCCTGGTCGACGGCGTGCGCAGCGTCGAGCAGATCCGCGGGGTGCGCGCCGCCGTGCGCGGCAAGCCGCTGCTGTTCAACCAGATCGCGGGCGGCAGGTCGCCGATGCTGTCCCTGCCGGAGCTCACCGAGCTGGGCGTGGACGTCGCCGTGTACAGCACGCCCTGCCTGTTCGCGGCCCACGCCGCCATCGACCGGGCGCTGGGCGAGCTGAAGAGGTCCGGCGGGCGCCTGCCCGCGCCCGGCGAGGACGGCGTGGGCGTGCCCGAGGCGTTCGCCCTGCTGGAGCGGAACATCAGCAGGCACCACGCCAGGCCGGAACCGGAACTCGAGTACGGCTGACGGACGCCGCCGCCCCGGCGGGCCGCTCGCGCCGCAGGTCGGCGCGGTCGCGCGGCGGCCGCCCCGGCCCACGGCCGGGGCCGGGCCGGGGGCGGAGCGAGTCGGCGTGGCCGGGAACGCCATCCGTAACGAGATACGCGTCTCACAACGGCGGGAAAGCGGTTTATGCTGGTCTCGAACCATGTCGGGGCAACCAGTGAGGCGTGCGCGCTGAGGCGAGGGGAGGGCTCCGTGAGCCAAGTGGCGGACGCCGACATCGGACTGGACCGCGACGTATTCCTCCGAACGCTGGTGAGGGAGCTGGCCACCTCGCTGGAAGCGGTGGTCGGCCTGGAGGAGGCCTCCGGCTACATCAGCCTGGTGTCCCAGGGCGTGGGCAACCAGATCAACGACTCCTACACCCGCGCCCTCGCCGTCGACCGGCTCGACCGCGAGCAGGTGGCCGAGGTGCTGGTCGACCTCAAGCAGCGCATCCAGGGCGACTTCTACATCGTCGAGCAGGACGACGAGAGGATCGTGCTGGCCAGCCGGAGCTGCCCCTTCGCCGAGAAGGTCGTCGGCCGCGAGTCGATGTGCATGATGACCTCCAACATGTTCGGCACCATCGCCGCGCGCAACCTCGGCTACGCCAAGGTCGAGCTCCAGGAGACCATCGCCAGGGGCCACGGCAGGTGCCGGGTCGTCGTCCACCTCGTGCCCGACAAGCAGGCCGAGGAGGCCGTCGGCCGCGAGTACTACGACAGTGCCCCCTTCGAGGGCACCGGCCCCGAGCCCACACGGGTGCCTTGATGGACCTCGGCCTTTTCAAGGCCATCGTCAAGGTGCTGCCCAACCCGGTCCTGCTGTGCGCGGCGGACGGGCGGATCCTCGCGGTGAACGCCGTCACCACGCGCCAGGCCCCGGTGCTGAGCGTCGGAGCGAACCTGTTCGACCTGGCGGTCAACGACAGGCACATCCTGCTCAGCCAGATGGAGCACTGGCTGTGCAGCGGCGACCCCCTCCCGGGCGCCCTCACCGTGCCGGGGGCCGACGGGTCGCTGGTGCGGTTCCGCTGCCACGGCGCCCGCGCCACCTGGTACGACGACGGGGAAGCCGCCGTGCAGGTGGTGATGACCCGCCTGGACCGCAGCGACCGCTTCGTCGCCCTGAGCCAGCAGGTGGCCGCCCTCAACCGCGAGGTCGCGTTCCGGCGCGTGGCCGAGGCCGAGCGCGAGCGCCTGCTGGCCGCCGAGCACGCCGGGCGGGTGCGCCTCCAGCACCTGTACCGCCTCACCGCCTCGCTGGGCGCCGCCACGACCCTGGCCGCCGTGGTCACCGCGGTGCACCGGACCGCCCCCCAGACGCTGGGCGCCCGCGGCATCGCCCTGGCGCTGCACTCCCAGCGGCTCCTGCCCTCCCTCGGTCCCGCCGAGGACCTGCGCGCCCTGGTGGGGGACCGCTGGACCGACCTCGACCAGCAGCCGGGCCGGGCCGCCCCGCCCGGCGCGGAGCCCGCGCACCGGCCGGGCACGGAGGGCACCGAGGTCACGGTGGAGCTCGAGGCGGACGGCCTGGTGCTGGGGAACCTGACCGTCACCTACACCCCCGGCGACACCCCGGCCGGGCCCGAGCACACCACCGCGGTCTGCCAGCAGATCGCCCAGGCCCTGCGCCGCGCCGCCCTGTACGAACACGAGCACCGCCTCGCCGAGCGGCTCCAGCGCAGCCTGCTGCCGACCCTCCCGGTCGTCCCCGGCATCGACATAGCGGGCCGCTACGCCCCGGGCACCGACAGCGTGGACGTCGGCGGCGACTGGTACGACGTGCACGTCCTGGACCGGGACCACGTGGGCTTCACCATCGGCGACGTCGCCGGGCACGGACTGGCCGAGGCCACCGCCATGGCGCAGATCAGCACGGCCCTGCGCGGCATCGCCCTGCGCTGCGGCACGGCCCCCGGCGCGGTCCTGACCGAGCTGAACGCCTTCCTGAACGTCTACCACCACGGGCTGATGGCGACCGCCTGCTACCTGGTGTACGACCGCCGCACCCGCGTCCTGCGCTACGCCAGGACCGGGCACCTGCCGCCGCTGCTCATCCGCCCCGACGGCACGAGCCGCTACCTGGACCAGGCGACCGCGCCGCCGCTCGGTCCCGTCACCGGCATCGAGTACAAGGAGGCGGAGATCGCCCTGGAGGGCGGCGAGGTCCTGCTGCTCTACACCGACGGCCTGATCGAGCGGCGCGGCGAGACCCTGGACACGGGCCTGGCCCGGCTGACCGAGCTCGCCCGCCGCACGGCGGGGGCGACCGTGGAGGAGCTGTGCGACCGGTTCCTCGACCACCACCCCGACGCGGAGATGCCCGACGACCGGGCCCTCCTGACCATCCGCTTCCCCCACAGCCCCGCCGCGCCCGTGCCCTGCGAGCCGGTGGCGCCGCACCCGCGGGCCCGGCGGGTGGCGCCGACCCCGGAGGCGGCCGGCGCCGCGGGCGCCGAACGCTGAGGGACAGGGCGGCGACGGCGCCGCGCGGACCGGGGGAGCGAGGCGCTCACGGAGGGTGCGGGCCGCGGGGGCGGGTCTGCGGGCTGCTCGGCCTGCTGATCGGCGACCCCCGTCCGCTGCGGGCCGACGGCATCCCCGGCCACCCCGGCTCCTCGGGCCTCCCGCCGGGGCACTCGCCGACGCGCACCCCGCTCGGGACGGCACCCCGGCCGGGGCACGCCCAAGCCGCCCGGCCCGCGGCCGTCACACCGGTTTCCTGCGCCACTCCGGGCCGCACCGGGCCCACTCCCGCTCCCACTCCTGCTCGCGACGCCGGTCCAGCCACTCCCTGGCGCACCACCAGCCGCCCACCGCGAGCAGGCACACCCCGCCCGCCGCCGCCGCGCCCGTCGCCATGCCCTGCGCCCTGGCCTGCGCGTGCGTCGGCGGGTCGCGCCGCAGCCCGCCGTCGCCGTCGACCCACACCACGGTGCGCGAACCGGCCTTCGCGTGCGGGGCCACCACCGCCACACCGGAGCCGGGGGCGCCGCCCGGCGCCGTCCACCGCACCTCCGCGCGGCCCTTGACGGCCTCCTCCACGCTGTACGCAGCGCCCTTCGCCAGCCGGGCGTCCTCGGTGAGCACGGCGCTCACCCGCCGCAGCCCCGCGAGCTCCTCGCGCACCGCCGCGTCCGCGGACAGCCCCGCCGCCACGCCCGCGGCCGGGGCCCCCACGGCGACCAGCACCGCGGCCGCGAGCGCCACCCACGCCTCCGCGACGTCCGAGCGGCGCCGCAGCGGATTGGCCCGCAGACGCCACAGCCGCGTCATCGCCTGCTCCATCACCCACACCCCCTGGGGTCGTCCCGTGACCCTGACAGGTTCCAGGTACCCGCTCGAACGGCCGAGCGGACCTCCGGACGCGGATCCGCCGGGCGGGTTCCTGCCGGGCCGCCGGCGGGCCGTCGGCGGCAGCCGCGCGGCCCGCCGGATCACGGCCAGTGGCGCAGCAGCAGCCGGGGCGAGCGCCGCACCAGGCACGCCGCGGCCAGTCCGAGGACCGCGCCCGCGGCGACGTCGCTCGGGTAGTGCGCGCAACTGTGCACCCGCTCCACGGCCACCGCGACGGCCGGCGCCGCGCAGGCGGCGCCCACCCACGGCCACGTCGGGGCGACCGCGCAGGTGAACGCGACGGCCGCGGCGGTGTGCCCGGACGGGAACGAGGAGCTGCCCGGCCGGTCATCCGCCTCGCCGTCGGCGGCGCTCCACTCCCGGGGCGGCCTGGACCGTTCGGCGAGCCGCTTGGCCACGGCGTTGCAGACCACCTGCGCCACGGCCATGCCGCCCAGGCCCGCGGCGGCCGCCCGCCTGCCCCGCCACCCCCCGGCCGTCGCCATCAGCACGGCGGCGCCGCACCACAGCTTGGTGTGCCGGCTCGCCTCCTCCACGGCGGGCAGCATCCGCCGCGCCGCCACCGAGTCCCATGCCGCCACCCGGCGGGTCACCCGCACATCAAGCTCACGAAGCGCCGTCACTGCCTTCATGAGCTGCCGTTTTCCCGGCCGGGCCGCGCGCACACCCCGCGGTGCGCGGCGGGCTCGCTACCAGGTGAGCGGCAGGTGCCGCGGACCGCGGTTGACGGTTCCCCGCAGCCACTCGACGCGCGCCGGGGGGACGGCGAGCCGGAAGTCGGGCAGCGCGGCCAGGAGCCTGGTGAGGATGACGGTGGCCTGCACCCGGGTGAGCGCCGATCCCAGGCAGTAGTGGATGCCGTGGCCGAACGCCAGGTGGGGGGCCTCGTCGCGGGTCAGGTCGAGCCGGTCGGGGTCGGTGAACACCTCCGGGTCGCGGTTGGCGGCGAGGTACGAGACGTGGACCGCCTCGCCCGCCGCGACGGGCCGGCCGCCGATGACGAGATCCTCGGTGGCGACGCGGGGCAGGCCCACGCCGTTGCGCTGGGGGATGAACCGCAGCAGCTCCTCGACCGCCCGCGGCATCAGCGCCGGCTCGGCGCGCAGCAGGGCGAGCTGACCGGGGTGGGTGAGCAGGGCGTACACCATGGTGGAGGTCAGGTTGCGCACCTGGTCCAGCGCGTTCAGGACGATCATCACCGACAGCGAGATCAGCTCCGCCTCGTCGAGCGCGCCCTCACGGTGCGCCGCGACCAGGGCGCTGAACAGGTCGTCGCCGGGGTCGGCGGCGCGCAGGGCCGCCAGGTCCCGGAAGTACCGTGCGATCTCCCGCTTGACCGCCTCGCCCTCCCGGAGCGAGTGGTCGCTGGTGAGGATCACACGGCGCCACGCGTGCAGGCGGTCCATGTCGCGGTGCGGGACGCCGAGCAGGGAGCCGATCACCTGCTGCGGCAGGGGCCCGGTGAGGGCCTCGGTGAGGTCGGCCGGCGGGCCCTGCGCGACCATCGCGGCGAGGAGCCGGTCGGCGACGGCCCGCGCCTGGTGGCCGAGCCGCTCCACGTGCCGGGGGCCGAACGTCCTGGCGACGAGCCGGCGCAGCCGCGTGTGGTCGGGAGGGTCGGTCCTGCCGATGCCCCCGGGCGGCGCGATGGTGTGCGGGGTCATGCCGGTGATGGGCCGGTCCACGATCAGCGCGCGGCTGAGCCGTGGATCGCAGACGGCCCGCTGGACGTCGTGGTACCGGGTGACCAGCCAGGCGGAGCCCTCGCCGAAGCGCATGCGCACCCGGGCGACGGGCCGCTCGCGCAGCAGTCGGTGCAGCAGGGGATCGAACTCGAGCCCGTCCAGGTGCGGCACGTCCCAGGGGATCACCGGGGTGGTGGAGGACTCGAGGCAGTGGGATGCGGTCATCGGGCTCCTTGCGGGGTCGGCGTCCCGGACTGCGTGCCGCTCGGGGACGGCGGGCGCGGGTGCGGCGTCGCCTCACCCGTCCCGTCGCCGCCGCGCGACCGGGGAGGCGGACCCCGTCTGGGCAGCACGCTAGGAACGGTCGGCCGGGTGTGCCACCGGGACTGGTCCGTCCGCCCCCGGCGGGCTCGCCCGCGCCGACCCGCGGCTCGGGCCCCGGGGTCAGCCGCCGGGGGAGGGCTCCGGGCCGGGTCGGGGCGCGGTCATGGCGCGCAGGAGCGTGTCGAGGAGGCGGTCGAGGTAGTCCTGGGTGACCGGCAGGCGGCGCACGCTCAGGTGCCAGAACACCGGGGCGGCCAGCAGGTCGAGGATGAGCTCGTGGTCGGTGTCGGCGGGGATCTCGCCCCGGGCGACGGCCCGCTCCAGGACGGCGCGGCCCCGCTCCCGCCGAGGGTCGCCCAGCTCCGCGGTAAGGGCGTCGGCGAGCGCCTGGTTGCGCCTGGCCTCGGCGACCAGGTCCGGCAGGATGCGGCCCACGCGGGGCTCGTCCAGCCAGTCGAGAACGGCCCGCAGCAGGGCGCGCAGGTCCCCGCGCAGCGAGCCGGTGTCCGGGACCTCCGCCATCGGCACGCCCAGGCGGGACATCGCGTCCACCGCCAGGGCCTGCTTGGACGGCCATCTGCGGTAGACGGCGCTCTTGCCGACGCCCGCCCGCTTGGCCACCGCCTCCATGGACATGCGGCCGTAGCCCTTCTCCGCGAACTCCTCCAGGGCCGTGCTGATGATGGCGTCGGTGACTTCCGGTCGGTGCACGGCGGCACCGGACGGCTTTCTCGGTGGTCTCGGCTCCACGGGTGATCACCCTAACAAGATCCGGACGGTACGGTCCCGTCTCGACGGTGGTGGCGGACGCCGGGCCGGGCCCGGCCCCGGCCCGGCGCGGTCAGGCGGGGCGCAGGTGGTCGCGGTGCTCGGCGAGGAAGGCGCGCAGCGACGTCGGCGGGCGCCCGGTGAGCCGCTCGACGGCGTCGCCCACCCGCTCCTGGCCGCCGCCGCGGATGAGCTCGTCCAGCGCGGCGAGGCCGGAGGCGAACGACGCGTCGTACCCGGCGGCGGCCAGCCGGGCCGCCAGCTCGCCGGTGCTCACGTCCACGTGGCGCACCGCCCGGCCGGTCACCTCGGCGACCAGGGCGGCGGCCTCCCCGTGGCTCAGCGCGCGCGGCCCGGTGACCAGGTGCTCGCCGCTCTCCCAGCCCTCGGCGGCCAGCAGCGCCGCGGACACCGCGCCGATGTCCCGCGCGTCCACGAACGGCAGCCTGCCGTCGGCGGTGGCGGTGACGATCTCGCCGGTGGAGCGGATGGAGTGGGCCAGCGGATGGTCCCCGACGAAGTTCTGCATGAACCACGACGGGCGCAGCACCGCCCACTCCGGCACGGCGCGCCGCACCAGGGCGTCCACCCGGCCCAGGCCCGGGTCGCCCGGGGCGACCGCGGAGGAGCTGAGCAGCACCACCCGCCGGACCCCGGCCTCGAGTGCCCGGCGCAGGAACGGTTCGACCAGCGGCGCCGGGTCGGCCACCCCCACCGGCGCCACCAGGTGGACCCCGGTCGCACCGGCCAGCGCGGGGGCGTGCGTCGCCGGGTCGGCCCAGTCGAACCGCACGTGCTCGCCCCCGTGCGGCGGGGCCGTGCCGCGCGACGCGGTGCGCAGCGGCACACCCCGCTCCCGCAGGGCCCGGGCGGTGGCGGAGCCGGTGTTGCCGGTGGCGCCGAGGACGAGGACCTTCCCGGGGGCGCCGGTCACGCGGCGGCCTCCGTCCCGCCGGTGACGGCCTCCACCATGGCGTCCAGGTTGCCCAGGACGTGCCCCGCGGCCAGCGGGTTCCAGTAGTCGCGGTAGCGGGTGACGCCCTCGGCGCCGACGGTGATCACCGCGACGTAGTCGATGAGGTACCGCCTGCCGGTGCCCAGCGCCACGCCGTCCACGCCCCACTCCAGGATCAGCGTGTCCGGGTCTCCGGTCTCGTGGCGCTTCTCGTGCCTGATCGCGCGGATGTCCACGTGGTCGGTGTAGTCCCGCAGGTGGGCGCGCACCTCCTCGCGGCAGCTCGGGGCGGCCCAGCCGGGCGGCGCGAACGGGAACTCCATCACGCCGTCGGGGGCCCACAGGTCGGCGAACCCCGCCATGTCATGGGCCAGCAGCCGCTCTTGCAGGGCATCGACCACCTGGTGGGCGCGCCGCCGCCGGGCGTCGTCGTCGAGCGTCTCCGTCATGGGGGTCCTCTCTCGTCGCGGGGAGCGGGGCTGGAAGGGGGCTGCCGGGGAGCGCGCCCCGTGGGGGTGGCCCGCCGGCCGGCGGGGCTTGGGCGGCCTTGGCGTACGGCGGGGCCGACGGACGTCGGGACGGAACCGTCCCGTCCAACCTGGAGTGGACGGTACCGTCCCGTCCATTCGAGAGTCAATCCACCCCCGGCCGCCACGCCCCGCCCCCGGCGCCCTGGGCCCGGCCACCCGGCCTGGTCGTGGGCAAACAAACCGCACGACCGTTCGTGCTACTCTCCACTCCTCTGAAGCCGACCGAGGAGCCAGCGAGCGTGAACCCCACCGAGGCACTCACCAGCACCGTCCTGAACGCCGCCTCCCTCGTCTCGGGACGGCTCGCGGGCGCGGGCGCGTTCGCCCTGTTCCACATGCCGCTCGCCCGCAGCAGGGTGCGGTCCGCGGAGCGCGAGCAGCTCGTCGGCGCGCACATCGGCCGGGTGGACGTCGGCGGCGTGTCCGCGGTCACCTACCGGTGGGGCGACGGCACGCGCCCCGTGCTGCTGGTGCACGGCTGGCAGTCGCGGGCGTCCCGGCTGTCCGCCTTCGTCCCCGAGCTCCTCGGCCGGGGCCACAGCGTCATCGCCTTCGACGCCCCCGCCCACGGCGATGCCCCCGGCCGGAGCACCACCATTCATGACTACCGGGCGGTGATCGCCGCGCTCCACGACGAGTACGGCACCTTCGACGGCCTGGTGGCGCACTCACTGGGCGCGCTGGGGTCGTTCGACGCGATGCGGCACGGGGTGCAGGCGCGGAAGGTCGTCACCCTCGCCGGGGTCTGCGACTTCGCCCACCTGGTGGACGAGTTCTGCTCCGCCCTGCGGCTGCGCCCCCGGGTCAAGGCCCAGCTCCACCGCCGGATCGAGCGAAAGCTCTTCCCCGACGCGCCCGCCGGCCAGGTGCCCTTCTCCGTGACGCACACGGTGGGGCAGGTGCGCTCGCCGATCCTGGTCGTCCACGACGAGGACGACACCAGGATCGAGCCGGCACAGGGCCGCAGGCTCGCCGCCGCGTTCGGCGACCGGGCGCGGCTGGTCACCACCAGCGGCCTTGGGCACCGGCGGATCCTCGGCGACCCCGAGGTCGTCCGGACCGTGCTGGAATTCCTCGACCACGACGGGGACCGCGCCCGGGAGGCCGCGGCGGACGGGCGCACCGGCGGCACCGGGCGGCCCGCCGCGCACTGACCGCACGACCGTGCGTCCGCTCACTACACTCGGGTACCTCATCGGCGCCCCGGGTCCCGGCCCGGGCGGGCACGGCCAGGAGAGCAGGCGGTAATGGGTGTGGCAGACGCGCGCACGGACGGGCGGATCGCCCGGGGCAACCAGACCCGCCGGCTGGTCCTCGAGCGCGCCGTGCGGATCGCGTCCGTCGAGGGCCTCGAAGGGCTCTCCCTGGGCCGGCTCGCCACCGAGCTGGAGCTGAGCAAGAGCGGCGTGTTCGCGCTGTTCGGCTCGAAGGAGGACCTCCAGCTCGCCACGGTCCGCGCGGCCGTCGAGGTCTATCTGGAGCACGTGGTCCGGCCGGTCCGGGACCTGCCGCCGGGGATCGGCCGCCTGTGGCGGGTGTGCGCCGGCTGGATCGCCTACTCCCGGGAGCGGGTCTTCCCCGGCGGCTGCTTCTTCCACGCGGCGTCGGCCGAGTTCGACGCCCGCGCGGGCAGGGTCCACGACTCCCTCGCCAAGGCCCGGGCCGACTGGATCGCCTACCTGGAGGAGACGGCGCGGGAGGCGCAGCGGGCGGGCGAGATCCAGGACGGCGCCGACGTCCCCCAGCTCGTCTTCGAGCTCGCCGCCCTCCTGGAGATGGCCAACGCCGAGTCCGTCCTGCACAACGAGTTCACCTGCTACGACAAGGCCGCCAAGGGCATCCTCGGCCGTCTGCGCGCCGTGGCCGCCGACCCGTCGCTGCTGCCCGCCACCCCGTAACCCGCCCCGGCCCCCGCCGCGCCGCCGACGTACCATCCCGCCTTTCACGCCCCCTCCGAAACTTTCGCTGAGAATGCAGCAATTTCGATCCTCTCGGGGCGAATCGGGGCGGACGGCGCTCCTCAACACCGCAGCTCCCCCACTCTCCCCACCCACCTCTGACTCCCCGTCATTTCCCCTGTTTAGGCAGCTCACAGAGCTGACCCCAGGTCGCTCCTCCATTTGCGGATTTATTTCGGAAACAATCGTTGACCATAGTTGTAACTCCAGCGCATACTTCCGCTCATCGATCGCAGCGGCCCCCGCCACCGCCAGCCGCCCGCCCGCGCGAGTGGGACAAGGGGCGCCGCCTCAGCAGTCCCGAAACGCCCGGACCCGGGGGCTCCCGCCGTCCGGTCACCGAAGAAGGGGAAGCGATGATCAGCGAATCCTCCGGACGGCGCGAACGCTCACGCGCCCGCAACCTGCTGGCGGCAGGGCTCGCGGGCGCTCTGGCGGCAGTCACCACCGTCGCCCTCGCGGGCACCGCCAACGCCGCGAGCACCCTGGGCTCCGCGGCGGCGGCCAAGGGGCGCTACTTCGGCGCCGCCGTGAGCGCCAACTACCTGGGCGAGGCGCCGTACGTCTCCACGCTCAACAACGAGTTCACCAGCGTCACGCCCGAGAACGAGATGAAGTGGGACGCGGTCGAGAGGAACCGCGGCTCGTTCAACTTCCAGGCCGCCGACCGGATCGTCAACCACGCCCAGTCCCGCGGCATGAGCGTCCGCGGCCACACGCTGGTGTGGCACTCGCAGTTGCCCGGCTGGGTGAGCGGCCTGGGCACCTCCGACCTGCGGTCGGCGATGAACAACCACATCAACCAGGTGATGCAGCACTACAAGGGCAAGATCCACTCCTGGGACGTGGTCAACGAGGCGTTCCAGGACGGCAACAGCGGCGCCCGCCGCAGCTCCCCGTTCCAGGACCGGCTCGGCAACGGCTTCATCGAGGAGGCGTTCCGCGCCGCGCGCGCCGCCGACCCGGCCGCCAAGCTCTGCTACAACGACTACAACACCGACGGTGTCAACGCGAAGAGCAACGCGGTGTACAACATGGTCAAGGACTTCAAGCAGCGCGGCGTCCCCATCGACTGCGTCGGCTTCCAGTCCCACTTCAACGCCCAGTCCCCGGTCCCCGGCGACTACCAGCAGAACCTCCAGCGGTTCGCCGACCTCGGCGTGGACGTCCAGATCACCGAGCTGGACATCGAGGGCTCCGGCACCGCGCAGGCCGACAACTACCGCCGCGTCGTCCAGGCGTGCCTGGCCGTCTCCCGCTGCACCGGCATCACGGTGTGGGGGATCCCCGACAAGTACTCGTGGCGCGCCAGCGGCACCCCGCTGCTGTTCGACAGCAACTACAACAAGAAGCCCGCCTACACCGCGGTGCTCAACGCCCTCGGCGGCACCGGCGACGGCGGAGGCGGCAGCCGGGGCTGCACCGCCACCTACAGCCCGGCCGAGCGCTGGGGCGACCGGTTCAACGGCAGGGTGACCGTCACCGCGGGCTCCGAGCCCATCAGCGACTGGACCGTGACGGTGACCGTCCAGAGCCCGCAGCGGATCTCCGCCACCTGGAACGGCACGCCGAGCTGGGACAGCAGCGGCAACGTGATGACCATGAAGCCCAGCGGCAACGGCGCGGTGAGCGCCGGAGGCAGCACCAGCTTCGGCTTCACCGTGATGGCGAACGGGAACTGGTCCACCCCCGTCGTCGGCTCCTGCACCGCCTCGTGACCCGGGCTGGCGAGCCCGGCCCCACCCCGTGACCACCGCGGAACCCCCCACCGCGCGGCGCGGCGGCCCAGGCCGCCGCGCCGCCCGCGTTCCCGCCCGCGGGCAGCCGTCCGCCCGAACGCGCGTTCCCGCCCCACGATGGGATACTTGCCGATATGGACGTCCTCGGCAGGAACCACGTCACCGTGACCGGGCGGAAGGACGGCCAGGCGATGCTCTTCGCGCATGGGTTCGGGTGCGACCAGAACATGTGGCGCCTGGTCGCCCCCGCCTTCGCCGCCGACCACAGGCTGGTGCTGTTCGACCACGTCGGGGCCGGGCGCTCCGACCTGTCCGCCTGGCGGCCCGAGCGGTACGCCACCCTCGACGGCTACGCCTCCGACGTCCTGGAGATCTGCGCCGAGCTCGACCTGCGCGACGTCGTCTTCGTCGGGCACTCGGTGAGCGCCATGATCGGGGTGCTGGCGGCGCTGCGGGAGCCCGACCGCTTCTCCAGCCTGGTCATGGTGGGCCCCTCGCCCTGCTACATCGACGACGACGGCTACACCGGCGGGTTCACCCGGCCCGACATCACCGAGCTGCTGGAGTTCCTGGACAGCAACTACCTGGGCTGGTCCGCCGCCATGGCCCCGGCGATCATGGGCAACCCCGACCGGCCCGAACTGGGGGAGGAGCTGACCAACAGCTTCTGCCGCACCGACCCGGAGATCGCGCGGCACTTCGCCCGGGTGACGTTCCTGTCCGACAACCGCCGCGACCTGCCCGGCCTCGGCGTTCCCGCCCTGGTGCTCCAGTGCCGGGAGGACGTGATCGCGCCCCGCGAGGTCGGCGAGTACGTGCACCGGCAGTTGCCCGGCAGCGAGCTGGTGGTGCTCGAGGTCACCGGGCACTGCCCGCAGCTCAGCGCCCCCGAGGCGACCGTCGCCGCCATGAAGTCCTTCCTCGCCGCCCGGGGGAGCGCCCGTTGACCACCCCCGCACGGACCGGCGGGACGGCCGACGCCGCCCCCGGCCCCGCGGCGGGCCGGCCCGACAGCGCCTCCGCGCTCGCCCTGGTGCGCGGCGACAGCGCCGAGGACCTGTACGAGTACGCGCCGTGCGGCTACCTCTCCACCACCCCGGACGGCCACATCCTGAAGGTCAACACGACCCTGCTGCGCTGGCTCGGCCGCGAGCGCGCCGAGCTGGTGGGCAGGCGCCGCTTCGCCGACCTGCTCACCCCCGGCGGCAAGCTCTACCACGAGACCCACTACGCGCCGCTGCTGCGCATGCAGGGCGAGGTGCGTGCCATCGCCCTCGACCTGGTCGCCGCCGACGGCGGCCGGCTGCCCGTGCTGGTCACCTCGGCGGTCAAGACCGACGCCGAGGGCGGGCCGCTGCTGATCCGCACGGCCGTCTTCGACGCCCGCGAGCGCCGCTCCTACGAACGCGAGCTGCTGCGCGCCCGGCAGGAGGCGGAGCGGGAGAGACAGCGGCAGGAACGGCTGGCCAGGACGTTGCAGCGCACCCTGCTGCCCCCGTCGCTGCCGGACGTCCCCGGGCTGCGACTGGCCGCCCGCTACCGCACCGCCTCCCGCGACGAGGTCGGCGGCGACTTCTACGACGTGTTCCCGCTGGGCCCGCACCGCTGGGGCTTCTTCCTCGGCGACGTGTGCGGCAAGGGCGCCCAGGCCGCCGCCCTGACCTCGCTCGCCCGCTACACCCTGCGCGCCGCCGCCGTGTACCACCCCGACCCCCAGGCGGTGCTGGCCAACCTCAACACGGTGCTGCACCAGGAGTACCAGGAGCCCGAGCCGCGCTTCTGCACCGTGGTCTTCGGCCTGCTCGAACCGGACGCGGACGGCTGCGCCGTCACCGTGGCCGGCGGCGGCCACCCCCCGGCCCTGGTCCTGCGCGCCGACGGGACGGTGGAGCCGCTGCACACCCCCGGCGGCCAGCTCGTCGGCGTGCTCCCCGACGCGCGCTTCACCCGGGCCGCCACCCGCCTCGCCCCCGGCGACGGCCTGCTGCTGTACTCCGACGGCCTGACCGAGGCCCGCGACCCCACCGGCGCCATGCTCGGCGAGGACCGCGTCGCCGCCCTGCTCGCCCCCCTCGCCGCCACCGACGCCGAGACCATCGCCGCCTCCCTCGACGACACCCTCTCCGCCCTCGGCGAGGGCCTCACCGACGACGCCGCCATCCTGACCATGACCGTCCCACCCGGCGCCCCGGGTGTGGCCGCGCATGAGGTCGAGGCCGGAGCCGCGGCAGAGACCGCGGACGACGACGGCGCGCCCCAGCGGGGGCGGACCGGCTGAAGGGACGGGGGCGGCCGTGGCCGATTCCCCGCACCACGCTCGCCGGCCCCGCCGCGTCAGGCGCGCCACCGCCCGGTGCAGGGTGGACCGGCTTCCCGGATCGCAGTCACTACGTTCGGCGACGACGCGGCCGGCGGCGCGGCCGCCCGTGCCTCCTCGGCCGGGCAGCGCAGCTCGTTGTCGACGTTTGGGCGATTTCCGCTGCCCGTACCGGTGGGGACGCCGGCGCTCGCAGGTACGACGAGTTCCTCCACATCCGCTGGAGCGGGCTCTCACCGCCGATCCCGGTTCGCCGGCCTCAGGCCCTGCCGGCGCGGTGAGCCATCCGCCCGTGGCGAAGGCGACGTCCCGCTGACAGCCGGTGCGTGCTTCCCCACCGTCCGTGCCACCCGCGCCGCGCTCACCGGCCCTCTCCGGTGTGTGTTCGCCCGCCGACCGCCAGCGGGTTGCGGAAGGCCTTCCGGAACCGGCTGGCAGAGATGTCCACGACGTAGGTGGTCTTGCGGCTGTACGGGCTGATGTGTCCAGAATTCTCGATGGGCCCTTGATGGGCGGCGGCTGCCGGACGCCGCCGCGCCATCCGCGCCGATGGGAGCCTCGGCATCCGTGAGGGGGAGCTGTGTCGACGGGCGACGACATCACAGTCAGTGGGCTGCTCGTGGCGGAGTACGAGCGGGTCAAGCAGGAACAGCAGGCCAGGATCGGTTTCCGTGACAACCTTCTCTACGCCACACTCGCCTCCATGGCAGCGGTCGTCGCCGCTGTCCTCCAGCGAGACGGACAGGCCGAGCTGCTGCTGTTGTTCCCCCCGGTGTCCTTGCTGCTGGGATGGACCTACCTGGTCAACGACGAGAAGATCTCGGCCATAGGCCGCTATGTGCGGGAGGAGCTCGCTCCCCAGCTCGTGGCGCTGACCACTGGCCAGAGACAGGGCATCAGTGGGCAGGTGCAGGTCTTCGGCTGGGAGACGGCCCACCGCAGTGACGACCGGCGCGTCTCCCGCAAGCGCCTCCAGCTCGCGGTCGACCTGATCACCTTCTGTGTCGCGCCGCTCGCCGCTCTGCTCGTCTTCTGGACAACCGGACCGATGACCATTGCGCTCGTCACCGTATCCGCCGTCGAGCTGGCGGCAATTGCCGTGCTGGCCGTGCAGATCGCGGTCTACGCCGACCTGCAAGGGACGTCGACCGGCCTACGGGCGTAGCGCAGTTCCCCCGGTGGTCGCGAGGACATCTGATCGAGATTGTTCGAGTGGGTGACGAGCCGCGGGAGCGGTAGGGTGCCGAGCCCTCGGTCGCGCTGACAGGGGAATGCCGCGACAGGTCATTCGCGCCTGTCCGTGTGCACTCCCGCGGTGCGCGCCGATGATCAGCGAATCCAGTGAATGACGCGATGGGGACGGGGACGTTCGTTGGGGGACGGACAAGACGGCACGGTCGTTGTACTGACCGCGCTGGAAGTGGAATACCGAGCCGTCAGGGCACATGTGACGGCCTGCGTGGACAAGCGCCATGACAGCGGCACGCTGTTCGAGGTCGGGTGGCTCAACGGGACTCCCTGGCGAATCGCGCTGGCCGAGATCGGAGACGGCAACCAGGGTGCGGCCGTGCTCACTGAGCGGGCGATAGCGATGTTCCGCCCGCAAGCCGTGTTCTTCGTCGGGGTGGCCGGAGCTCTCAAGTCCGACGACATACGGCTCGGTGACGTCGTCGTCGCGACCCACGTCCACCACTACCACGGTGGGAAGGAGGACAACGGGGAGTTCCTGGCACGGCCGAGAGGTTGGCCCGCGCCGTATGAGTTGACGGAGATCGCCAAGCACGTACGCAGGACCGATTCGTGGGCCGAGCCGCTGTTGGACACCCCGGGCGCGCTGCTGCCGAAGGTGCACCTCAAGCCCATAGCGGCAGGCGAAGTGGTGCTCAACTCGATGGATTCGCCACTGCGGCGGCAGTTGCGATGGCACTACGAGAACGCCGTCGCGATCGAGATGGAGAGCGCCGGGATGGCGCATGCCGCACATCTCAACAAGTCGTTACCCGCCCTGACGGTCCGCGGCATCAGCGACAGGGCGGACGGCGGGAAGTACTCCGCCGACGCCGGGGGATGGCAGACGATCGCCTCCCGCAACGCGGCCGCATTCGCATTCTCGATCATTCGGAGAATGCCGTACGAGCAGGCGGAGCCTGGAGGTGGGGCGGTCGCCGCCGCCCCGACGCCGCTGGCCGTGCGCTCCGCTCCAGGGCCGTCGCCGCGCAGCATCGCAGCGGGGCACCCCCGGCAGGAGTGGCGCGGCGGTGGGGAGATCGCTGTTGGAGAGCGGCGGTATCTGCTCTGCGACGACTTCTTGGACGAACGCTCCGCCGGTGATCACAGCCTGATGGAACGGCAGGCGCTGGCCATGCGACTCGCCTTGTCCGCCGATGCGGCATCCGGGTACACATGGCTCCGCCAGGTCGAGGCACGCCGCCCCACCGCCTCCGCTCGGAGTGCGTTGAAGGCGTTGGAGAGGGAACGGGACCTGCTCACCGGGCTGCGACGGGTGGGTGGCCTGCCGAGGCTGGAGCTGTACGCACCGGGTGGCCGGACATCGACTCTCGCGCTCACCTGGCCGGTCTCCCCCGTCACCGGGGCGCCGTGTGAAACTCTCGCCGCCGTTTACGGCCTGGGCGAGGAATCGCTCCTCGACTCCTGGCGTCTGCACCGCCTCCTCACCGGCCTCAGTGGCCTGTGCAACAGCCTGGAAGCCCTGCACAACCGCGGTTTCTCCCACCGCGGCCTCACCCCTGTGGGAATCGTCGCGCTCGACGACGGCCGCTTGGTGCTGCGTGATCTCGGCCTGGCCTCCCGGGAGCCGGAGCCCGGCGAAGGGCCCGAGGTGTACCGAGCCCCCGAGCAGCAGCGACGCGGCAGTTGGCGGCCGGGCCCCGGCGCCCTGACCGACGTCTATCAGCTAGGCGCCGTTGCCTACCACCTCGTCACCGGCCATCCGCCTCTGCGTGGAGCCCCGCTGCCCGTGCGAGTCCACGTGCCGGGAGTACCGGCGAGCCTCGACCGCGCGGTGCAGACAGCCCTGTCCGCGGATCCTGCGGAGCGTCCTGACGCCCGCGCGCTCGCGGCCGCTCTGCGCAGTGCACGCGACGACCTCTCCTGAGGAGCACCGATGCCGTTCCACACCGTCCGCCTGCCCGGGCCTGTCGTCCTGGTGCCCGGCAAGTCCCTCGAGGGCCAAGTGCGCCGTCAGGCCCGCGATCATCCCAGGCTGCCGCCGGGGCTTCCCCAGTTGGCATTCGACCTGAACAACCGCAGCGAGGGAGTGCCGACCACGTTCGACGAGCCTCGCAACGGAGGCGACCCGAGTCTTCTGCTGCACGGAGAATCCTATGTTGCGCGCCTGTTCCTCACCAGGCAAAGGGACGCGTACACGATCGGCGCGATCAACCCGCTGAGAATCCGCGACCATCACCGAGTCGCCCACGGCTGCCTGCTGGTACGGCCCACTTCCTGGCAGCCTGTGTACGAATACCGGGAGATACCGCAGGGCTCCGACGCCTACTGGTCCAAGCTTACGAAGGAGTGGGAACGACTCGGCGCCAGGTCGGCCGAGGAGACCGGGGCACCCCCGCTGACCGGTCCCCAGTCCGCCTTCCTGGACACGGTGGAGAAACTGATAGATGCCACCGAGGAGATCACGACGAACGGAGCCCGCTCGACCCGTCCCTTCCCCTACGGTGCCGTCACCGCGACCGGCGGGGAGCGGTACGGCACACGGGCGGTCTACGAATTCCTGCTCGTCACAGGACGCAGGCCCGAGGAGCGCGCGTTCGTCCAAGTGCGCGGAGAGCCCGAGCAGAGGGGGCAGGTGACCAGGGTCGCGAACTCTTCGGTCACCGTCCGTTTCGACCAGCCGGTCGACTGGGCGCGCATCCCACAGCAGGGGGAATTGGAGATCACCCTCAGCAGTGTTGTTTATGCCAAGCAGCGTGAAGCCGTGGCGTTGTTGCGAGCAAGGCAGTCCCGCAGTCCCGGTCTGATGCCGGCGCTGGTCGAGCACCAGGTCCGCGCGATCCGGCCGGCGCCCGAGTCCCCCACCGAGCAGCTCGACGACGACCAACTGGACGCCTTCCGCAAGGCCCTGACCGTGAATGACATGTTGCTCGTACTCGGCCCACCCGGCACCGGCAAGACCCGCACGATCAGCCAGATAGCGGGTGGCGTCGCTGCTGGCGGCCACAACGGCCCGGTACTGATCACCTCACACACCAATCGTGCCGTTGACAACGTCCTGCCTCGACTGCCGCGTGGGCTGTGCGTGGTGAGAGTGGGCAATGACGGCAGGGTTACCGAAGAAGGCCGCCCGTTCCTCCTGGAACGCCAGGCCACTGACATGAGGGAGGAGATCCTCGGCAGTACGGGTCCCAGGAAGGACACTTACGCGGGCGTCGATGTCGCCCTGCGGTGGGCACAGGAGCTGGACAACCGACTGGACAAGTTACAGGCTCTTGTGCACAGCGAATCGCAACTGCGTGACGAGTGGGCCGCAGTCCGCCGGTCTGCCGGCGGTGAGGCACAGACTCGTGTGGACGAACTCGAGTCCGCCCATCAGCGCCTCGCACGGTCCTTGGCCCGCAACGGGCGGAGGATCACCCGCCTGAACGGCACGCGCGAGTCGATCCGACGGGGCGCCCACTGGTGGGTGATCGGCGCGCTCCTCGGACTCCTCGTGCAGCTCTGCGACCGACGCCTGACGAAGGCATGGGAAGGCGCTCAGCAACTGCTCGCGCAGAAGGCGCATGTCCAGGCGGAGATGGACAGGGCGGAGCAGGAACTGGAAGCCCGCACCCGGGACGTCCCGGAGGTACTGGCGGCCCGCTTGGCCTTGGACCGAGCGGAACGGCTCAGCGGTGAGTGCCGGGCCGAGGCGTGCACAGCGGCTCACGCCTGCCGTGCAGCGCTTCCTCCGAGCGAGCACCCGCCGGCCTTGCGCGACACCACCGATCCGGTGGCAGCGGACCAGGACCTCACCGCTCTGCGCATCTGGCTGGCGGAACACCTGCCGCTGATCGCCGCCCGGGCCAACCTGCTCGCCGAGTGGCACGGCGAGGTCTCGGGGGAGTCCGAGCAGCTCTACCCCGAACTGATCCGATACGCCCATGTGATCGCCGCGACCTCCATCGGTGTGGCGTCACGGCCCGAGTTGTCCAGCGTCGAATTCGAGCTGGCGATCGTGGACGAGGCCGGGCAGATCGGCATGGCCGATGTCCTCGTACCCCTGGTGCGAGCCCGCCGCGCCGTGCTGGTGGGGGACCATCAGCAACTCCCCCCCTTCCTGGACTCCGAGGTGGAGGCATGGGGCAGGCGTGACACGGACCGTACCGTCCTGGACCTGCTGACCAAGAGCGCGCTGGAGACGCTCGTGCATGCGCTGCCCGGGACCCACGTCGTGCCCCTGACCGTCCAGCGCCGCATGCCGTCGGCGATCGCCGACTTCGCCTCGGCCATGTTCTACGAAGGACGACTGCGCACAGGGGTGGTCCGCGAGCATCGGGACCCGCTGTTCCGCAGCCCGCTGGCGTTCGTCGACACGGCGCGCCTCCCGGAGAGGGAGAGGCAGGAGAAGGCCGGCGGCAGCGATGAGAGGTGGGGGCAGCGCGGATACACCAACCCTGCGGAGGCCAGGCTGCTCATCCGGCTCGCCTTGCTGTACCACCGACGCGGTGGCGAGTGGGCTGTCATCGTCCCCTACCGGGCGCAGGCGGGAGCGATCAGCGACGAACTCATCCGGCTGACAGGGGAACCGGAGACCATCGGGCTCAACGTCGGCACCGTCGACTCGTTCCAGGGCGGTGAGCGTGACGTCATCCTCTACGGCTTCACCCGGAGCAACGCCAACGGCAGCGTCGGCTTCCTCAAGGAACTGCGCCGCGTGAACGTCGCACTCACGCGGGCCAAGAACCAACTCGTCCTGGTGGGCGACATGAACACCCTGACCTCGGCGCGGGACCGGAGGTTCCGCGACCTGGCGGTCGCCTTGCGTGCGCACCTCGCCGTGCACGGCGACATTCGCCAGTACCGGGAGATCCACCAGCGCCTTGCCGACCTCGACAACGAAGGCACCGACGCATGAGCACCACGACTCGGCTGATGCCCTATCCGGAGGACCGTGCCCTGGAGCACACCATGTTCGCCGTCGACGCGGTGCCCACGCGGATACACAGGGTCCTGCTGCCCGTGTGGTGCGTCGAGGTGGAGGCGGACGTGACCGAGGGAAAGCCCTACGAGCTGATCGACCGCTATCTGGAGCGTGGCATCGCCGAGGCCGGACTGGGCACTGCGGAAGAGCTCGCCTCCTTCTTCGCCCTGGAGCCGCCGGTCGTCGGCCAAGCGCTGCGGTTCCTGGCCGGCATTGGTCACCTCGTCGAACACGATGGCCGACTGGTCCTCACCGAGCTCGGCTACCGCTCCGTCCGAGACAAGGTGCGTTACGTCCACACCCGCAGGGATCGCCGGAAACTGTACTTCGACGCCTTCACCTGCCGCCCCCTGACCCGTGGCTACTACGACGTTCGCAAGGTCGCCTTCCTCACCGGCGGGCCGGAGGGGATGCCGGACCGAAGAGAGGGGCCTTCGTTCCACGCACTCAGCTCCATGCGCGGGTTCCGGCGGGAGGCGCTCGCCGAACTCGCCGGCCACCCGGACCGGGATCGCTACAACCTGCCGGAACGGATCGACAACCCGCGGAGTTTGGACGAGGAGTGCCAGGTCTTCCTGCCCGCGTACCTCGTACGCGCAGTCGAGCGCGGCGGCCGGGTCAGGTATCTCGCCTACACACCGGCCGGCGACACGGCGGACGAGGATCTCAGCGCGGCATGCGAGGAGACGCCCTGGGTCATGAACGCCCTGGAGGCCGAGGACGCGGTGGCCAGGCGCGAGGACTTCGAGGTCCAAGCCGGGCGCTGGCTCAGCGCCAAAGGGCTGGCCCGCCACCGACCGGTCAGAGCGGGCAATGGCGCGTGGCGGGTCACGCTCCCCGGCGACTGCTTCGGCGCGGACGCCGCGCTGCGCTTCACCAAGCTCGGTTCCTTCGTGGTGCTGCGCACCGGATTCTTCCAGGTCTGGTGCAAGGACACACGTGTGCGCAAACACGCTCTCGTCATGCGTCTCGACTCCTACCTCGGCTCCCGGGTCCGCGCCGACCGGGACGACGTCCGTGAGCGCATCGATCAGTTCGCGCGCCAGCTCGACCTGGGCGCGGTGGGCATCGCCGAGCTGCGTCGGGCAGCCGTGCAGGCGGGCCGCCGGAGTCTCGCCGATCAACTGGCCCGTCTCGCCGCGGACGGCGACTGATGAGCATCACCCACGGCGCGGTGAACCGGCTCCTGCGCGCCGGTGTCAACATGCTCAACGTACTCCATGCCGCGACCCGCAACAGAGGGATGGAGCCCGCGGCCGGTGCGTCGCCCGCTCCCGTGGGTTCGGGCTGGCCACCCTCCGGCTTTCAGGCCCCCCGGTACCACTCGTATGCGCTCCGGACGCAGACCGAACGATCTCTCATGCTTCGCCCGCCCCCGCCCCCCACGGTGCCGCCGGGACCACCAGTGGGTCGCCCGTGACCGGGTCGGGGACGACCACGGAGCGGAGGCCGAAGACCTCGTGGACCAGGTCGGCGGTGACCACGTCGCGGGGGGCGCCCTGGGCGACGATGCGGCCCGACTTCATCGCCACCAGGTGGTCGGCGTAGCGGGCCGCCTGGTTGAGGTCGTGCAGGACGGCGACGACGGTGCGGCCGCGTTCCCGGTTCAGCCGGCGCATCAGGTCGAGCACCTCCACCTGGTGGGCGATGTCCAGGTAGGTCGTCGGCTCGTCGAGCAGCAGGATGCCGGTGTCCTGGGCGAGCGCCATGGCGATCCACACCCGCTGCCGCTGGCCGCCCGAGAGCTCCTCCACTTGGCGGTCGGCCAGGTCCGCGGTGCCGGTGCGCTCCAGCGCCTCGGCCACGGCCCGCTCGTCGGCCTGCGACCACTGCCGCCACCAGCTCTGGTGCGGCTGACGGCCGCGGGAGACCAGGTCGGCCACGGTGATGCCCTCCGGCGGCACCGGAGTCTGCGGCAGCACCCCGACCGCCCGGGCGATCGCCCGGGACGGCATCCTGGCCAGCTCGGTGCCGTCCAGCAGCACCGCGCCGCGCCGCGGCTTCAGCAGCCGGCCCAGCGCCCGCAGCAGCGTCGACTTGCCGCACGCGTTGGGGCCCACGATGACCGTCACCCGGCCGTGCGGCACCGCCAGGTCCAGGCCCTCCACCACGAGGCGGTCCTCGTAGGCGAGGGTGAGCCCGCGGGCGGTCAGGCGCCCGGCGGGAGCGCCCTCGCCGCTGCTGTCCTTGCCGCTGCTGTCCTCGGCGAGACGGTTGTCGGTCACGCGGCGCCTCCGGAGCGGGCACGGGAGCGGATGATCAGCCACATCAGGTAGGGGGCGCCGACCGCGGCGGTGAGCACGCCGACCGGCAGCTCGGTGGGGGAGAGCAGCACCCGCCCCAGCAGGTCGGCGACGACGACGATCAGCGCGCCCATCAGCATCGAGCAGGCCAGCGGCGTCTGGGCGGTCCGGGTGAGCCTGCGGGCGATCTGCGGGGCGAGCAGGGCGACGAAGTCGACGGGGCCGGCCGCGGCCGTCGCCAGCGAGGCGAGGACCACCCCGAGCGCGGTGAGGCCCAGCCGCAGCCGGCCGAGCCGGACGCCCAGCGCGGTCGCCGTGTCGTCGTCGAAGGAGGCCGTGCGCTGGGCGCGGGCCGCCCACAGCAGCGCCGGCGCCAGCGCCACCAGCGCCCACGCGAGCGGCTCCGCCTGGTCGTAGCCGCGGCCGTTCAGCGAGCCGGTGAGCCACACCTTGGCCTGCTGCGCGACGAGGAAGTCGCCCTTGGTCAGGAAGAGCCGGGTGAGCGAGCCCAGCGCCACGGAGATGCCGATGCCGATGAGCACGAAGCGCGCGGCGTGCAGCCCGCCCCGCCAGGCGAACAGGTACACCAGCAGCGCCGCGGACACGCCGCCGCCGACGGCCGCGTACGGCAGGTCGTCGTGGGCGGTGACGCCGAACGTCATCGCGGCGACGGTGGCCGCGCCCGCGCCGTGCGTCACCCCGATCACGTCGGGGCTGGCCAGCGGGTTGCGGGCCACGGTCTGGACGAGCGCGCCGGCGGCCCCGAACGCGGCGCCGACCAGCAGGCCCACCGTCAGCCGCGGCAGCCGCAGGGTGCCGACCACCAGCTCGTCGGGGCTGGGCTGCCCGAGGACGACCCGCACCACCTCCCCGGGGGGCACGAACGACTGCCCCACGCACAGGTAGGCCACGCAGGCGGCGGCGAGCAGCACGGCGAGCGCGACGGCGACCAGGGCCGCCCTGCGGTGCACCAGCAGGCTGCCGCGCCGCAGCCGCACCACGGTGTGCCCGGCGGGGCGCACGACGAGGCCGGTCATGCCGCCACCGCCGCCCTGCGCCGCACCAGCACCACCAGGAACGGCACGCCGAGCAGTGCCGTCATCACCGCGACCGGCACCTCCGAGGGCGGGAACAGGACGCGGCCCACCACGTCGGAGCCCAGCAGCATCACCGGCCCGAGCAGCGCGGCGAGCGGCAGCACCCAGCGGTGGGCGGTGCCGACCAGGGCCCGCGCGATGTGCGGCACGGCCAGGCCGGTGAACGCGATCGGGCCGACCGCGGCCACGGCGGCGCCGGTGAGCACGGTCGCGCCGAGCGCCCCCGAGGCGCGCACCAGCGCCACGTTGTGGCCGAGCGCCCTCGCGGTGTCCTCGCCGAGCGCGAGCGCGTCGAGCCCGCGGGCCACCACCGCCACGAGCAGCAGCCCCGCCAGCAGGAACGGCCAGGTCTGGTGGATGATCCCGGTGCCCCGGCCGCTCAGCGAGCCCACGTCCCAGTACCGGAACTCGTCCAGCGCGCGGGCGTTGGTGGTGACGATGCCGGAGACCACGGACGCCAGGAAGGCGTTCATCGCCGCCCCGGCCAGGGCCAGCTTCACCGGGGTGGCGCCGCCGCGGCCCCCGCTGGCCACCGCGTACACCGCGACGGCGGCGAGCCCCGCCCCCGCGAACGCGAACCACACGTACCCGGTGAGGCTGTGCACCCCGAAGAACGCGATCGCGCAGACCACGCCGAGCGAGGCGCCCTGGCTGACCCCGAGGATGCCGGGCTCGGCGATCGGGTTGCGGGTGATCCCCTGCATCACCGTGCCGGCCACGGCCAGGGCGACCCCGGCCATGACGCCGACGACGGTGCGGGGCACCCGCAGGGACCGCACCACTTGGGCGTCGTCGCTGCCGTCGCCGTGCAGCAGCGCGTCCAGGACGGTGCCCGGCGGTATCTGGCGGCTGCCGACGGCGAGGCTGAGCAGGACGGCGAGGAGCAGCAGCAGCACGCCCGAGCACAGCCAGGCGATGCGGCGCCGGGTCGCCTTGGACATGCGCGCTTCCTCCTCCAGCGGTCGTGCTGCGCGGGACCGGCCCGGCGGACGGGCGGGGGTCCGCCGAAGGGCCGGGCTCACCGCGTCAGGTACGTCTCCAGGTCGGCCACGACCTCCTCGGCCGCGGTCACGCCCAGGCCCAGGTACCAGGTCTCGTCCGGCACGTCGTGGGCGTGGCCGGCCTTGACCGCCTTCAGGTTCTTCCACAGCGGGTTGCCCTGGGCGGCGGACTTGTCGGTGGCCTTCGGGCTGCCGTAGACGCCGGTGAAGATGTAGTCGGCGTCGGCCTGGTCGATGTTCTCCGCGCTGATCTCGGCGGCGAGGTCGTCGATGTCCTGGTTCGCCGGCCGCGGGATCCCGGCGTCGGACAGGATCGTGCCGATGAACGAGGCGTTGGCGTAGAGGCGGATCACGCCGTCGGGCAGGTAGCGGACCATGGAGACGGTGGGCTTGTCCGGGCCGAGCCGGTCGCTGAGGGCCTTCACCTTGCGGTCGTACTCGGCGAGCTTCTCCTTCGCCTGCGCGGTCCTGTCCAGCGCGGCCGCGTTGAGGAGGTAGTTCTCCTTCCAGGTGAAGCCGGGCCGGATGGAGAAGACGGTCGGCGCGATCCGCGCGAGCTCGTCGTACATCTCGGCGGCGCGCAGTTGGCTGCCGAGGATCAGGTCCGGCTTCAGCGCGGCGATCGCCTCCAGGTTGAGGCTGTTGATCGTGCCCACCTCCGCCGGCTCGCCGGCGTCCTCCTTCAGGTAGGAGGGCAGGGTGGGGGAGCCCTCGGTGAGCGCGACGCCGACGGGCTCGACGTTCAGCGACACCACGTTGTCCAGCTCGCCGACGTCCAGGACGACGACGCGCTTCGGCTGCTTCTCGATCACCGTCCGGCCCATGGCGTGGGTGACGGTGCGCGGCCACTCGCCGGGCGCCGCGTCGGTGCCCATGGCGGCGGTCTTCCTCCCCGCGTCCGCGAAGTCCTTGCCGCCCTTCGCGACGGACTTCGAGTCCTTGGCCGCCGTGGTCTCCTTCCCGGCGCCGGACGCGCCGTCACCGTCCGAACCGCCGCACGCGGTGAGGGAGAGGGTGGCAACGACAGCGACGGCGACGGCGCGGATGCCGCGGCACCGGAGGGACATGACGGACTCCTGGGATTGTCCACACCGTGTGTGATCTTTAGGACAGGCTTACCTTACGCGGTCCCCGTGCCTCCGCCGCACGTCAGAGGTGTGGCTCTGGTCACTGGCCGCGGCCGGGGCGCCCGTGGCCGGGCACACCGGGTGACGGCGCGCGGGCGGGGAGGGGCCCGGCCGGCGCGGGCGTTGTCCACGCGCCCTCCCCGTGCCAGCATCCCGCCATGGCCGCACGCGAAGCGCACGCCGGTGACGCGCCGTCACCCTCTTCCGACCCCTCCGCACCGGCCGGCCCCGCAGTCCACCCCGGGCGTTTCCGCGCGACCGAGGCCCGCAACCGCCGCCTGGGCGTGCCGCTGCGCCTGGTCGCCCGGGTGGGCGCCCCGGACGAGGCGCTGCTTGACACCATCGGGCGCCGCCTGCTGGAGCGCGACGAGCCCGCCGCGGCGCTCGCCCGGGCCCTGCGCGCCGACGGCGCGGGCAAGGTGACGACGGCTCAGTTCCGGCGCGCCCTCGCCGAGGGGGTCGAGGCGGTGCCCGACGCCCCCGAGCCGCTGCGCGCCTTCTTCGCCGTGGTGGACCGCGTGCCCCCGTGGGTGGACTTCGACCTGGTCGAGGAGGGGGCCGGGGTCGCCCGGCGGTTCGGTGCCAACGGCGCCGACGTGCTGCTCCAGTTGACGCTCATCGGCTCCTACCGGTTCGCCGGGCCGCCGGACCTGCTGGCCGCCACCGGCGGCCTGACCGGCGGCGGAGCCGTCCGCAGGCTCGCCGAGACCCAGTACTGGGCGTTCGCCGCCACCGGCCGCGGCGCCCTGCGGCGCGGCGGGGAGGGCTTCCGGCTCACCGTCCACGTCCGCCTCATGCACGCCCTGGTCAACCACGCCTTCGAGACCGGCGGCCGATGGGACACCGCCCGCTGGGGCCTGCCGGTCAACCAGGCCGACCTGGCCGCCACCCTCGGCCTGTTCAGCGGCGTGCAACTGCTCGGCGTGCGCATGCTGGGAGTGCCGGTCGGCCGCCGCGACTCGCGGGCCTTCATGCACCTGTGGAAGTACGTGGGCCTGCTGCTCGGCGTGGACGAGGACTGGCTGTGCGACACCGAGGCGGAGCAGCACCGCCTCAACTACCACCATCTGCTGGCCCAGTGCTACGGCAGCGCCGCGGGGCCGCCGCTGGCGAACGCCCTGGTCGCCGCGCAGGCCGCCGTTCACCGCGGGCGGTTCGCGCGGCTGCGCGGCGCGTACGCCCGCGCCCGGCTGCTGAGCATGCTCCGGTACTTCCTCGGCGCCCGGGGGATGCGCGACCTGGGCCTGCCCGCCGCCCTGCCGTGGGCGGTGCCCCCGATCGTCGCCGCCAACACCGTCCGCTACCGCGTCCTGGGCCGCACCCCGCCCGGCCGCCGAGCCCTCCGGCGCTGGGGCGACCGCTCGTCCCTGGCCGTCGTCGCCCGCTCCTTCGGCGGGGAGGTGCCCGAGGTGGGGCCGCTGGTCCCGTGACGGCCGGGAGCGGCTCCCCGGCGCGACGGCCCTTTCCCGGGGGGCGTGTGTGACGCGCGCCCGCCGCCACCGCGCCGTACCGGCGCGGGGCGAGATCCCCGCCGGGGGTGACCACCGCGGGCGGGGATCTCACCCGGGCCCACGGCATCGTCGTCGGGGCCGTCACCAGGCGGTGTTCCAGCGTCAGGTCGCCGACGGTGACGGGGGACCACAAGGGGGTGGGCACACCGGTCCCCTCGTCCGCCCGGCCCGTCCCCACCGCCATTCGTGTGACCGACCACGCGTACGCAGCACGGCCATGTGGCCGGCCAAGCACGGGCGCGCGGGCAGCCGCCCCCCGGCAGAGCCCGCCCGAGGACGGCGGCGGGGAACCGGTGCCCCGCCGGTGCCGACTGGCCCGACGGAGTGACGTGCGCGGTGTCACCGGCGTCCGGGCCCTCAAGCCCCGCCTCGCGGGCGCCGATAGGCCGGGCATGATCATGGATGAGCGTGAAGCACCGCGGTGGGACAGACGACGCTTCCTCGCCGGCACCGGACTCGCCGGCACCCTCGGGCTCGCCGGGGCGCTGGGCGGCCGCGAGGCGGCGGCGCACTCGGGCGGCGGACGGCGGACCACCGTGTTCCACGGCACCGTCCTGCACTTCACCGGCGACCCGTGGGTGCCCGGCCGGGAGGGCGAGGACGACCCGGGCGCGTACCGGCTGTTCGACCCCGGCGCGCTCGTGGTCCGCGACGGCACGGTGGTGTGGGCGGGCCACCGCCACAAGGTGCCGGCCGGGCTGGCGCGCCACGCCCACGTCGTCGACCACCGGGGCAAGCTGATCGTGCCCGGCTTCGTCGACTGCCACGTCCACAGCGGGCAGGTCGACTCCATCGCCAGCCCCGGCGGGCAGTTGCTGCCCTGGCTGCGCGACTACATGTACCCCTCGGAGATGCGGTTCGCCGACCCCGGGTACGCCCGCCGGGCCGCCGCGTTCTTCCTCGACACCCTCCTCGCCGCCGGCACCACGACGGCGAGCGTCTACACCACCACCCACGCCCACGCCGCGCACGCGCTGTTCGCCGAGGCGCACCGGCGCGGCCTGTGCCTGGTGACGGGCAAGGTCCTCATGGACGACGGCGCCGTCTCCGAGGGCGGGGCCGTCCCCGACGCCTACCTCGACCGCAGCGTCCGGCAGGCCGAGGCCGACACCCGGGCGCTGATCGACAAGTGGCACTTCAACGGGCGGCTGCGCTACGCCGTCACCCCGCGCTTCCCGCTCACCTCCACCCTGGCCGCGCTGCGGATGGCCGGCAGGCTGTACCGGGAGGCGCTGGACACCGGCCGGCCCCTGTGGGTGCAGGGCCACCTGGCGGAGAACCGCGACGAGGTGGACGAGGTCATGCGGAAGTTCCACGACCGGCTGCGGCCCCGCTCGTACCTGGACGTCTACGACAAGTGCGGCCTGGTCGGCCCCCGCAGCATGTGGGGGCACTCCGTGTGGATCGACGACACCGACCGCCGCCGGCTCGCCGAGACCGGGGCCGGGGTGGCCTTCAACCCCACCTCCAACCTGTTCCTGGGCAGCGGCCTGTTCGGCCTGCGCCGCGCCTCCCGGGCGGGCGTGCGGGTGGGCCTGGGGACCGACGTCGGCGGCGGCACCAGCTACTCGCTGCTGCGGACGATGGGCGAGGCGTACAAGGTCGTCGCCATGGGCAACACCTACCCCGAGCGCGTCCCCGAGGACCGGCGGGCGACCCTGACCGGGCTGCGCGCCTTCTACCTGGCCACCCTCGGCGGCGCCCGCGCCCTGTGCCTGGACGACCGCGTCGGCAGTTTCCGCGCGGGCCGGGACGCGGACTTCGTGGTGCTGGACTGGGCGGCCACCCCCGTGCTCAAGCGCCGCACGGAGGCGGCCCGGGACTTCCGCGAGCGCCTGTTCGTGCTGGCCACCCTCGGTGACGAGCGGGCGGTGGCCCGCACCTATGTGCGGGGCAAGCAGGTGGCGCACCGCGGGTGAGCCGCGCCGGGGCCGCCACCGGGCGGGCGGCGCCGGCCGCCCGCCCGGTCAGGGCTCCGTCGCCGGCACGCGCTGCGCCCCCAGCACGTCCAGCAGCGCCAACCGCTCGGCGCCCGCGCTGCCCGGCGGGGCGGTGAACCACAGCAGGCGCTGGCGGCCGTCCTCGCTGAACAGGCTGTGGCAGTCCAGCTCGATCACCCCGAGCCGGGGGTGGACGATCCGCTTGCGGTCCGTGCGGCGCAGCGCCACGTCGCGGGTGTCCCACAGCTCGGCGAACTCCCGGCTGCGCCGCCGCAGCGCGGCCACCATCCCCGCCACCTCCGCGTCGCCGCCGCGGCGCGCGGACACCGCCCGCAGGTCGGCCACGAAGACCCGGGAGTGGTGGGGGTGGTCCTCGGCCGGGTACAGCGCCCGGGACGCGGGGTCGGTGAACCAGCGGAAGACGAAGCCCGCCGCGGGACCGCGCTCGCCCGGCGCCTCGCCGAGCAGCGCCACCGCGAGCCGGTTCTGCGCCAGGGTCTCGTGCAGGTCGGTGATGACCTGCGCGGGCGTGGTGGTGAGCCGGTCCAGCAGGCCGAGCAGCGCCGGCTGGACGTGTCCCGCGGCGCCGTGGACGGGCGGCGCGGCGTGGCCGGCGAGGTGGAACAGGTGGTCCCGCTCGTCCCGGTCGAGACGCAGCGCGCGGGCCAGGGCGGCGAGCATCTGCGCCGACGGCTGGGCGCCGCGGCCGCGCTCCAGCTCGGTGTAGTAGTCCGCGGACGCGCCCGCGAGCCGGGCGACCTCGTCGCGCCGCAGCCCCGGCACCCGGCGGCGCGGGCCGGTGGGCAGGCCCACGTCGGAGGGTTTGATCCGGTCGCGGCGCGACTTGAGGAAGGCGGCGAGTTCGGGCAGGTCCACCCCTCCATCCTCGCGCGCGCCCGCCCCGCGCGGCCAGGGCCCCCGGGCACGGCCCCGCGCCCGCCGCACCGCGCCCCGACCGCGCAGGGCGGTCGGGGCGCGGGCTCAGCGCCGCGCCGTCACGGGTAGGACACCACCACCGACGGGACGGTGGACGTGCCCGACGTGGGGGAGCCGGTGTTGTTGATCACGTGCTCGTACTGGCCGTGGCCGCCGAGGGAGACCACCAGCAGGTGGTGGAAGCGCACCCCCGGCTTGACCGGTGCCGCGAACCCGTGGTCCTGGCGGATCGTCGGGTCCGTGGAGTAGTAGCAGTAGCTGCCCATGCCCCAGCCCTCGTGGGTGTTCACCGAGTCGGCCACCTTGTAGGCGGCGTAGCCCTTGGTGCTGCCGTTCTGGATGGCCGCCTGGTTGGGGGCGTCGTACGCCTTCTCGTTCTGGAAGAAGATCGTCCTGCCCCGCTCGCCGTACCACTCCACGTCGTACTTGTTGAAGTGCTCGGCGAACAGGCCGGTGGCCAGGACGTCGTCGCCGTTGACGCGCAGCCCGTAGTCGGCCCGGTTCAGGTCCCAGCCGACGCCGTCCCCGTGGTCGGCGCGCCACAGCCAGGTGTGGTCGATGAGCACGTCGTCGCTGTTGACGACCACGGCGGTGCCCGCCTTGCCGACGCCGGAGCCGCCGACGCGCACGAACACGTCCTGGAGCGAGGTCGGGTTGGCCGAGTGGTCGGCGCTCGCGCCGTCCGGGCCCACCTGGACCAGCACCGGGGAGTGGACCGGGCCCGCGTCGATGAGCAGCCCGGCCAGCCGGACGCCGTCCACGTCGGCCACCTTCACCGCGGTGGTGCCGCCCTCCGGGACGATGGTGGCCAGGCCGAGGCCCAGCACCACGGTGTCGGGGCGGTTGACCTCGATGGGCCGGTCCACGCGGTGGATGCCCGGGGTGAACAGCAGGTGCAGGCCCTGGGCGAGGGCCGCGTTGATGGTGGCGGCGCCGGTGCCGGGCTTGACCACGTAGAACCGGCTCAGCGGCAGCGAGGTGCCCTGCGGGGCGCCGCCGCCCCAGGACGGGCCGCGGGCGTTGGTCCGCTTGGCGGGGACGAACACCCTGTAGTCGTTGCCGTCCAGGTACAGGAACGGCTTCTCCCGGGAGACCGGCGTGGTCTCCAGCGTGGTGTACGGCGGGTTGGGGAACGACTGGGCGGGCGCGCCCTGCACCCCGGAGAAGACCATGTTCCACACGGCGTTGGTCCAGCCGCCCACCGAGCTGTCCCGGGTGTACCACTGCTGCTGCGAGTAGGGGCCGACCGTGCCGTCCACCTTGCTGTCCGCGATGTAGCCGCCGCTGGCCCAGCCGTAGCCGTCGGGCGCCAGGTTCAGGTTGCCCTTGACGTGCATGCGGCGGAACGGCGCGGCCTGCGACACCGCCCAGCGGTTGGTGCCGTTCACCGGGTTCAGCGCCAGGTTCTCCGCGCCGCGCCAGAAGTTCTGGGTGGCGTTGCCGTTGAACCAGCCCGCGTCCACGGTCACGTCGCCGTTGAAGGTGGTGTCGTCGGGGGAGAGGCCGAGCCCGGCGATGGTGGTGTAGAAGCCGAGGTTGGCGTTGATGTTGTGGTAGGTGCCGGGCTTGAACAGCAGGGCGTACCGCCCGGTGCCGAACTGCGCGGACTCCTGGCGCCGGAAGATCTCGTCCAGCCTGCCCTGGATGTTCGGCGTGGACGGATCGAAGACCAGCACATTGGGGCCGAGGTCGCCGCCGCCGGGCAGGCTGCCGCCGCCGATGGTGCCGTGGACCTGGAACTCCCACAGCGAGTAGCCCCACTGGGTGGCCCGGGTCGTGCCGTGCACCCGCACGTAGCGGGCGTCGCCGGAGACGTTCAGCGTCTCGGTGCCGCCCGCGCCCGTGGTGGTGGAGTGGGCCGTGGACCAGGTGCCGCCGTCCGTGGAGAACTCGATCCGGTACGCCTTGGCGTACGCCGTCTCCCACCGCAGGACCACCTGGCTGACCGCGGCCGTGGCGCCGAGGTCCACCCGGATCCACTGCGGGTCGGAGGCGGCGCTGGACCAGCGGGTTCCGTTGTCGCCGTCCACCGCGGCGGTGGCCGGGGTGCCGGCGTTCTCCTGGCTGGACGCCTCCACGGGCCTGCCCTGCGAGAGCAGGGCGGGGGCGGCGTGCGCCGGGGCGCCGGGGACGCACATCAGCACTGCGCCGAGCAGGGCCATGACAATCAGGGCGGCCGGGCCGCGCCGGGGCGGCGGTGCCCGGTGCGCCGCGGGCACGCCGGGGGAGGGAAGTGGCATGGGGTCTCCTGAGGATGACGGACTGCGGGTGTCTGCGTTCGCCTTGCGGAAGAGGTCGGAGCACACCACGTACAAGAAGTGAAGGAACAGGCTCCGAGAGAGCGCTCTCCTGCCAGGGATGGTTCTCGTACCGCCGCTTTCCCGTCAAGAGTTGTGCACGGACCGTCCTTGGGAACTCCCCATTCCGGCGCGCCGCGCACCGCTCGCGCCCGCTCAGTGCGCCGTCCGCTCCTCCACCACGCTGCGCCAGGCCGGCCCCCCGGGCCGCGCCTCGGCCCTGGCCCGCTGCCCGCCGCGGGCGAAGAAGTCCGCGAGCGGCAGCGTGGCCGCGCCGACGGTCACCGCGTCGGGGCCCAGCTTGCCCAGGTCCACCGTCACCCGCCCGGCCGGGTGGCGCAGCGCGTACGCGGTGGCGTGCTCGCGCACCGCGGGCAGGAAGCGCGCGCCGAGCTGGAGGCCGGCCCAGCCGCCGATCAGGATCCGCTCCGGCTGGAACAGGTTGATCAGGTCGGACAGGCCCGCGCCCAGGTACTCGGCGGTCTCCGCGAGCACCCCGTGGGCCACCGGGTCGGGCGCCGCGCCGCCCTCCGGGTGGGCGGCGGCCAGCAGCGCGGCCAGGGCGGTCTCCTCGTCGGCGCCGAGCGGCGGCCGCCCTCCCGCCTCCCGCCACCGCGCCACCAGCGCCTCGGCCCCGGCGTACGCCTCCAGGCAGCCCAGGGCGCCGCACCGGCAGCGCCGTCCGCCCACCCGCACCGTCAGGTGCCCCCACTCCACGGCCCGGCCGTGCTCGTCGTCCTCGCCGACCACGCACGCGCCCACGCCGGAGCCGAACAGCACGACGACCGCGCTGCGCGCCCCGCGGCCCGCGCCGAACCACATCTCGGCCTGGCCGAGGGTCTTGGCGCCGTTGTCGATGAAGTACGGGACCTCGCCGGGCAGCCTGCGGGTGGCGCGCAGCAGCTCCTCCAGCGGGACGGCGTCCCAGCCGATGGTCTGGCCGTGCACGACCGCGCCGCGCTCGGGGGTGCGCTCCACGATGCCGGGCACGCCCACGCCCGCGCCGAGCAGCCTGCCCGGCGGCACGCCCGCGCCCGCCAGCACCTCGGCGATGCCGTCGCCGATGTGGTTCACCACGGTGGCCACGTCGTAGCCGCGGTCGGCCAGCGGCCGCTCGGCTCGGGCCAGTTCGGTCAGGGTGAGGTCGAACAGCTCCACCCGCACCCTGGTCTCGCCCACGTCCACGCCGATCAGGCAGCCGCTGTCGGGGGTGACCCGCAGCAGGATCCTGGGGCGTCCGCCGTCGGAGTCCACGCTGCCCGCCTCCTCGACCAGCCCCTCGGCGAGCAGTTCGGCGACGACGTTGCTGATCGAGCCGGAGCTGAGCCCGGTGGCGGGCCCCAGCTCCTGGCGGCTCGCCGGGCCGTCGAAATACAGCCGCCGCAGCACCGCGCTGCGGTTGCCGCGCCGCAGGTCACGGACTGTCCGTCGGTCGCGCGCTGCCATGTGGCTCCTTCCGGCCTTACAGGTCCTCGCAAGATACCGCTGCGCGACGTCTTGACGCGCCCTTTTCCGCAGGATTAACTCACGCTCTAAATTAAGCCGTGAGGGCGTTCATGACTCGAACGCCGCGCCGTTCCGGCGTGTCCTCGCGGAAGTTCCGCCTGCCGGAAGGGACCCCTGGAGCCATGCGCAGTTTCCGAGCCGTCGCCGCCGGTGCAGCCGCCCTCAGCCTGATGGCGGGGGTGAGCGCCTGCGGCGGCGGATCGTCCACGGGCGGAGGGTCCGACGACTCGCCCAAGACCCTCACCTACTGGGCCTCCAACCAGGGCCCCAACCTCGAGGCGGACAAGAAGGTCCTCGAACCGGAGCTGAAGAAGTTCGAGCAGCGCACCGGGATCAAGGTCAAGCTCGAGGTCGTCCCCTGGACCGACCTGCTCAACCGGATCCTGACCGCCACCACCTCCGGCCAGGGGCCGGACGTGCTCAACATCGGCAACACCTGGTCCGCCTCGCTCCAGGCCAGCGGCGCGCTCCTGCCCTGGGACGACGCCGCGTTCGGCAGGATCGGCGGCAAGGACCGCTTCGTGGCGTCCGCCCTCGGCTCCACCGGCGCCGAGGGCGCCGACCCCGCCGCGGTGCCGCTGTACTCCATGGCCTACGCGCTCTACTACAACAAGAAGATGTTCGAGCAGGCGGGCATCGACAAGCCGCCCGCCACCTGGGACGAACTCGTCGCCGACGGCAAGCGGATCAGCAAGAACGGCAAGTGGGGCCTGGGCGCCGAGGGGTCCAACCTGGCCAACAACATCCACCAGATCTTCGTCCTCGGCAAGCAGCACGGCGCCGACTTCTTCGACGCCCAGGGCAAGCCCGACTTCACCTCCGACGGCGCCGTCGCCGCAGTCAAGCAGTACGTGGACCTCATGGCCGAGCACCGCGTCATCGCCCCCGGCAACGCCGAGTACGCGCAGAACCAGTCGCTCGGCGACTTCGCCAGGGACAAGACCGCGATGGTGCTGTGGCAGTCCCCGGCGACCACCTTCCAGGCCCAGGGCATGAGCGACGACGAGTGGGGCGTCGCCCCCGTGCCCGTGCCCTCCGGCGCCCCCGGCCAGGGAACGTCCGTCAACTCCATGGTCGCCGGCATCAACCTCGCCGTGTTCAAGAACACCCGCAACACCGACGGCGCCATCGAGTTCGTGAAGTTCATGACCAGCGACGAGGAGCAGCGCATCCTCAACAAGAGCTACGGCTCCATCCCGCCGGTCAAGGCCGCCCAGGACGACCCGGCGTTCGGCACCCCCACCATGAAGGTGCTGCGCGACACCCTCGCCACCAGCGCCGCCCCGCTGCCGCAGGTCCCCGAGGAGTCGCAGTTCGAGACCACCGTCGGCACCGCCGCCAAGGAGCTGTTCGCCGAGGCCGCATCCGGCAGGCGGATCACCACCGAGTCGGTCCGGGCCAAGCTCGCCAAGGCCCAGCAGCAGATGCCGGCGAAGTGAGCGCCCGCACCATGACCGCCACCACCGCCGAAGACGCCCCCGGCCGGGCGGTGCGCGAGAACTCCCCCCGGCCGGCGCGCCGCGGCCGCCGGCCGGGGCGGATCCGCCGGATCGGCCTGCCCTACCTGCTGCTCCTCCCCGCGCTGCTGCTCGAACTCCTCGTCCATCTCGTGCCGATGGCCATCGGCGTCCTGATGAGCTTCAAGCAGCTCACCCAGTTCTTCATCCGCGACTGGACCACCGCGCCGTGGACCGGCCTGGACAACTACCGCCTCGCCGTGGACTTCGACGCGCCCGTCGGCGAGGCGCTGCTGAAGTCCTTCCTGGTCACCTGCGCCTTCACCGTCTGCTCCGTCGGTCTGTGCTGGCTGCTGGGCACCGCCACCGCCGTGTTCATGCAGGAGAACTTCCGCGGCCGCGGCCTGCTGCGGGCGCTGTTCCTGGTGCCCTACGCGCTGCCGGTGTACGCGGCCGTCATCACCTGGGCGTTCATGTTCCAGCACGAGAACGGCCTGGTGAACCATGTGCTGCACGACCAGCTCGGCCTCACCGACAAGCGCCCGTTCTGGCTGATCGGCGACAACGCCTTCATCGCCCTGCTCACCGTCTCGGTGTGGAAGGGCTGGCCGTTCGCCTTCCTCATCGTCATGGCCGGGCTCCAGAACATCCCCCGGGAGATGTACGAGGCCGCCTCCCTGGACGGGGCCGGCATGTGGCAGCAGTTGCGCCGCATCACCCTGCCGTCGCTGCGGCCGGTCAACCAGGTGCTGGTGCTGGTGCTGTTCCTGTGGACGTTCAACGACTTCAACACGCCCTTCGTGCTGTTCGGCAAGTCCGCGCCGGAGTCCGCCGACCTCATCTCCGTCCACGTCTACCAGTCCTCGTTCGTCACCTGGAACTTCGGCACCGGCTCGGCCATGTCCGTCCTGCTGCTGCTGTTCCTGCTGCTGGTCACCTGCGGGTACCTGCTGCTCACCTCGCGGGGAAGGAAGTCCGCCGATGCCTAGCGCGCACCCCCCGGCCCGTGCGCGGCGCTCGCCCACCGCGCCCCCGCGCTCCTTCCTGTGGGCGCGCCGGATCTTCCTGACGCTGCTCAGCGGCTTCGTGCTGCTGCCGGTGTACGTCATGCTCTCCAGCTCCCTCAAGCCGCTCCAGGACGTCTCCGGCTCCTTCCGGTGGCTGCCCAGCGGGCTGACCTGGCGCCCGTACAAGGACATCTGGCAGACCGTGCCGCTCGGCAGGTACTTCGTGAACTCGCTGGTGGTGGCGAGCGCGGCCACCGTGGCCTCGGTGGTGGTCGCGGTGTTCGCCGCCTACGCGGTGAGCCGCTACGACTTCCCCGGCAAGCGCGTCTTCAGCGTCACCGTGCTGTCCACCCAGATGGTCCCCGGCATCCTTTTCCTGCTGCCGCTGTTCCTCATCTACGTCAACATCGGCAACGCCACCGGCATCGCCCTGTTCGGCTCCCGCGGCGGCCTCGTCCTCACCTACCTCACCTTCTCGCTGCCGTTCTCCGTGTGGATGCTGATCGGCTACTTCGACTCGATCCCGCGCGACCTGGACGAGGCCGCCAAGGTGGACGGCTGCGGCCCGATCGGGGCGCTGCTGCGCGTGGTGGTGCCCGCCGCCGTGCCCGGCATCGTCGCCGTCGCCGTCTACGCGTTCATGACCGCCTGGGGAGAGGTGCTGTTCGCCTCGGTGATGACCAACGACACCACCCGCACCCTGGCCGTCGGCCTCCAGGGCTACTCCACGCAGAACGACGTGTACTGGAACCAGGTCATGGCTGCGTCCCTGGTCGTCAGCGTCCCCGTGGTCGCCGGCTTCCTGCTGCTCCAGCGCTACCTGGTGGCCGGGCTGACCGCGGGAGCCGTCAAGTGAGCCGCCCCGGACGCCCCCGCGCGCGCCGTCCGAGCCGCCGCCCCGTCGCCGCACCGCGCCGCACCCCTGTGCCGCACCTCGTGCCGCACCCCGTTTCGAAAGGACATCCGTGACCGTCTCCATCGACCTCGCCGCCTTCCCCTCCGACTTCGCGTGGGGCACGGCCACGTCGGCGTACCAGATCGAGGGGGCCGTCGCGGAGGGAGGCCGCTCGCCGTCCATCTGGGACACCTTCTCGCACACCCCCGGGGCCATCGACAACGACGACCACGGGGACGTGGCCTGCGACCACTACCACCGCTGGCCCGAGGACATCGCCCTGATGCGGCGGCTGGGCACCAACGCCTACCGGTTCTCCGTGGCCTGGCCCCGGGTGGTGCCCGGCGGGCAGGGGCCGGTCAACCGCGAGGGCCTGGACTTCTACGACCGGCTCACCGACGCCCTGCTCGAAGCGGGCATCACCCCCTCGGTGACCGTCTACCACTGGGACCTGCCGCAGGTCCTCCAGGACCGCGGCGGCTGGCCCGAGCGGGACACCGCGCTCCACTTCGCCGCGTACGCCTCCGCCGTCGCCGAGCGCCTCGGGGACCGGGTGCGGCACTGGGCCACTCTCAACGAGCCGCTGTGCTCGGCGTGGATCGGCCACCTCGAGGGCCGGATGGCGCCCGGCTGGACGGACCTGACCGCCGCCGTGCGCGCCTCCTACCACCTGCTGCTCGGCCACGGCCTGGCCGCCCAGGCGATCCGCGCCGCCGCGCCGGGCGCCGCGGTCGGCATCGTCAACAACCTCTCCACCGTGGCGCCCGCCACCGACCGCCCCGAGGACCTGGCGGCCGCCCGCCGCATGGACGGCCACACCAACCGCTGGTGGCTCGACCCGGTGCACGGCCGCGGCTTCCCCGCCGACATGCGCGAGGTGTACGGCGTGGACCTGCCCGAGCGGCCCGGCGACGACGGCGTCATCGCCCAGCCCCTGGACTGGCTGGGCCTGAACTACTACTTCCCGGCCGTGGTCACCGACGACCCGCGGGGCCCCGCGCCCTTCGCCCGCCAGATCCGCCGCCCCGGCGTGGAGCGCACCGGCATGGACTGGGAGGTGGACGCGGACGGCATCGAGGCGCTGCTGCTGCGGCTCACCGAGGAGTACGGCGCCCGCTCCCTGTACGTCACCGAGAACGGCTCCGCCTACCCCGACCGGGTCGCCCCCGACGGCTCGGTGCCCGACCCCGAGCGCGCCGCCTACCTGGAGCGGCACCTGGCCGCGTGCGCGAGCGCGGCCCGCAAGGGGGCGCCGCTCGCCGGGTACTTCGCCTGGTCCCTGCTGGACAACTTCGAGTGGGCCTACGGCTACGACAAGCGGTTCGGCCTCGTCCACGTCGACTACCGCACCCAGCGGCGGACGGTGAAGGGCAGTGGCCACCGCTACGCGGAGATCATCCGCGGCCATCGCGCGCTGGGGCGCAGTGCCGCCTGACCCGCGCCGCCCCGCCCGGCGCCCCGCCCGCCGCCCCGTCCCGCGGCCCGGCCCGCGCCGGGCCGCAGGCGCCCGGGCGCCGTGCCGCGGCCCGCGGGCCCGTCAGGACGGCATGCTCCGCGCCAGGCCGTCCGCGGTCCGCTCCACGTCCCGGGCCAGGCGCCCGACCGCGGGGTCGGACCCGGCGGCGCGCCGCGCGCGGGACAGGTGCCGGGCCTGGTCGAGGTGCTCGCGCAGCGCCGCCCGCAGCAGGCGGTCGAACGCGGCGCCCCGGGACGCCTCCAGGGTCCGCAGCTCCGCGGCGCCGACCATGCCGGGCATGTCGTGGCCCTCGTGCGGATCGGGGCCGGTGACGCGCGCGGCGGCGAGCAGCTCCCGCACCCGGGCGAGCTGCGCGCGGTGTCCCGCGGCGGCCGACTCGGCCCACCGCGCCAGTCGCGCGTCGGCGCCGCGCCCGGGGGCCAGGCCCATCAGGTGCAGGGCCTGCTCGTCCATGGCGGCGAGCAACTGCAACCAGGCGATGTCGGTGGCGTTCGGCCCCGCGGTGGCGTCCGCCCGCGCGGGCCCGGAGCCGACCGCCCGGGCCGGCGGGGCGGCGCGCGGCGGGGCGGCGGCACCGGACGCGCCGCCGCTCGCGCCGTC
>NZ_BAAGTD010000051.1:0-59127 GCF_054782095.1 Streptomyces capparidis | reverse complement strand
GGCCGCCGGCCGCCACCGCCGCCGGGGCGGCCCTGGTCGCCGCCGGGGCCGTCGCCCACGAGCTGCGGGCCGCGCCCCCGGCCGGGGGCGGCGGGCCCCGCGTCGCGTCGTCGCTGCCCCACGGGCTGTTCGGGCTGGCCTGCGGCGTGCTCACCCTGCTGATGGGGCTCGGCGACCGGCTGGACCGGCCCGACGCGGCGTTCACCGGCTCCTGCGTGGTGGCGCTCACCCTCGGCATGGGCGCCGCCGAGTGGCAGCTCCACCGGTTCCGCAGCCTGGGCCTGGCCGCGCTGCGCCGCAGCACCACCGCGCGCGCCTTCCGCGCCGCCGTCGGGTGGGCGCTGGCCCGCTGCCTGGCGGCCCACCTCGCCGTGCTGGCGGCGCTCGGGGCGCTCGTCGCCGTCGCCGCCGAGCTGTGGCGACTGGGCGCGCCACCGGGTCCCGGCCGGCTGCTCGCCCTGCTGGCGCTGGGCGCCGCGCTGTGGGCGGCGCTGCTGCTCCAGGCCTTCGGCGCGGCCTGGCCCGCGGCCGGGATCTGCGGCGGGGCGGCCCCGGCCGAGGCCGCCGTGCCCGCGCTGGGCGCCGCCGACCCGGTGGCCGTCCAGGCGGCCGTGGGCGCGCTCGCCGCCGCCGTCCTGCTCGCCGTGGCGCACTGGCGGCTCGGCCGGTCCACGGCACACCGCTGACCGCCCGGCGGACCCACCGCGCGGGACACCGCGCGACCGGGAGCGCCCGCACCACCCGGCACCACCCGGCACCACCGGCACCACCGCACCCCGGCACCACCGCACCGGGCCCCTCCGCGCCGGAGGTGTCACGCGCCACCGCACGCAGGCACCGCCCGGCACCACCGTCCGTCACCGTCCGCCACCGGCCACCCGCCGGACCCGCCGCCGCAGCGCGCCGAACGAAAGGGCCACCCGACGCCATGACCTCCCCCGAACTCGCCGCCGTCACCGGCGCCGAGGGCTTCATCGGCTCCCACCTGGTGGAGGCGCTCGTCGCCTCCGGACACCGGGTGCGCGCCATGGTCCAGTACAACTCCTTCTCGTCCTACGGCTGGCTCGAGGACCTGCCGCGGGAGGTGCTCGGCCACGTCGAGGTGGCGCTCGGCGACGTGCGCGACCCGGGCAGCGTCCAGGACCTGGTCCGGGGCGCCGCCACCGTCTACCACCTGGCCGCGCTCATCGCCATCCCGTACTCCTACCGCGCCCCGCACTCCTACGTGGACACCAACGTCACCGGCACCCTCAACGTCCTCGAGGCCGTGCGCCACCAGGGCGTCGGCCGGCTGGTGCACACCTCCACCAGCGAGACCTACGGCACCGCCCGCACCGTGCCCATCACCGAGGAGCACCCGGTGCACGCCCAGTCCCCGTACGCCGCGTCCAAGGCCGGCGCCGACCGGCTCGCCGAGAGCTACCACGCCAGCTTCGGCACGCCCGTGGTCACCCTGCGCCCGTTCAACACCTTCGGCCCGCGCCAGTCGATGCGCGCGGTCATCCCGTCCGTGATCGGGCAGCTCGCCGCGGGCCGCCGCGAGCTCACCCTCGGCGACCTGCGGCCCACCCGCGACTTCACCTACGTGCGGGACACCGCGGCGGCGTTCCTCGCCGTCGGCACCGCGCCGGAGCGCCAGGTCGTGGGCCGGGTGTTCAACGCCGGGACGGGCACGGAGATCTCCGTCGGCGACCTGGTCGCGCTGATCGCCAAGCTGATGGACGCCGACCCGCGGGTGCGCGAGGACCCGCAGCGGGTGCGGCCCGCCGACTCCGAGGTGATGCGCCTGGTCTGCGACGCCTCCCGGCTGCGCGCCACCACCGGCTGGGCCCCGGCGCACACCCTGGAGGACGGGCTGGCGCACACCGTGGCGTTCTTCCGCGACCCCGCCAACCTGGCCCGCTACAAGACCGGCACCTACAACATCTGACCCGCCGGCACCGGGCCGGACCCGCCCGCCGGCCCGCCCACCGACCCCGCGGAGCCCCGCGCCACCCACCCCGCGCACCACCGCGGACCCACCGACGACTCACCCACGACCCGGGCGGGGCGCACCGCCCCGCCACCCACCGAGGGGGCCCCGAGCCATGCACGCCGTCATACTCGCCGGAGGCAAGGGCGTCCGGCTGCGCCCGTACACCACCACCCTGCCCAAGCCGCTGGTGCCCATCGGGGACCAGCACGCCATCCTCGACATCGTCCTGCGGCAGCTCGCCGCGTCCGGCTTCACCGGCTGCACCCTGGCCATCGGCCACCTCGGCCACATCATCCGCGCCTACGTCGGCGACGGCGCCCAGTGGGGGCTGCGGGTCGGCTACGTGTCCGAGGACAGCCCGCTGGGCACCATGGGCCCGCTGCTGACCATGCTCGACCGGCTGCCCGAGCACTTCCTGGTCATGAACGGCGACGTCCTCACCGACCTCGACTTCGGCGCCGTGCTGCGCCACCACCGCGGCGGCGGCGCCCCGCTGACCATCGCCACCTACCGCCGCCGGGTGCGCATCGACTTCGGGGTGCTGACCACCGACTCCGGGCAGGTCACCGGCTTCACCGAGAAGCCGGACCTGGACTACCGGGTCTCCATGGGCGTGTACGGGGTCTCCCGCGCCGCCCTGACCGGCTACCCGGCCGGGCTGCCGCTCGGGTTCGACGAGGTGGTGCTCGACCTGCTGGCCGCGGGGACGCCGCCGCGGGCCTACGAGTTCGACGGGTACTGGCTCGACATCGGCCGCCCCGACGACTACGACCGGGCCAACGCGGAGTTCACCACCCACCGCGGGCTGCTGCTGAGGGGGGCGTGAGGCGCCGATGCGCGTCCTGGTGCTGGGCGCGGGCGGCTTCCTCGGCTCCCACGCCGCCGCCCGCCTGCGCGAACTGCCGGGCACCGAGGTGCTGACGGGGGGCCGGGCCGCGGGCCGCGCCGACCTCGTCGCCGACCTGGGCACGGCCACCGCGGACGGGCTCGCCGCCGCCCTGCGGGCCCTGGCCCCCGACGCCGTGGTCAACTGCGCGGGCGCCGTCGGCGGCGGGCCGGTGGCCATGGCGGAGGCCAACGCCCGCGGACCCGCCGTGCTGTGCGAGGCCGTGCGCGCGGCGGTGCCCCGCGCCCGGGTGGTCCACCTCGGCTCGGCCGCCGAGTACGGGCCCCCCGACGGCGCGGAGCCGCTCGCCGAGACCGCGCCCGCCCGCCCCGTGACCGTCTACGGCGCGACCAAACTCGCCGGGACGGCCGCCGTCACCGCCTGCGGGCTCGACGCGGTGGTGCTGCGGGTGTTCAACCCCGTCGGGCCCGGCGCGCCCCCCGGCGGGCTGCCGGGGCGGCTGGCCGCCGGGCTGCTCGCCGCGGGCCGGGACGGCGCGGTGCGGGTCGGCGACCTGTCCGCGTACCGCGACTTCGTGGACGTGCGCGACGTGGCCCGGGCGGTGGCCCTCGCCGTCACCGCGACCGCGCCGCCCGCCGTGCTCAACGTGGCGGGCGGGCGGGCCGTCCTGGTGCGGGAGCTGGCCCGGGGGCTGGCCGCGGCGGCCGGGTTCCGCGGGCGGATCGAGGAGGACGGCGGCTGCGCCCTGCCCGCCCGCTCCGCCCCCGTCACCCGCGGCCACGCCGACATCACCGCGGCGGACCGCGCCCTGGGCTGGCGGCCGCGGATCGGGCTGCACCGCTCGCTCGCCGACCTGTGGCACGCGGCGTCCGGCACGGGGCCCGCCGGGCACCCTTCCGCGGGCGGCCGCCGATGAGCCTGCTGGTGCCGCTGTACGTCCACCCGGCCGCGGACCCGGCCGCGTGGCGGGCCGCGGCCGGGGCGGCGCGGCTGCTGCACGGGGTGGTGCTCAACGCCGCCGACGGGCCCGGCGCCGCCCCCGAGCCCGGGTACGCCGCCGCCGCGAAGCTGCTGCGCTCGGCCGGGGTGCGGGTGTACGGGTACGTGGACACCGCCTACGGGCGGCGCCCGGACCGCGAGGTGCTGGCCGACGTGCGGCGGCACCGCGACTGGTACGGCGCCCGGGCCGTCTTCTACGACCAGGCCGCCGCGGACCCGGGCCTGCTGCGCCGCTACCGCCGCCTGGTCCGCGCGGCCCGCGGCTGCGGCATGCGGGCGGTGGCGCTCAACCCGGGCACCCACCCCGACCCCGGGTACGCCGTGCTCGCCGACCTGGTGGTGACCTTCGAGGGGCCCTTCGCCGCCTACCGGACCGCGTCCGTCCCGCGGTGGACCGCCGAGCACCCGCCGGAGCGGTTCTGCCACCTGGTGCACCAGGTGCCCGCCGGGCTCGCCCACCTGGTGGGCCGGCTGGCCGCGGCGCGCGGGGCGCGGGTGCACTGCGCCGTCGGGCTGTCGGGCGCCAACCCCTGGCGGGGGGTGCCCGCCGCGCTGCGCGAGGGACAGCCCCCGCGTGACGGGTGGCCGCCGCGCGGCCCGGCGCCGGGGAGCTGACCCGGTGCCGGGCCGCCGGGCCTCACACCGCGATCCGGCCGCCCACGATCGTGCGGCGCACCGTGCCGTCCGGGCCGAGGGCCACCAGGTCGCCCCTGCGGCCCTGGGCGAGGGCGCCGCGGTCGGTGAGCCGGGCCGCTCGGGCCGGGGCCCCCGTCACCAGGTCCACCGCCTCGGGCAGCGGCAGGTCGGTGCCGAGCACCGCGGGCCACAGCGCCTCCGGGTAGTAGTCGCTGACCAGCAGGTCGAGCGCGGAGGCGGCCAGCGCCTGCGTGGCGCTCAGGCCCCCGTCGGCGGAGCCGCGCAGCAGCAGCCCGGGCGCGCCCATCGCCACCACCATCCCCGCGGGCCCGGCGGCGCGGGCGGCGTGGACCGTCGCCGGGAACGCGGCGATGGCCGCGCCCAGCGTGCCCGCGCGCACCACGGCCTCCGGGGAGTCCGGGTCGTGGCAGGCCAGCGGCACATGGGCGCGCCGCGCCGCCGCGGCCAGCCGCTCCAGCCGCTGCACGACCAGCACGGACTCCTCGTCCTCGGCCGCCAGGCACGGCCCGCCGTCCACACCCGGCCACACCACCCGGGACGGCCTCTTGCGCCGCTCGGCGGTCACCGGGCACTGGGCTGCCACCGACAGCACCGCCACCATCCCGCGCCGCAGCAGGTGCTCCGCCGCCGCCACCACCTCCTCGTCACCCGCCCCGACCCGCAGGTGCACCCGGTGCTGCACGCACGAGTCCGGCAGCGAGCGCAGCTCCTGGCCCAGCGCCTCCACGCTCGCCCGGTCGCGCAGCCCGCACCGCTCTCCCGTCAGGCTCAGCGCGGCGAACGCGGTCGTCACCCCCGCCGCGGCCAGCCGCTGGTCCAGGGCGCGGACGGCCAGCGGCAGCGGCATGCGGACCTCGGGTCGCGGCTCGGCGAGGTGCTCCACCGCGTCCCCGAGCAGGTCCACCGCGCCCGGCACCAGCAGGGAGCGGCTGCCGAGGTCGTGCGCCCCCGACAGCCGGCGCGGCAGCACCGCCTCGATCACTCCCTCGCCGTCCACCACCACCGTGCCGGGGCTCAGCACCCGGCCGGGCACCACCGCCGCGTCCGCCGTCCACATGGTGGTCACATCCTCACCGCCGTCTCCGTCGTCGCAGCTCGCCCGCCCCGTCCTTCGGTGACGCGCCGCCAGCGACCCGTCACACCGGCGACAGCCTAGGGACGCTCCAAGGGGCTCACGCCAGGTTCACCGTCACCACTTCATGCGCCCGGGCGTGCGCCCCCGCGCTCGACTTCCGCCCCGACACGCCCTGTTCACCTCCCCGTGCCTCGCCGTCCCGGGCGGCGGACCACGGTGGCGCGTACCGTGGCCGGCGCTCCTTCGCGCACCACCCGCACACCCGACCGACCCCGGAGGCAAGGCGTGGCCCTTCGCGAAACGACCCCAGCACCAGCGCCCGGAACCACCCCCGGGCCGGCTCCCGCGACGGCGGGCGCCGCCGCCCGCCGCGGACCCGCCCGCGCCGCCGCGGCCGGCCTGGCCGCCGTGCTCGTCACCGCCGCCGCGGTGCTCACCGCCCCCGCCGCCGCGGGCGCGGACACCCCGCGCCGCGCCGACGGCGCCGAGCCCGTCCGGGGCGCGCACCGTTCCGTCACCGTCGAGCGCGGCGGCAAGGACCGGGTGGTGCCGTTGTTCGCCACCCGCACCGGCGAGGCCGTGCTGACGGTCACCTCCCGGGCGCCCGGGGTGTCCTGGCAGACCGCGGGCAGCGAGTCCGCCGTGGTCTCCGCGTTCGTCGACGGCCGGCACGCCACCGACATCGTCATCCCTTCCGACCGCCCGGTGGAGCGCTCCTTCACCCTCGGCCGGCTGACGGCGGGCCCGCACCAACTGCGGCTGCGCTTCGCCGCCGACCGCTCCCCGGCCGGCGCCACCGAGGCGCTGCTGACCGGCCTGCGCGTGCGGGTCCACCCCGGGCGCACCGCACAGGGCCTGGTCCAGCGGCACGCCCCGATCATGTACGGGCGGGACCTGCCCGAGCTCGGCGGCCGGTTCCAGAGCGCCACCACCGACACGCCGCTGCTCGCCTACCACGAGGTGCTGCCCGCCGCCGCGCCCGGCCACAAGGTCCTCCAGTACACGGTGATCTGGAGCAACGAGGACGGCGGCACCAACTCGCCCGCGCTGATGGCCCGCTGGGGCCGCACCACCGACATCGAGTGGGCCTACCGGGTCGAGGTGGACGCCGAGGGCGACCGGGTGCCGGGGACCGCCGTGTACCAGGCGTCGGACCACCGGACGCTGCCGTTCACCGGCACCTACGAGGGCGACCGCCCGCGCCTGGAGACCTGCACCTCCAACAACAACATGTGCGACACCGTGGACAACCCGATGCGGTTCTCCCTCTCCCCGGACCAGACCCTGCCCGCCGGGCAGCCGCGCGAGCACCTGATGGACACCAACCCCTGGACATATCCCGTCATGGCGCAGGAGATGCTGCGCGAGGGCAGGGTCGAGTCCCCGCCGGACCCGGCCACGTTCGAGGTCGGCGACCAGCGCACCTACCTGTACATAGCGATCGCGCACACGGCCTCCCCCGCGGATCAGACGGGCAACATCGGCCTCGCCGTCGGTGTGCGGCTCAAGGGCCGCGACACGCTTTACACCTCCCACCACGGCGTGCCCGCCGGGTCGGTCACCCGGGACGGGACGGCCGCCACCACGGTCGAACTCCCCGTCGGCACCGGCCCGTCCGACATCGCCGAGATCGTCGCGCTGCGCTCGCCGGTCACCGAGACCGGGGCGAGCCTGAGCGTCACCCGCGTCACCCGGGCCTTCTTCCTCGGCGAGGACTACCTGCCGCAGGCGTCGTTCGCCGAGTGGACCGGCGAGCTGGTGCTCACTCCGGCGGTGCCCTCCGCCGTGGTGTGGGCCCCGCGGGCCGCCGCGCCCTGACCCCGCAGCCCGCACCCCGCTCCCGCGCCCCCGCCGGGCCCGCGCCCGGCGGGGGCGCCGCTCAGCCGCCGCGCACCGGCAGCGGCACGGCCACCGCGGTGTACCGGGTGGTGGGCTCCGGCGTGGTGGTGAACCGGGCGTTGGGCAGGTACAGCCGGTCGCCGAAGACGGCCACGGTCGTCGGTATGTCGAAGCGGGGGTCGGTGATGCGGGCCACGGCCTCGCCCCGGGTGCCGGCCCGGTCCAGCCGCAGCACGTCCACCGCGTTCTGCCGCTGCTGGACCACGTACAGGGTGCGGCCGAGCAGCAGCAGGCCGTCCCCGTTCGGCAGGGTCACCGGCCCCAGGTCCACCTGGCGGGCGTGGCCGGTGCGCGGGTCCACGCGGAACAGGCCGCCCGGCTGCACGACCAGCAGCGCGGTGCCGTCGGGGGTGCGCTCGACTCCGTTGGCGTTGTACTCGGCCTGCCGCTGCACCCACTGCCCGCCCAGCGGCAGCCGCACCACCTCGGCGGGCAGTTGCCCGCGGGGGCCGAGCGGCAGGCAGTACAGCACCGGGTTGAACGAGTCGGTGAACCAGGCCGCGTCCGGCGTCAGCACCACGTCGTTGACGAACGACTCCCCGGTGGCGCACCGGTAGGAGGCGAGCACCCGGCCGTCCCGGCCGTCCACCACCCGGGCGTCGCCGCCGCTGCCGCCCGCCACGAACAGCCGCCCCCGGCGGTCGGCCTTCAGCCCGACGGAAGGGGTGCCCGGCCCCTCGCTGATGATCCGCCCCTCGCCCGTGGCCAGGCAGGCGCGGTAGATGGCGCCGCTGCCCAGCGATCCGAACCAGGCGAACGGCGCGCTCCCCGTGGCGATGCCCTCCGGCCGGAAGCCGTCTGGCAGCGCGATGGTGTCCGGAAACCGCTGCCCGGGCCGCCCGGCCGCCGCGGCCGCCGCCGGCGCGGCGACCGGCGCGGTCAGCGCCGCGGTCAGGGCCGTTCCCGCGGCCAGCAGCCGACGCCGTGTGATGTGCCTCGTCATCCCAGTCGCCCCCGATGGTGAGTTCTCGTCACAACGGCACCAAGCACAGCAGAGCCCAGGGGAGAGGGCAACGGTCTGTGGATAACTCGGCGGCGCACGGTGACCGATTCGCCCGCTCGGACGGACGGCGGCGCACGGCGGCGGGGCGGCGGTGGACGGCGCGGTCCCGCGGCGTCCCCGGCGGAGGAGCGGGGGAGGAGCGGATTCGGCCGGGCGCACCCGCCCGGGTGGGAAATCCACGGGGAATGGGGAGCGCGCCCGGGGAAGGCGCCGCGCGCCGCGGACCGCGCCCGGCGGGCGGGCGGCGGAATCGATCTCCGAGGGGCGCGCGGCCGGTCGAGCCGCGTCCGCCAGGAGTGGGCGCGGCCGACGCGGGTGAATGCGGCCCGGGGTGTGCCGGTGGGGCGGCGGACGAGGAAGAGGGCGCGCCGCGGCCGGGCGGTGAAAACCACGGCCGCGCCGCCGGTCGCGGAAAAGCGGCGGCGATCCCGGTGCGTCCGAGCCCCCGGGGGGAATTGCGCCGGAAGCCATCCCGGCTGTACACCCGGAGCCGCGACGGCAATTGACGGCAAATCAGTGCGGTGGCATGCCCGGAGGACCCGCGGGCGAGCCGTCCACCTGCCCGGATCCCGGGCCCGGGGGACGGCGCGAGGGCGCGGGAACCGCGCGGACGACGGCGGATCGGCGCCGCCGCGGGAAGCCTGTCTCCGCGAATCCGCGCCGCGGCGGAAAGGTCGCCCCCGGGCGCCGGGGCCGGGCCGCGGGAAACCCGGCCGGGACCGCGGACACACCGCTCCCCGCATTCCGCCCCGGCCACCTAAGGCATGAATCCCCGTCAAAAAGTTGACGAACACCCGTCCATGAGCTGTCTCCGCACCCCACCCCACGTCGCGTTTCCCGACGACTTCCCCGTGACGGACGCCCGGTGCGGACCGTTTGGCTGGGCCAAGGGATAGCAGCAATTGTGCACAATAAGGCGAGATAAGGACCTAGAACCCCACGGTGGGGCGAACGCGGAAGGTTTCCCTCAACTCCCATGGCACCCAACAGCGTGGCCAACGGCCACGACCTCGGCATGGACCTCGGCACCGCGAACACCGTGGTCCACCTCAGCGGCCGGGGCATCGTCCTCAACGAGCCGTCCGTCGTCGCCGTGCACCACGGCACGGGCGGCGTGCTCGCGGTCGGTGCCGAGGCCAAACGGATGGTCGGCCGCACCCCCGGCCACATCGTCGCCTCGCGCCCCCTGCGGGACGGGGTGATCGCGGACTACGAGGTGGCCGAGCGCATGATGCGGTACTTCGTCGGAAAGGCCCGTGCCAGCCGCCTGTTCCGGCCGCGGGTCGTCGTCTGCGTGCCCATGGGCGCGACCGGGGTCGAGCGGCGCGCCGTCATCGAGGCCACCCGCGAGGCCGGGGCCCGCTCCGTGCACCTGATCGAGGAGCCGCTCGCCGCGGCCATCGGCGCGGGGCTGCCCGTGCACGAGGCAGCGGGCAGCATGGTCGTGGACATCGGCGGCGGCACCACGGACGTGGCGGTGATCTCCCTCGGCGGCATCGTCGTCGCCGAGTCGGTGCGGGTGGCGGGCGACAAGCTCGACGAGGCCATCGCGCAGGCGGTGCGCAGGGACCACGGGCTGCTGGTGGGGGAGCGCTCCGCCGAGGGGGTGAAGCTGGCGGTCGGCTCGGTGCGCGCCTACGAGACCGATGACTGGGACGGGCCGCTCGTGGACGTCCCCAGGAGCGTGCCGGTGCGCGGCCGCGATCAGGCCAGCGGACTGCCCAGGACGGTGGAGGTCAAGGCACTGGAGATCCAGGAGGCCATCGAGGACCTGATCGGCTCGATCATCCAGACGGTGAAGAAGGCCCTGGACCGGTGCCCGCCCGAGCTCGCCGGCGACCTGATGGAGCGCGGCATCGTCCTCACCGGCGGCGGCGCGCTGCTGCGCGGCCTGGATCGCAGGCTGAGCCAGGAGACCGGAATGCCGGTGCTGATCGCGGCGCAGCCGCTGCTGTGCGTGGCGCTCGGCTCGGGGATGTGCCTGAACGACATCGCGTCGATGGACCGGGCGGACACACGGGCGCGGACGTACTGAAGCCCCGCGCCACCCGCGCCCCCGCACGGCCCGGCGCCACCCGCACCGGCGCACCGGCGCCCGCCACCGGGCGCCCGCACACCCCCGCGCCCACACGTCCCACCCCGCACGCCCCCGTCACCGCCCGCCCGTCACCGCGCCACCGCCCGCTCCGGGTCCAGCAGGCCCGCCAGCAGGTCGCCGTGCCGCTCCGCCCTGGCCACCACCTGCTCCGGGGTGAACACCAGTTGCTCCGGGCGCGTGCACGAGGCGACCTCGTCCCAGCCGACCGGCGCGGACACGGCGGGCTCGGGGCGGGCCCGCAGCGTGTACGGGGCGGCGGTGGTCTTCGCCGAGGCGTTCTGGCTCCAGTCCACGAACACCTTGCCGGGCCGCAGCGCCTTCGCCATCCGGTGCACCACCAGATCCGGGTGCGCGGCCTCCAGGCGCCGGGCCAGATCCCTGGCGCGGTCCACCGCCGGAGCCGCGGGCCAGGCGTCCAGCGGGGCGTACAGGTGCAGCCCCTTGGCGCCGCTGGTCTTCGCCCACACCTCGATGCCCTCCTCGGCCAGCTCCTCCCGCAGCAGCAGGGCGACGCGGCAGCACTCCACCATCCCCACGCCGGGCCCCGGGTCGAGGTCCACCACCAGGCGGTCGTGCGTGTCCGGGTCGCCGTCGCACCACTGCGGCACGTGGATCTCCAGCGCCGCGAGGTTCGCCATCGCCATCAGCGACGGCAGGTCGTCCACCGAGACGTGCCGCCGCGGCCCCTCGCTCGCGGGCACCTCCACCGTGGGCACCCACGACGGCACCCCCTGCGGCGGCTGCTTGGTGTAGAACCGCTCGCCGTCCACCCCGTCGGGGAACCGCAGGAAGGACGCGGCCCGGTGCCGCACGTGCGGCAGCATCACCGGCGCGATCCGCGCGTAGTAGTGCAGCGCCTCCGCCTTGGTCGTGCCGGTGGCGGGCCACAGCACCTTGTCCAGGTTCGTCAGGACCAGGCGGCGGCCGTCCACGGTCGTCACGGTGCGTTGCGGCATGGGCCGTGGGTCCCCGGAAAGGTGCTGAATTATGCGGAATGCGGTGAAAACGGTTGATCGTGGGAGGCGGCCGGGGGAACGGCTCCGCCGACGAGGCGCCCCACCCCGGCGCCGGACCGCACGCGCTCCCCGCCGCCGCACCCGGCCGACGCCCGGCCGCACCCACCCGCCACCGGACTGCCCCCGCCCCCGCCCTCTCCCTCCCACCCTCTGGCCGAAAGGGTGACCGGCGCACGCCGACGTACGCCGGGCGTACGCTGAACGGGTGACGCGAGGTGGGGGCGCGGGACGGCGCGGGAACACGTCCCAGGGGCCCCACGGGCCCTCGGGGGCGCACACCGCGCCTCGATGAGCGAACGGGGCCTGCCAGAGCCGTCCGGGCCTCCCACCGCACCACCGGGTGCGCGGGGAGCGCGGCCCCCACCCGCGCGCGCCGCGGGGCGGGAGCGTGGACGACACCTTCGAGTGGGGCGCGGGACGGTCCCGGAGGACCGGCCCCGGCCCCGGAGGGCGGTCCGCCGATGCGCAGCATATGGAAGGGAACGATCTCCTTCGGCCTGGTCAGCGTCCCGGTCCAGCTCTTCTCCGCGACCCAGGAGCACCGGGTTCCCCTGCACCAGGTGCACGCCAGGGACGGGGCGCGGGTGCGGATGCGGCGGTTCTGCGAGGAGGAGGGCGAGGAGGTCCCCTACGAGGAGGTCGCCAAGGGCTACCAGTCCCCGGACGGGCGGACCGTGGTGCTCTCCGACGAGGACCTGGCCGAGCTGCCGCTGCCCAGCAAGCGGATGATCGACGTGCTGGCGTTCGTCGACGCCGACGCCATCGACCCCGTCATGCTGTCCACCAGCTACTACGTCGGCACCGCCGACCGCGCGGGCCTCAAGCCGTACGTGCTGCTGCGCGAGGCGCTGCGGGAGGCCGGGCAGCTCGCCGTCACCAAGGTCACCCTGCGCACCCGCGAGTCCCTCGCCGTGCTGCGGGCCCGCGACGACGTGCTGGTGCTCCAGACCATGCTGTGGCCCGACGAGGTGCGGCCCGCCACCGACGCCCTCCCGGACGAGGACGCCGGGGTGCGGCCGCAGGAGCTGAGGATGGCCCGCTCGCTGATGGACACCCTCAGCGAGGGCTTCGACATCGGCGAGCTGCGGGACGAGTACGAGAACGCGCTGCGCCGGGTGGTGGAGGCCCGCCTCCAGGGCGCGGAGCCGCCGCGCGAGGAGGAGGCGCGGCGCGGCGAGGAGAACGTCATCGACCTGATGTCCGCGCTGCGGGGCAGCGTCAAGGCCGCCCGGGAGGGCCGGGCCGGAAGGGCAGCGGCCGGCGGGGAGCCCGCGCCGGAGGAGGAGTCCGCCGCCGGGGGCGGAGGCGGCGGGGCCCGCGCGGGAGCCGGGCGCAGGACGGCGGGGAAGACCGCGGAGAAGGCCCCCGCCAAGGGCCGGAAGACGGCAGCCGCCAAGACCACCTCCGCCAAGACCACCTCCGCCAAGGGCGGCGCGTCGAAGTCCGCGGCGGGCCGCGGCGGCACCGCGGAGAAGCCCGCGAAGAAGACCGCCTCGCGCCGCAAGGCGTCCTGACGGGGTCCGCCGTGCCCGCCCGCGCCGCCCCCGTGGAGCCGCCCGTCCTGGCCCCGATGCTGGCCAGCACCGGCACGGCCCTGCCCAGGGACCAGGCCGCATGGGCGTTCGAGGTCAAGTGGGACGGCATGCGGGTGCTGGCGTACCTGCCGGGCGACGGGCGGCTGCGCCTGGTGTCCCGGCGCGGCACCGACGTCACCGCCCGCTACCCGGAGCTGGCCGGCCTGCCCCGCCTGCTGCCCGGCACCGGCGCCGTCCTGGACGGGGAGATCGTCGCCTTCGACGAGCGGGGCCGCCCCAGCTTCGCCCGCCTCCAGGAGCGCATGCCGCTGGAGAGCCCGGCGGCGATCCGGGCGGGCGCGCGCACCACCCCGGTGGCGCTGATGCTCTTCGACGTGCTGTGGGCCGGCGGTGAGCTCCTGACCGGCCTGCCGTACACCGCCCGGCAACTGCGGCTCGCCGCCCTGGAGCTGGAGGCGGAGCGGGTGAGCGTGCCACCCGCGTGGGAGGGCGAGGGGGAGACCGCGGCCCGGTGGACGGCCGAGATGGGGCTGGAGGGCGTCATGGCCAAGCGCCTGGCGTCCCCCTACCGCCCCGGCGCGCGCTCCCGCGACTGGGTGAAGATCAAGCACGGGCTCACCGCGGACGTGCGCGTCGGCGGCTGGGTCCCGGCCGGGCCGCGCGGCGCCGGGCTGAAGTCGGTGCTGGTCGGCGTGGACGAGCCGGGCGGCCTGCGGTACTGCGGCGCGGTGGGCTCCGGCTTCACCGTGGAGGGGCGCCGCCTGCTGGCCGAGACGCTGCGGGGCCTGGCCGCGCCCGGGCCGCCGTTCACCAACGCCCGGCAGGCCGGGGACCGGCCCGGGCCGCTGCGCTGGGCGCGTCCGGTGCTGGCCGCCGAGGTGGCGTTCACCGGCTGGACGGCGCAGGGACTGCTGCGGCAGCCGGTGTGGCGGGGGCTGCGGGAGGACTGAGGCACGGGCACGGCACGACGGGGCACACCGACGGGGGCACGACGCAGGCGAATGAGGAGCCGCGATGGACGACACCGACCCGGTGCGGGCGCTGGAGCGGATCGCGTTCCTGCTGGAGCGGGAGCAGGCCCCCACCTACCGGGTGCGGGCGTTCCGCGGGGCGGCGGCCGCCGTGGCCCGCCTGGACCGCGGCGAGCTGCTGCGCCGGCACCGCGCCCGCACCCTGACCGAGCTCGCCGGAGTGGGCCCGAAGACGGCGCAGGTCGTCCAGGAGTGCCTGGACGGCGAGGTCCCCGGTTACCTGACCGCCCTGGAGGAGCGGGCCCCGCGCGAGGACGCGGACCGGCCCGGCGCCGCCCTGCGCGCGGCGCTGCGCGGCGACTGCCACACCCACTCCGACTGGTCCGACGGCGGCGCCCCCATCGAGGTGATGGCGCACGCCGCCCGGGAGCTCGGGCACGAGTGGGCGGTGCTCACCGACCACTCGCCGCGGCTGACCGTCGCCCGCGGCCTGTCCCCGCAGCGGCTGCGCGCCCAACTGGAGCGGGTCGCCGAGGTCAACGCGGTCCTGGCGCCGTTCCGGCTGCTCACCGGCATCGAGTGCGACATCCTCGAGGACGGCGGCCTGGACCAGGAGCGGGAACTGCTGGACCGGCTCGACATCGTGGTCGCCTCGGTGCACTCCAAGCTGCGGATGGAGCCGCGGGCCATGACCCGGCGGATGGTCGCCGCCGTCCGCGACCCCCGAGTGGACGTGCTCGGCCACTGCACCGGGCGGCTGCTGACGGGGCGGGGCCGGCCCCAGTCGCAGTTCGACGCCGCCGAGGTCTTCGCGGCCTGCGCAGAGACGGGCACCGCCGTGGAGATCAACTGCCGCCCCGAGCGCTCCGACCCCCCGCGCCGCCTGATCCGCCTGGCCCTGGCCGCGGGCGCGGACTTCGCCGTCGACACCGACGCGCACGCCCCCGGGCAACTGGACTGGCAGTCCTCGGCTGCGCCCGCGCCGAGGAGTGCGGGGTGCCGCCGGAGCGGGTGGTCAACACCCGGCCCGCGGCGGAGCTGCTGGCGTGGAGCGCCGGGCGGCGCGAACGCGGGTGAACGGCGCCCACCCGGCCGCCCACCCGGCCGCCCTCCCCGCCGCCGCGCGGCCCTCCCGGGCGGAGCAGCCCGGCGGGCCGTGCCGGGTCCGCCCGCCGATACTGAACGTGTTGGACGGGGGCGGGCCGGGCAGAAGACGCCGCAGACGAGGCGGTCGGCCCGCGGCCGGCCCGCAGTCCACAGCACAGTGAGGGATGGCTCATGCAACGGTCCCGAATCCTCGTGGTAGGCGGCGGCTTCGCCGGCGTGGCGTGCGCCCGCCGCCTGGAGCGCAGGCTGAACCCGGAACAGGCCGAGATCAGCCTCGTCACGCCGTACAACTATCAGTTGTATCTGCCGCTGCTGCCGCACGTGTCGTCCGGGCTGGTCACCCCGCAGTCCGTGGCCGTTTCGCTGCGCCGGGTGCTGCGCTGGACGCAGATCGTCCCCGGCGGCGCGATCGGCGTGGACACCAAGGCGAAGATCTGCGTGGTCCGCAAGACCACGGGCGAGACCGCCGACCTGCCCTACGACCGGATCGTGCTGGCGCCGGGCAGCGTGACCCGCACCTTCGACATCCCCGGCCTCGAGGAGTACGCGCGGGGCATGAAGACGCTGGCGGAGGCCGCGTACGTGCGCGACCACGTCATCTCCCAGCTCGACCTGGCGTCGGCCACCCTCGACGAGGAGGAGCGCGCCTCCAGGCTCCAGTTCATCGTGGTGGGCGGCGGCTACGCGGGCACGGAGACGGCGGCCTGCCTGCAACGGCTGACCACCAACGCCTGCTGCAAGCGCTACCCGAGGCTCGACCCGAAGCTGATCAAGTGGCACATCGTGGACATCGCCCCCCGGCTGATGCCCGAGCTGGGGGAGCGGCTGGGCGAGAAGGCCCTGGAGATCATGAAACGCCGCGGGGTCGAGGTCTCCCTGGGCGTGTCGGTGTCCGAGGTCGGCCGCGACTTCGTGCGCCTCACCGACGACCGGGTCCTGCCGTGCCGCACCCTGATCTGGACGGCGGGCGTCGCCGCCAGCCCGCTGGTGGGCACCCTCGGCGCCGAGACCGTCAAGGGCCGGCTGGTCGTCACCCCCGAGCTGACCGTCCCGAACACCGACGGCGTGTTCGCGCTCGGGGACGCCGCGGCCGTCCCCGACCTGGTCAAGGGCGGCGGCGCGGTCTGCCCGCCCACCGCGCAGCACGCCCACCGGCAGGGGAAGGTCGCCGCCGACAACGTCGTCGCCTCGCTGCACGGCGAGACGCTGACCCCGTACCGGCACAAGGACCTCGGCCTGGTGGTGGACCTCGGCGGGGCCGACGCCGTCTCCAAGCCGCTCGGCGTGGAGCTCACCGGCGTCCCGGCGCAGGCCGTCGCCCGCGGCTACCACTGGATGGCGCTGCGCACCGGCGCCGCCAAGTTCCGCACCGCCGCGAACTGGCTGCTCAACTCGGTGGCCGGCGACGACTTCGTCCGGATGGGCTTCCTGGCCCGCACCCCGGCGCGGCTGCGCGACTTCGAGTACACGGACGCCTACATGACCCCGGAGCAGGTGCGCAAGCACACCGAGTCCCTGGTGGTCCGCGCCTGACCGCCCGCCCCCCGGTCACGCTCCCCCTTCCCCCCGCCCGGCCGGCCCCGGGGAAGGGGGAGTTCGCCGTCCGGCCGGAATCCGACCCCCGTCCCCACGGCCGCCCGGGGCTCGACCACGCCGCGAGAGGCCGGACGCTCCAATCGGTCCATCACACCGGCGAGACCGACGGGAGACCGAGGGTGGCACAGACGGACGACGGCACCGGGGAGCGGACACGGGACACGGGACCCGCGCGGATCAAGGACATGGGGCTGGCCTTCCGCACGGCCCGCGTGCTGCTCAGCGCGGTCGAACTCGGCGTGTTCACGGCGCTCTCCCAGGGCCCGCTGCACCTGGACGAGCTGCGCGGCCGGCTCGGGCTGCACGAGCGCGGCGCCCGGGACTTCCTGGACACCCTCGTCGCCCTCGGCCTGCTGGAGCGCGACGCGTCCGGGTACGCCAACACCCCCGAGACCGCCCGCTACCTCGATCGCGGCCGGCCCGACTACCAGGGCGGCCTGCTGGAGCTCGCCGGGACCCAGGCGTACCCGGTGTGGGGCCACCTCACCGAGGCCCTGCGCAGCGGCAGACCGCAGGCCGACCAGGGCCTGTACGAGGAGCTGCTCGCCGACCCCGGCCGGCTGCGCACCTTCCTGCGCGGCATGACCGGCCTGTCCACCCCGTCCGCCCGGGCGCTGGCCGAGCGCCTGCCCTGGTCGCGGTACCGCACGGTCGCCGACATCGGCCCGGCCCAGGGCGCCCTGCTGACCGAGCTCGCGCTGCGGCACGGCCACCTGACCGGCTACGGGTTCGACCTGCCCGGGGTGCGGCCGGTCTTCGAGGAGTACGTCGCCGAGCACGGCGTCGCCGACCGGGTGACCTTCGTGCCCGGGGACTTCTTCGAGGACCCGCTGCCCGGCGCCGACGTGATCGTGCTCGGGCACGTGCTGCACAACTGGGACCTGCCCGCCAAGCGGATGCTGCTGGAGAAGGCGTACCGGGCGCTGCCCGAGTCCGGCCTGCTCGTGGTGTACGAGACCCTGATCGACGACGACCGCAGGGCCAACGCCTTCGGGCTGCTCGGCAGCCTCAACATGCTCCTGCGCACCGAGGGCGGCTTCGACTTCACCGGCGCCGACTGCCGGGGCTGGATGGCCGAGGCGGGCTTCCGCGACAGCCGGGTGGAGCACCTGGCGGGGCCGGACCACATGGTGCTCGCCCACAAGTAGCCGACCCGCGCCCCGAGCCCCCGCCGCCCCGCCCGTCCCCCGTCCCCCGCCCCCGGACCCCCGCCTGCCCGCCGCCCCCGCCCGGGTGTGCCCGCACCGCTCGCGGGTACCCGCCCCACAGTCCCGCGGGGGTGCGGGCGACGGGTCCGTGGCCCCTGGCCGCGAGCGGAAGCGGAAGGCGAGGAGCGAACGTGGTCACCGACCACCACCCGACCGGCAGCACGCCCACCGACCTCAACGACGACGAGCTCGCCGCCCTCGACGCGTACTGGAGGGCGGCGAACTACCTGGCGGTGGGCCAGATCCACCTGATGGACAACCCCCTGCTCACCGAGCCCCTGCGCCCTGAGCACATCAAGCCCAGACTGCTCGGCCACTGGGGCACCACGCCCGGCCTGAACTTCGTCTACGCCCACCTCAACCGGGCCGTCAGGAACCGCGGCCTGGACATGATCCACGTCACCGGGCCCGGCCACGGCGGCCCCGCCGCGCTCGCCTGCTGCTGGCTGGACGGCGCGTACTCCGAGGTGTACCCGGACGTGCCCCGGGACGGCGAGGGCATGCGACGGCTGTTCCGGCAGTTCTCCTTCCCCGGCGGCGTGCCCAGCCATGTGGCGCCGGAGATCCCCGGCTCCATCCACGAGGGCGGTGAGCTCGGCTACGCGCTCGCCCACGCCTACGGGGCGGCGTTCGACAACCCCGGCCTCACCGTCGCCGCGATCGTCGGCGACGGCGAGGCCGAGACCGGGCCGCTGGCCACCGGCTGGCACTCGAACAAGTTCCTCGACCCGGTCCACGACGGCGCGGTGCTGCCGATCCTGCACCTGAACGGCTACAAGATCGCCAACCCGACGGTGCTCGCCCGCATCCCCGAGGAGGAGCTGGACCAGCTCCTGCGCGGCTACGGCTACGACCCGGTCCACGTCCGCGCCGAGTCCCCCGGCACGGGCGGCACCGCGGCCGTCCACCGCGCCTTCGCCTCCGCCCTGGACGACTGCCTGGACCGCATCGCCGGGCACCAGCGGGCCGCCCGCGAGCACGGCCTGCGCGAGCGCCCCCGCTGGCCGGTGATCGTGCTGCGCACCCCCAAGGGCTGGACCGGCCCCCGCGAGGTCGGCGGGGTGCCCGTGGAGGGCACCTGGCGCAGCCACCAGATCCCGCTGTCCGGGGTGCGCGACGACCCCGAGCAACTGCGGCGCCTGGAGGAGTGGATGCGCTCCTACCGGCCCGAGGAGCTGTTCGACGAGGCGGGCCGCCCCCGCCCCGCGCCGCTGCGCAACGTCCCCGAGGGCGAGCGCAGGCTCGGCGCCAACCCGCACGCCAACGGCGGGCGCCTCACCCGCGGCCTGCCGCTGCCCGACATCCGCGACCACGCCGTGGAGGTCGCCAAGCCCGGCGCGGGCAGCCACGCGCCCACCGCGGTCCTCGGCGAGTGGCTGCGCGAGCTGATGCACCGCACCGCGGACCGCCGCGACTTCCGCCTGTTCGGCCCGGACGAGACCGCCTCCAACCGCCTGGAGGCCGTCTACGAGGCCACCGGCAAGAACTGGCAGGAGCGCTTCGAGGACACCGACGAGAACCTCGCCCGCGACGGCCGGGTGGTGGAGATGCTCTCGGAGCACAACTGCCAGGGCTGGCTCGAGGGCTACCTGCTCACCGGGCGGCACGGCCTGTTCTCCAGCTACGAGGCGTTCGTCCACATCGTGACGTCCATGACCAACCAGCACGCCAAGTGGCTGAAGGTCGCCCGCGAGCTGCCGTGGCGGATGCCCCTGCCGTCCCTGAACTACCTGCTGACCTCCCACGTGTGGCGGCAGGACCACAACGGCTTCTCCCACCAGGACCCCGGCTTCATCGACCACGTGGTCAACAAGAGCCCGCACACCATCCGGGTGTGGCTGCCGCCGGACGCCAACAGCCTGCTCGCCGTCGCCGCCAGGGCCCTGGCCACCCGGGACCGGATCAACGTCATGATCGCGGGCAAGCACCCCTCGTTCGACTGGCTGGGCATCGACGACGCGGTCGCCCACGTGGAGCGCGGGGTCGGCGTGTGGGACTGGGCGGGCACCGACGACGGGCGCGACCCCGACGTGGTGCTCGCCGCCGCGGGGGACGTGCCCACCCAGGAGGTGCTGGCCGCCGCCTCGCTGCTGCGCGAGCACCTGCCGGACCTCGCGGTGCGGGTCGTCAACGTCGTGGACCTGATGCGCCTGACCCCGCCCGAGCTGCACCCCCACGGCCTGCCCGACCCGGCCTACGACGCGATCTTCACCGCGGACCGGCCGGTGGTGTTCGCCTACCACGGCTACCCGTGGCTCATCCACCGCCTGGCCTACCGCCGCCACGGCCACGCCGACCTGCACGTGCGCGGCTACACCGAGCAGGGCACCACCACGACCCCGTTCGACATGGTGGTGCGCAACGGCATGGACCGGTACCAACTGGTCATCGACGTGATCGACCGGGTGCCGGGGCTCGCGCGGCGGGCGATCGGGGTGCGCCAGCGCATGGCCGACACGCGCACCCGGCACCGCGCGTACATCCGCGAGCACGGCGAGGACCTGCCCGAGGTGCGGGACTGGACCTGGACCTGAGGACCGGACCCGGGGAGCGGTGCCGAAGGCTCTTGTCCCCGGGTCGCGGCGCCCTCCACACTGCGGTGGTGGGCGCCGCCCGCCGTCGGCCGGGCGGCGGGGGCGCGCGCCCCGCGTGGCGAGGGCGGTGGCTGTCGTGGAGAAGTCCGGTCTCGAACTGGCCAGGACGCTGGCGGCGATCGCCAAGGACCTCCAGGCGTCCGCGTCCCGGGGCTGGGAGGCCACCTTGCAGGGCATCGTGGACGCCGCGCTGGTCGCGGTGGAGGGCAGCGACGGCGCCGGGATCATGCTGCTGGGCCGCAGGGGGGTGCTGCGCAGCCCCGCGCACACCGGGGACCCGTCGCTCGCCTGCGACCGGATCCAGGTCGATCTCGGCGAGGGGCCGTGCGTCGAGGCGATGTGGGAGTCCCCGGTCGTCCGGATCGACGACATGGCCCGCGAGGAGCGCTGGCCGCGGTTCGCCCGGCGGGCCGCCGCGGCCGGGGTGCAGTCCATGCTGGCCTGCCGGCTGTCCACGCAGGCCGACCTGCTCGGCTCGCTCAACCTGCACGCCCGCCGCGCCAAGGCGTTCGACGACGACTCGGCGGGGATGGCGGAGGTGTTCGCGGCGCACGCCTCCATCGCGCTGGCCGACGCCCACCTGGCGGGCACCCTCCAGGCGGCGGTCGGCTCCCGGCAGGTGATCGGCGAGGCCACCGGCATCCTCATGGAGCGCTACCGGCTCACCTCACGGCAGGCGTTCACCATGCTGGTCGCGGCCTCGCAGCGGATGAACGTCAAGCTCCGCCTGGTCGCCGAGGACGTGGTGCGAACCGGCCGCGACCCCGGTGAGGGGCCGCGGCCGGGAAGGGACTAGCCGGTGCGGTCACTGGTCGAGCAACCCGCTGCGCAGTCTGCTCAGCGTCCTGGCGAGCAGGCGCGAGACATGCATCTGCGAGATGCCGAGCCGCTCCCCGATCTGCGCCTGGGTGAGCTCCTCGCCGAAGCGCATCTGGAGGATCACCCGGTCCCGCTCGTCCAGGTCGGCCAGCAGCGGGGCCAGGGACTGGAAGTCCTCCACCAGCTCCAGCGCCGGATCGGTCTCGCCGAGCCGCTCGGCCAGCGGGCTGGTGGACTCGTCCTCCTCGATCTGCGCGTCCAGGGAGGAGGCGTTGTAGGAGTTCGCCGCGATCAGGCCCTCCACCACCTCGTCCTCGGTGATGCCCAGCCGCTCGGCCAGCTCGCCGGCCGTGGGGGAGCGGTCCAGCTCCTGGGACAGCTCGTCGCGGGCCTTGGCCAGGTCGAGGCGCAGCTCCTGGAGCCGCCGCGGCACCCGCACGGCCCAGCTCGTGTCCCGGAAGAACCGCTTGATCTCGCCCACGATGTAGGGGACGGCGAAGGTCGGGAACTCCACCTCCCGGCTCAGCTCGAATCGGTCGATCGCCTTGATCAGGCCGATCGTGCCCACCTGGACGATGTCCTCCATCGACTCCGAGCGGGTACGGAACCGGGAGGCGGCGAACTTGACCAGGGAGAGGTTCAGCTCGATGAGCGTGTTGCGGACGTACTGGTATTCGTGGGTGCCCTCCTCCGACTCGGCGAGCCGGACGAAGAACACCTTCGACAGTGCCCGCGCGTCGGCCGGGGACACCTGCGACGGCTCCTCGATCAGCGGCAGGGCAGCGGTCGCCGCTCCGTCGGCGGGACGCGGCCCCTCCTGCGTGCGGTCCGAGTCCGTCCTCAGGTCCTGTGCACCCAGCAGATCGGCGTTCATCTCGCTCCCCTCTGTGCTTGACGCGTGGATGGTCCACGGTGGTTCGCGCGTGCCCCCCGGGTACCCGGTAATCACCGGACCATTCCTGTGGGATTTCGGCCACCTTGATCTGCGGGCGATACGGGCAGGTCACCGGTGCCGGAGCGATGACACCCGGCTCGCGCTGCGCTCGCGGATGTCCCGTTCCGGGGGCCCGCGCCCCGGCCGGTGTTGCCATTTCCGCGCCTCTCAACCTACGGTTTCGTAACCTACGTGTCCGTAGGTACCCCCCGTCGGGTCCCGTCCCCCGGCGGGCCTTCCCCCAGCACTGTGAGGAGCCGTTTGTGACCATCACCCCCTCCCTCCGCCCAGGTTCCACCGTGTGGACGGACGCCCGGTTGCTGCACGCGCTGGAGGAGGTGGTCGAGTCGGAGCTCAACCGCCATCTGAAGGTCGCCAAGGAGTGGATGCCCCACGAGTACGTGCCGTGGAGCGACGGGCGGAACTTCGACGGACTCATGGGCGGCGAGGCCTGGGCGCCCGAGCAGTCCAAGCTGACCGACGTCGGCCGGATCGCCCTGGTGGTCAACCTGCTCACCGAGGACAACCTGCCCAGCTACCACCACGAGATCGCCACCCTCTTCGGGCGCGACGGCGCCTGGGGCACCTGGGTGCACCGCTGGACGGCCGAAGAGGGCCGCCATGCCATCGTCATGCGGGACTACCTGCTCACCAGCCGCGCCGCCGACCCGGTGGCCCTGGAGCGGTTCCGGATGGAGCACATGTCCGCCGGGTTCGAGTCCGACAACCGGCACAGCATGCTGCACTCGGTGGCCTACGTGGCCTTCCAGGAGCTGGCCACCCGGGTCTCGCACCGCAACACCGGCCGCCACTCCGGCGACCCCGTCTGCGAGCAGATGCTGGCCCGCATCGCCACCGACGAGAACCTGCACATGGTCTTCTACCGCAACCTGCTGGCCGCGGCCCTGGAGCTCGCCCCCGACCAGGCCATGCGCGCCATCAGCGACGTGGTGACCGGCTTCCGCATGCCCGGGCACGGCATGCCCGGCTTCGAGCGGGCCGCCGCCCGCATGGCCATCGGCGACATCTACAACCTGCGCATCCACCACGACGACGTGCTCCAGCCGGTGCTGCGGCACCTGAAGGTGATGGAGACGGAAGGCCTGGGCCCCGAGGGCGCGCGCGCCCAGGAGGAGCTCGGCGTCTTCCTCGACGCCCTCGCCGAGCAGGCGGCCAGGTTCGACGAGCGCCGCGAGGCGCTGCTCGCCCGGCGCAGGGATCGTTCCCGGCCATAGTTCCGGACACCTTCCGGCCCAGGTTCCGGACGCGGCTCGGGACTCGGCTCCGGCCGCGGTTCCGCCCGCGGGCGGGCCCCCGTCCGGCGGTCCACGAGCGGCCCCCGATACCCTGAGGCGGTGTCGGACGCGAAGCTGTGGGCCATCAGCGACCTCCACGTGGCCTTTCCCGAGAACCGGCGGATCGTCGAGGACCTGCGGCCGCGGGCCGACGGCGACTGGCTGATCGTCGCCGGCGACGTCGGCGAGCTGATGGAGGACGTCGAGTGGGCGCTCGGCGTCCTCGCCCGCCGGTTCTCGCGCGTGGTGTGGGCGCCCGGGAACCACGAGCTGTGGACCCCGCGCAAGGACCCCGTGCAGTTGCGCGGGGAGGCGCGCTACCGGCACCTGGTGGAGATCTGCCGCCGCCTGGGCGTGGCGACGCCCGAGGACCCCTACCCGGTGTGGCGCGGCGCGGGCGGACCCGTCGTCGTGGCGCCGCTGTTCGTGCTCTACGACTACACCTTCCGCACCCCCACCGCCGCCACCAAGGAGGAGTCGCTCGCCCAGGCGCACGAGGCCGGGGTGGTGTGCAGCGACGAGTTCCTGCTGCACCCCGACCCCCACCCGTCGCGGGACGCCTGGTGCGCGGCGCGACTGCGGTACACCGAGCAGCGGCTGACCGAGGCCTGCGGCGACGGCACGCCCTCGGTGCTGGTCAACCACTTCCCGCTGGTCCGCGAGCCCACCAGGGTGCTGCGGTACCCGGAGTTCGCCCAGTGGTGCGGCACCGTGCACACCGCGGACTGGCACGTGCGCTTCCACGCCAGGGCGGTCGTCTACGGGCACCTGCACATCCCCCGGACCACCTGGTACGACGGGGTGCGCTTCGAGGAGGTGTCCGTCGGCTACCCGCGCGAGTGGCGCCGCCCGGTCCACCCCGAGGTCGGCCTGCGCCGCATCCTGCCCGCGCCCTGACCCCCCGGCGGCCGGGCCCTCCGTCAGCAGGCCGCCCCGCGGCCGGTCGCGGGACGGCCTGACGGGGCGTGCGGGGCCCGTGTGCGCCCGCAACGCCGCCTCCCGGCCACCCGGGGCCGTGACCGGTGGGACGCGGGCGCGGGCAAGTGGTCCGACCCCTCGGAGCGTGCGCAGGCGCGCTCGAGGATCGCACGAGTGCGCCGGTGCGTCGTGACGTAGCTCTCGTCCTGCTTGGGGTGAGGGGGTATCACCGGTAAAATCCGTCTAAAGCCCTGTTCTGTGGGGCGGCGTCAGCCGGGAGGTCGTGGCGGCCAGTATGAGCGGTTCCGTTTTGTCGGGCAGTGGAGATCTGGGCGAAGGTAGCCTTCGCTCGTAGTCTGTCGCCGATATGCCATTGGCACGGGCGGCTGGAATTCGCCCATACGAATCGGGAGACTCGATGGAACGGCCTAGCTGGGCCCCGAGCGGCATCGACCTGACACGCCCCAGTGTCGCGCGCATGTACGACTACTACCTCGGCGGCTCCCACAACTTCGAGGTGGACCGCGAGGCCGCGCGCAAGGCCCTCGAGGTGTGGCCGGAACTCCCGATGATCATGCGGGCCAACCGCGCGTTCATGCGCCGCGCCGTCCGCCACGCGGTCTCCCTCGGCGTCACCCAGTTCCTCGACCTGGGCTCCGGCATACCGACCTTCGGCAACGTCCACGAGGTCGCCAGGGCCGCCGACCCCGGCGCCCGGGTGGTCTACGTCGACCACGACCCGGTGGCGGTCGCCCACAGCGAGGCCATCGTCGCGGACGACCCGCTCACCGCCGTCGTCCAGGCCGACGTCCGCGAGCCCAAGGAGATCCTCGACGCCCCCCAGGTGCGCGGCCTGCTCGACCTCGACCGGCCGGTCGCCGTGCTGATGGTCGCCCTGCTGCACTTCGTGCAGGACGAGGACCGCCCGCGCGAGATCGTGGCCACGCTGCGCGACGCGCTCGCCCCCGGAAGCTGCCTGATTGTCACCCACGCCACCGACGAGGGCCAGTACCACCTGCCGGACGAGGACAAGGACGTCTACAAGCGCATGGGCAGCCCGCTGGTGATGCGCTCCAGGAAGGACGTCGAGGGGTTCTTCGACGGCTTCCGGATCGAGGAGCCCGGCGTGGTCTTCATGAGCCAGTGGCGGCCCGACACCGCCGACGAGCAGGACGACCCCCGCCGGGTCAGCGCGTACGCGGGGTTCGGGATCACATGGTGAGCCTCAGAGCGCCGCGGGCGGCGGCCGAGGCCGTCGCCGCCCCCGAGGAGCCGCCGGACGACGGGCTCCGGCGGTTCGCCGCCATCTGGTCCCGGGTCATCGACCCGTTCACCGCCACCTCGATGACGAGGGAGGAGCTCGAGGAGCACCTGCTGCCGCTGGCCGGCAGGCTCGCCGAGATCCTCGGGGTCGTCCCCTTCGACCCCCGCCCGGCCCGCGACGTGGGCCGCGCCATGGTGGCCGCGCACTGCACCGACCCCCAAGTGCTCGCGCAGAGCCTCACCGTCATCGACGCCTACCTGCTGCTGTACTCGCCGCCTTCCCCGGATCTGCCGCCCGACACCGCCCGCGCCCATCTCGCCCGCCTCCAGCACGCCTTCGCCGCCGGCTTCGCCGAGGCCCTGCGCGACCGCACCCTCGCCGAGCAGGAGGCCATAGCCCGCGCCTCGCTCGCCGCCCAGGCCCGGGCCGAGCGCGCCCTGGCCGCGAGCGAGGCCCGCTTCCGGGCCCTGTTCGAGGGCGCCGCCATGGGCATCGGCATCGGCGACCTCGAGGGCCGCATCCTCGACGTCAACGACGCCCTCGCGCGGATGTTCGGCACCACGCGGGAGGAGATGCGCACCCGGAACGTCAACGAGTTCGTGCACCCCGACGACGCGCCGCGGGTGTGGGAGCTCTACGAGCAGCTCGTCCGCGGCGAGCGCGACCACTACCAGTTCGAGAAGCCGTACTTCGTCCGGGACGGCTCCGCCATCTGGACCAATCTGACGGTGTCCCTGATCCGCGACGAGCGGGGCACCCCCCAGTACCAGGTGGCCGTCCTGGAGGACGTCACCGAGCGCAAGCTGCTGCACGACCGGCTGCGCCACCAGGCCACCCACGACCCGCTGACCGGGCTCGGCAACCGGGCGCTGTTCTTCGAGCGGCTCGCCGAGGCGTTCGAGAACGGGGCGCAGGACACCCGCATCGGCCTGTGCTACCTGGACCTGGACGGCTTCAAGGCGGTCAACGACAGCCTCGGCCACGACGTGGGCGACCGGCTGCTCGTCGCCGTCGCCGAGCGCTTCGCCGCCTGCGTCACCGGCCCCAACCAACTGGTGGCCCGGATGGGCGGCGACGAGTTCGTGGCCCTGGTCACCGACCCGGCCTGCGCCGAGGAGGTGGCCGACCTCGCCCGGCGGCTGCTCGCCTGCCTGGAGCGGCCCGTCGCCATCGACGGCAGGGAGCTGTCCGTCACCGTCAGCATCGGCCTGCTGGAGTGCGGCGTCACCGCGATGAAGGCCGCCCAGATGGTGCAGGCCGCCGACATCACCCTGTACCGGGCCAAGGCGCAGGGAGGCAACCGGCTCGCCGTGTTCGACGCGGAGACCAACGCCCGGGAGATGACCCGCTACAGCCTCACCACCCGGCTGCCCCTCGCCCTGGAGGAGGGCGAGTTCTTCCTGGAGTACCAGCCGCTGGTCGACCTGGAGGACGGGCGGGTGCACAGCGCCGAGGCCCTGGTGCGCTGGCGCCACCCGCAGCAGGGCGTCCTCGGCCCCGACCGGTTCGTGGAGCTCGCCGAGCAGACCGGGCTGATCGTGCCGCTCGGCTACTGGGTGCTGGAGCAGGCGTGCCGCCAGGCCCGCGCCTGGCAGCTCGAGTTCGCCGGCGAGGCGCCGCGGATCAACGTCAACCTGTCGGTGCGCCAGGCCCGCACCCCCGGCCTGGTGGGCGACGTGGCGCGGATCCTGAAGGAGACGGAGCTGGACGCCTCCAGGCTCCATCTGGAGATCACCGAGAGCGCCCTGATCGGCGCCGAGGACCAGGCGCTCGACGCCCTGCGGGAGCTGACCGACATGGGCATCGGGCTGGCCCTGGACGACTTCGGCACCGGCTACTCCAACCTCTCCTATCTGCGCCGCATCCCCGTGCACACCCTCAAGATCGACCGCTCGTTCATCAGCGGCCTGCGCCACCCCGACTCCCCGGAGCACCCCAGGGACGAGAAGATCGTGGCCGGGCTGGTCTCGCTCGCCCACACCCTGGACCTGGCGGTCACCGTGGAGGGCGTGGAGACCAAGCTCCAGGCCGACCGGGTGCGGGCGCTGGAGTGCGAGACCGCCCAGGGCTGGTTCTTCGCCCGCCCCGGGCCGCCGGAGAGCATCAGCGCCCTGTGCGCGCGGGGCGCGGAGGCGTGGGCGGGGTAGCGCTCAGGCCCGCGCGCCCCGCGGCGGCAGCAGGCCCGCCCAGGGGCGGGCCTGCTCCAACTGCGCCGAGACCCGCAGCACCGTCACCTCGTCGTGCAGGCGGCCCACCAACTGCACCGCCAGCGGCAGCCCTTCCCGGGACAGGCCGGCGGGCAGGGACGCGGCCGGGTTGCCGGCCAGGTTCCACAGCGCGGTGTACGCGATCGACGGCAGGCTGCGCAGCGACGCCCGGCGGGCGCTGGCGCCGTCCAGCGCGCCCAGGCGGCGCGGCAGCTCGGCGATGGTGGGGGTGAGCAGCAGGTCCATGGCGGCGAACATGCGGTTGACCTCGGCGGCCAGCCGCTCCAGCCGGCGCATCGCCCAGCCCGCCGTGCCCGGCGGCAGCCGCCGCGCCAGCGACAGGTTCTCCCGGGTGCGCCGCTCCAGCAGCGCCAGCGCGTCCGCCGGGCCGCCCGCCGCGGACGCGCACAGCTCGGTGGCGTCCGTGAGCATCGACGGCAGCGCCAGCCCCGTCCACAGCGTCAGGAACTCCGGGTAGCGGGGCCGCACCTCCCGCACGTCGTGCCCGAGGTCGGCGAGGGTGTCCGCGGTGGCCCGCAGCGCCGACTCCTGCTCGCGGTCCAGCCGGACGCCGGGGATGGTCGGCCGGGCCGCCACCCCGATCCGCAGCCGCCCGGGAGCGGTGCGCGCCGCCTCGGTGAACGGCACCTCGGGCGGCCGCGCCACCCACCGGTCGCCGGGGAGGTTGCCGCGCACGGCCTCGGCGAGCACGGCCGCGTCCGCGACGCTCCGGGTGAGCCCGCCGAACACGGCCATCGTGCCCCAGGTGCCCTGCCGCGGCGCGGTGCTGGTCCTGCCGCGCTGCGTCTTGAGGGTGTACAGCCCGCAGCAGGCCGCGGGGATGCGCAGCGACCCGCCGCCGTCGGTGCCGGTGGCCAGCGGCACCAGGCCCGCCGCGACCGCGGCCGCGCTGCCGCCGCTGGAGCCGCCCGCGGTGCGGCCGGGGTGCCAGGGGTTGCGGGTGTGGCCGCCGTGCGCCGTCTCGGTGAACGCCCACTGGCCGAACTCCGGCATCCTGGTCCTGCCGACCAGCACCGCGCCCGCCGCGCGCAGTCGCGCGACGAAGAAGGAGTCCTCGGTCGCGGGCGCGGGCCGCACCGCCGTGCCGAAGGCGGTGGGTTCGCCCGCCACGTCGGTGTCGTCCTTGACCGCGACCGGGATGCCGAGCAGCGGCCGCCGGTCGCCCTCCGCGCGCGCCTTGTCCGCGGCGTCGGCCTCGGTCAGCGCCCGCCGGGCGCTGACCGCGCGGAAGGCGTTGAGCTCCCGGTCCGCGGACTCCACCCGGCGCAGCGTCAGCTCCACCAGCTCGCGCGCCGACACCTCGCCGCGCTCCAGCATCCCGGTGAGCCCGGTCACGCCCGCGTACGCCGTCTCGCGCTCGTCCACGCCACTCCCAGCCGGTCAGCGGCCCACCCGGGCCCGAGTCCACGCCAGGACCCTACGGCCGGTGATCTCCCCGCGTCGAGACCACCCGCCGCGCGCCCGTGTCCGGGCCCTCACGGCCGCCCGGCGGAGGTACCGTCGGGTCGGGGCAATGACGCAGCGCGTTCGAGCGACTCCAGGGAGGCACCATGCACCACTCCGCCACGCTTCCGGCCGCGGCCGGGCTCGTCGTCCTGGCCCTCGCCGGGTGCGGGGGCGGCGGCGACGCGGAGCCGACGAGGACCGTCACCGCCACGGTCACCGCCGTGCCCTCCGACGAGCCCCCGCACGACGGGGCCGCGCCGCCGCGCCGCTCCCCGGTCACCCCCGCCGCGGGCGACGTGCGCAAGGTGGCGGGGGAGTGGGTCACCGACGCGCTGGGCGCGAAGGTGTACCGGGTGCGGTACACGGTGCGCAACAGCGGCTCCAAGCCCGCCGACTACGTGATCGCCTTCGAGATGCTCGACCGGAAGGGCGACCGGGTCGGCGAGGTGTACGACGACGTCACCGCGCTCGGGCCGGGCCAGAGCGTGCGGGCCACCGCCGAGCACCACCCCGAGCACGAGACCTCGGCCCGCAGCGCCCGCGCGGTGGACGTGAAGGTGCTGAAGGCGGAGCGGATGCGCGCCGACGAGTGAGCGGGCCCGGGACCGGCCCGCCCCGGGTCACAGCCGGTTCACGCCGGTGACCCGCACCACCGCGCGGCCCTCCTCGTCGGAGGCGGTCAGGTCCACCTCGGCGTCGATGCCCCAGTCGTGGTCCCCGGCCGGGTCGTCGAAGACCTGCCGGACCAGCCACGCGCCCGGCTGCTCCTCGATGTGCAGCAGCTTCGGGCCGCGCGCGTCCGGGCCCGTGCCCAGGTCGTCGTGCTCCTCCCAGTACGGGTCCATGGCCTGCTCCCACCGGGCCGCGTCCCAGTTGTCGTCCTGGCCGAGCTCGCCCAGCTCGCCGTACCGCTCCAGGGCGGCCAGCTCCACCCGGCGGAACATGGCGTTGCGGACCAGGACCCGGAAGGCCCGCTCGTTGGCGGTGACCGGCGCGGGACGGTCGTCCTCGACCCGGTCGGCCTCCTCGGCGGCCTTGGGGTTGGCCAACTGCTCCCACTCGTCGAGGAGGCTGGAGTCCACCTGGCGGACCAGCTCGCCCAGCCACTCGATGAGGTCCTTCAGGTCGTCGGTCTTGGCGTCCTCCGGGACGGTGTGCTGGAGGGTGCGGTAGGCGTCCGCGAGGTAGCGCAGCACCAGGCCCTCGGCGCGGGCCAGCTCGTAGTGGCCGGTGAACTCGGTGAACGTCATCGCCCGCTCGTACAGGTCGCGGGCCACCGACTTGGGGCTCAGCGGGTGGTCGCCCACCCACGGGTGGCCCTTGCGGTACGTGGTGTAGGCGTGGACGAGCAGCTCCTCCAGCGGCTTGGGGTAGCCGATGTCCGCCAGCCGCTCCATCCGCTCCTCGTACTCGACGCCGTCCGCCTTCATCGCGGCCACCGCCTCGCCGCGGGCCTTGTTCGCCTGCGCCGCCAGGATCGCCCGCGGGTCGTCCAGGGTGGACTCCACCACCGACAGCACGTCCAGCGCGTACGTCGGGGAGTCGCGGTCCAGCAGCTCGAACGCGGCGAGCGCGAACGTGGACAGCGGCTGGTTCAGCGCGAAGTCGGACTGGAGGTCCACGGTCAGGCGGACGATCCTGTCCTGCTCGTCCGGGGTGTCGAGCCGCTCCACCACCCCGCCCGCCAGCAGCGAGCGGTAGATCGCGATCGCCCGGCGGATGTGCCGCAACTGACTGCGCCGGTCCTCGTGGTTGTCCTCCAGCAGCCTGCGCATCGCCTCGAACGCGTTGCCCGGCCGGGCGATCACCGACAGCAGCATGGCGTGGCTCACCCGGAACCGCGAGGTCAGCGGCTCGGGGTCGGAGGCGATCAGCTTCTCGAAGGTGGCCTGCGACCAGTTGACGAAGCCCTCGGGCGCCTTCTTGCGGACCACCTTGCGCCGCTTCTTCGGGTCGTCGCCCGCCTTCGCCAGGGCCTTCTCGTTCTCCACCACGTGCTCGGGCGCCTGCGCCACCACCAGGCCCGAGGTGTCGAACCCGGCCCGGCCCGCGCGGCCCGCGATCTGGTGGAACTCCCGCGCCCGCAGCAGCCGCACCCGGGAGCCGTCGTACTTGCTCAGCGCGGTGAACAGCACCGTGCGGATCGGCACGTTCACCCCGACGCCGAGGGTGTCCGTGCCGCAGATCACCTTCAGCAGCCCGGCCTGCGCCAGCTTCTCCACCAGGCGCCGGTACTTGGGCAGCATCCCCGCGTGGTGCACCCCGATGCCGTGCCGGACGAACCGCGACAGGTTGCGGCCGAAGCGGGTGGTGAAGCGGAAGTTGCCGATCAGCTCGGCGATCGCGTCCTTCTCCGCCCGGGTGCACATGTTGATGCTCATCAGCGACTGGGCGCGCTCCATCGCCGACGCCTGGGTGAAGTGCACGATGTACACCGGCGCCTGATGCGTGTGCAGCAGCTCCTCCAGCGTCTCGTGCAGGGGAGTGCTGCGGTACTCGTAGGACAGCGGCACCGGGCGGGTCGCCGAGCGCACCACGGAGGTGGGCCGCCCGGTGCGCCGGGTCAGGTCCTGCTCGAACCGCTCCACGTCGCCGAGCGTCGCCGACATCAGCAGGAACTGGGCGTGCGGCAGCTCGAGCAGCGGGATCTGCCAGGCCCAGCCGCGGTCCGGCTCGGCGTAGAAGTGGAACTCGTCCATCACCACCTGGCCGACGTCCGCCCGGCCGCCGTCGCGCAGCGCGATGCTGGCCAGCACCTCGGCCGTGCAGCAGATCACCGGCGCGGTCGGGTTGACGCTGGCGTCGCCGGTCATCATGCCGACGTTCTCGGTGCCGAAGTGCGCGCACAGGTCGAAGAACTTCTCCGACACCAGCGCCTTGATCGGCGCCGTGTAGAAGGTGCGCCGCCCGTCGGCCAGCGCCGCGAAGTGCGCCCCGGCCGCCACCAGGCTCTTCCCGGAGCCCGTCGGTGTGGCGAGGATCACGTTCGACCCGGACACCACCTCGATCAGCGCCTCCTCCTGCGCGGGGTACAGGGTGATGCCCCGCTCCAGCGCCCACGAGGAGAACGCTTCGAAGAGGGCATCGGGATCGGGACTGGGCGGCAACTGGTCGATGAGGCTCACCCCCCCATACTGCCCGGTCGCCACCCCGGCCATCGACCGCGGTGCGCGCACCGGTAGCCTTCCGGCCGGGAACGGCCGTACGACCGGGGGGAAGGGCCGCGAAGCGATGATGGGGCCCGCGCACGCGCTGTCCGGCGCGGCCGCCTGGCCGGCCGCGGGCGCCGCCGCCCACGCGGCCGGGCACCCGATGCCGTGGCAGGTCCTGGTCATCGGCACGGTCGTCAGCGCGGGCGCCGCCCTCGCCCCCGACCTGGACCACAGGGCCGCCACCATCTCCCGCGCCTTCGGCCCGCTGTCCAAGGCCGCCTGCGCGGTGGTGGACCGGCTGTCCCTGGCCGTCTACCGCGCCACCCGGGGGCCCGGCGACCCGCGGCGCTCCGGCGGCCACCGCACCCTCACCCACACCGCGGTGTGGGCCGTGCTCTGCGGCGCCGCGACCTCGGCGCTGGCCGCGGCGGCCGGCCGGTGGGCGGTGCTCGCGGTGCTCTTCGTCCACCTGGTGCTGGCCGTGGAGGGGCTGCTGTGGCGGCAGGCCAGGGCGTCCAGCGACGTCCTGGTGTGGCTGCTGGGGGCGGCCGGGACGTACGTGGCGTCCGACGTGCTGGCGCAGGACGGCGCGGGCTGGCTGTTCACCGGCCCCGGGCAGGAGTACCTGTGGCTGGGCCTGCCGGTGACGCTGGGCGCCCTGGTGCACTGCGCGGGCGACGCGCTCACCGTCTCCGGCTGCCCCGTGCTGTGGCCCCTCCCCCTCGGCCGCAGGCGCTGGTACCCGGTGGGCCCGCCCCGGGCGCTGCGGTTCCGGGCGGGCGCCCGGGTGGAGGTGCGGGTGCTGATGCCGCTGTTCCTCGCCTGCGGCGGCGTGAGCGCGGTGTGGGCGGCGGGCCTGCTCGGCTGACCGGGCCGCCCGCCGCCCCGGCAGGCCCGCCCCGGCAGGGCCCGGCTCAGGACACCGGGCTGTTCCAGCTCCGCCACAGCGCCGCGTACGCGCCCCCCTCCGCCACCAGGTCGTCGTGCGAGCCGAGCTCCACGATGCGGCCGTCCTCCACCACGGCGATCACGTCCGCGTCGTGGGCGGTGTGCAGGCGGTGGGCGATCGCCACCACCGTGCGGCCGTCCAGCACCCGGGCCAGGGACCGCTCCAGGTGGCGGGCGGCGCGCGGGTCCATCAGGGAGGTGGCCTCGTCCAGCACCAGCGTGTGCGGGTCGGCCAGCACCAGGCGGGCCAGCGCCACCGCCTGCGCCTGCGCCGGGGTGAGCGCGTGGCCGCCCGAGCCCACCTCCGCGTCCAGGCCGCCGTCCAGCGCCCGCGCCCAGTCGTCGGCGTCCACCGCGCGCAGCGCCCGCCACAGCTCGTCGTCGTCCGCGTCCGGGCGGGCCAGCCGCAGGTTGTCGCGCAGGGTGCCGACGAACACGTGGTGCTCCTGGTTGACCAGCGCCACATGGCCGCGCACCCGCTCCGTCGGCATCACCGAGAGCGGCGCCCCGCCGAGGGTGACCCGGCCCGCCGTGGGCGCGTAGATCCCGGCGAGCAGCCGCCCCAGCGTGGACTTGCCCGCGCCCGAGGGACCGACCAGCGCCATCCGGGTGCCGGGCCGCACCGTCAGGCTCACCCCGTGCAGCACGTCGCTGCCCGCGGTGTAGCCGAACCGCACCCGCTCCGCGGACACGGTGCGCCCGCTCGGGGTGACCGCGTCGTCCCCGTCGTCCACCGGCACCTCGCGCACCCCGACCAGGCGGGCCACCGACACGTGGGCGATCTGCAACTCGTCGTACCAGCGCAGCATGGAGTTGACCGGGTCCGCCAGCATCTGCACGTACAGCGTGCCCGTGGTCAGCTCGCCCACGGAGATCCAGCCGCGCAGCACCATCCAGCCGCCGATGGTGAGCACCGCCGCCTGCGCCACCGCGTGCGTGGTGTTGACCACGGGGAACAGCACCGACCGCAGCGCGAGGGTGTACCGCTCCCAGTCCAGCCACCGCCCGATCAGCCGGTCGCCGGCCGCGACGCGGCGCGCGCCGAGCCGGTGGGCCTCGATGGTGTGCCCGGCGTCCACGGTCTCGGTGAGCGACGCGGACACCGCCGCGTACCCGGCGGCCTCCGAGCGGTACGCGGACGGCGCCCGCCGGAAGTACCAGCGCCCGCCGACCAGCAGCACCGGCGCCGCGAGCAGCGCGGCCAGCGCCAGCGGGGGAGCGGTGAAGGCGAGCGCGCCGAACAGCGCCGCCGCCCACACCAGGGCCACCGAGAGCTCCGGCACGGCCTCCCGCATCGCGGTGGACAGCCGGTCCACATCGGTGGTGATCCGCGACAGCAGGTCGCCGGTCCCGGCCCGCTCCAGCACGCCCGGCGGCAGCCGCACCGAGCGGACCAGGAAGTCCTCGCGCAGGTCGGCGAGCATCCGCTCGCCCAGCACCGCGCCGCGCACCCTGGTCATCCGGACGAACACCGCCTGCACCGCGAGCGCCGCCACGAACAGCGCGACGGTGCGCGCCACCGGCGGGTCGTCCTCCCCGGCCGCCAGGTCGTTGACCAGGCCGCCCAGCAGCCACGGGCCCACCATGGCGGCTCCCGCGGCCACCAGGTTGACGGCGACCAGCGCGGCGAACGCCCGGCGGTGACGGCGGGCCAGCTCGCGCACATAGGCCCGGACCGTCCGGGGCGCGGCCACCGGCAGCCGGTCGGCCTCCCGTGCCGTGTCCGGATCGTGGTCCGGTCGTTTCACGCGGACTCCTCCCATGCGTCCTGGTGGCGGACGACCACCGAGCGGTAGCGCCCGTTGTCGCGCAGCAGGTCCCGGTGGCGGCCCGCGGCCAGCGCCCGCCCCTCGGGGACGAACACCACCCGGTCGGCCAGGCCGAGCAGCAGCGGGCTGGAGGTGAACACCACGGTGGTGCGGCCCGCCCGCAGCCGGGCCAGGCCCTCGGCGACGCGCGCCTCGGTGTGCGCGTCCACCGCGCTGGTCGGCTCGTCCAGCACCAGTACCGGCGGGTCGGCCACCAGGGAGCGGGCCAGCGCCAGCCGCTGCCGCTGCCCGCCGGAAAGGGACCGGCCGCGCTCGGTGAGCCGGGCGTCCATCGGCGAGCCGCCGGGCTCGGGCAGCGTGCGGGCCAGGGCGTCCAGCACGTCGTCGCACCGGGCCGCAGCCAGTGCCCGCGCCACCGGCACCGCGCCGGACGACGGCACCTCCAGCAACTCCCGCAGCGTGCCCGACAGCAGCACCGGGTCCTTGTCCTGCACCAGCACCGCGGCGCGCGCCGCCGCCAGCGGCACCCCGTCCAGCGCCACCCCGCCCAGCAGCGCCGACGGCTCCTCGCCCGCCCCCGCCGCGTGCCCGCCGAGCCGCCGCGCCAGCACCCCGCCCGCGTCCGGGTCGCCGCACACCACGGCGGTGAACGCGCCCGCGGGGGCCAGCAGCCCGGACGCCGGGTCGTACAGGTCGCCGTCCACCGGCACGCCGCCGTCCCCGCCGCCGTCCCGTCCCTCGTCCGCGCCGTCGCGCCCGTCGTCCGCCTCCCGGCGCAGCCCCAGCACCCGCGCCGCGCGCTGCGCCGACACCCGCGAGAACGTCCACGCCATCGCGAACTCCTCGAACTGCCGCAGCGGCAGCAACAGGTAGGTGACGCAGCCGTAGGCCGTGACCAGCTCACCGACGGAGATCCGCCCCTCGGTCACCAGGCGCACCCCGTACCAGACCACGCCCACCAGGAACAGGCCCGGCAGCACCACCTGCACCGCGGCGATCAGCGCCCACATCCGGGCGCTGCGCACCGCCGCCGACCGCACCTCCTGCGACGCCGCCCGGTACCGGTCGAGGAACAGCTCCTCGCCGCCGATCCCGCGCAGCACCCGCAGCCCCGCCACCGTGTCCGCGGCCAGCTCGGTGGCCCGGCCGGACCGCTCCCGCTGCTCCTCGGCGCGGCGCTCCGCGGGCGGCAGCATCGGCAGCACCGCGAGGGTGAGCACCGGCACGGCCAGCGCCACGGCCAGGCCCAGCACCGGCTGGTACAGCAGCAGCCCGACGGTCAGCCCGAGACAGGCCAGCACCGCGGCGGCGAAGCGGGAGGCGCACTCCACGAACCAGCCGATCTTCTCCACGTCGCCGGTGCTGACCGTCACCACCTCGCCGGCCGCCACCCGGCGGGTGAGCTGGGAACCCAGCTCGGTGGCCTTGCGGAACAGCAACTGCTGCATCCGGCAGGCCGCCGACAGCCAGTTCGCCACCACCGTGCGGTGCGTCACGGTGTCCGCGGTGGTGATCACCACGCTCAGCGCCACCACCAGGCCGCCCGCGGCCAGCACCCGCCCCTGCGAGCGGTCCACGGCCGCCTGGACGCCGAAGCCCACCACGGCGGGCAGCGCGGCCAGCGCGGCGAGGTACACCGTCGCCCACACCACGGCGAGCGCCTGCCCCCGCCACTGGCGCAGCCACAGCCACAGCAGCAGACGCGGCCCGGAGCGGGTGTCGGGCGTCCCCGGTTCGGCGTGGGGCAGCGCGCGCAGCGACATGGCGTCCCCGGAGGGTCGGGCAGCCCGAAGCGCCCGGTTCACGGCCGGGGCGGGCGGCATGGCGGCAGGGGTGGAAGCGCTGCCAGCCTCGCCGCGCGCCCGCGGGCGCGTCAAAGGGTTTTCGGCGCCCGCCGGGGGCGGCGGGGGCGTCCCTCACCCGGCGAGCAGCACCACGTCCAGGACGCGTGGGCCGTGCACGCCCTCCACCCGCTTCAGCTCGATGTCGCTGGTCGCCGACGGGCCCGAGATCCAGGTGAGCGGGCGCGCCGGGTCCAGCCGGGGCAGCGCCAGCGGCACCGACGCCACCACCTGCTCCGGCCGCACCACGCAGACGTGGTGGTCCGGCACCAGGGTGAGCAGCCGCCGCCCCTGGCCGGGCCCGGCGTCCAGCACGATCGTGCCGGTCTCCGCGATCGCCACCGCGCAGCCGGTCACCACGCTGTCCACCCGGTCCAGCCGGTTCGCGGTGAGGGTGCCGTCGTCGGGCAGCGTCTCGACCCCGTCCGGCAGCGCGCTCAGCCACCCCGCCGGCAGCCCCCGCGGCACCGCGACGGACGCGGCCTTGCGCTCCGCCAGCAGGCCCGCCAGCAGCGCGGGCAGACCCTCGGCGGACGGCAGGCGGTGCACCACGGCCCGGTAGTCGGCCAGGTTCTCCGCCAGCAGCTCCGCCACCTCGGCGGGGGAGCCCTCGGTGTGCGCGGTCAGGTAGTCGCGGGGCACGGCCACGTCGCCGGGGTCCTCGCCGCGCGGCACGTCGGCCAGCGCCGCCCGGATCCGACGCAGGATCAGCTCCCTGCTGCCGCTCATCACCGCTCTCCTTCCTGGGTGCGCCGCCACCAGTCGCGGAAGGACTCCGCGGGCACCGGCGGGGTGTCGCGGGTGTCGGACCACGCCGCGCCGGGCCCCGGCAGCCGCTTGGGGTGCAGCCGCCGGGTGCGGGAGGCCGCGCGCTGCGCCAGCGCCAGCCGCCGCGGGTCGGTGAGCACCCAGCGCGCCGCCCGCATCGCGGTGCGCTCCGCCAGGTGCCCCTTGCCGTGCTCGGCCACCCGCTCGCGCAGGTGCACCAGCACCTCGGGGATGTCGATGGCGACCGGGCACACCTCGTAGCAGGCCCCGCACAGCGACGAGGCGTACGGCAGCGACGCGTCCAGCGCGGACGCGGTGCCGCGCAACTGCGGGGTGAGGATCGCGCCGATCGGGCCCGGGTACGCCGAGCCGTACGCGTGGCCGCCCGCCCGCTCGTACACCGGGCACACGTTCAGGCACGCCGAGCAGCGGATGCAGCGCAGCGCCTGGCGGCCGACCTCGTCGGCGAGGGTGGCGGTGCGGCCGTTGTCCAGCAGCACCAGGTGGAAGTCGCGCGGCCCGTCGCCGTCGGTGGTGCCGGTCCACATCGAGGTGTAGGGGTTCATCCGCTCGGCGGTGGACGAGCGCGGCAGCAGTTGGAGGAACACCTCCAGGTCCCGCCAGGTCGGCACGACCTTCTCGATGCCCACCACGGAGATCAGCGTCTCCGGCAGGGTCAGGCACATCCGGCCGTTGCCCTCGGACTCCACCACCACCAGGGTGCCGGTCTCGGCGACCACGAAGTTCGCGCCCGACACCGCGACCTTCGCGGACAGGAACTTCTCCCGCAGGTGCAGCCGGGCGGCCTCGGCGAGGTCGGCGGGGCGGTCGGTGAGGCCGTCGGGGGCGGCGCGGCCCCAGCGGGCCATGGAGCGGTTGAAGATCTCGCGGATCTCCGCCCGGTTGCGGTGGATCGCCGGGACCAGGATGTGCGAGGGCCGGTCGTCGCCGAGCTGCACGATCAGCTCCGCCAGGTCCGTCTCGTACGCGGTGATCCCGGCCCGCTCCAGCGCCTCGTTGAGCCCGATCTCCTGGGTGGCCATCGACTTGACCTTGATGACGTCGGTCTCGCCGGTGGCCCGCACCAGGTCGGTGACGATCCGGTTCGCCTCGGCGGCGTCGGCCGCCCAGTGCACCGTGCCGCCCGCCGCGGTGACGGCCTCCTCCACCTGCACCAGGTACCGGTCGAGGTGGCGCAGCGTGCGGTCCTTGATCGCCTTGCCGGCGGCGCGCAGTCGCTCCCAGTCGCCGAGCTCCCCGACGGCGGCGGCGCGCTTGGCGCGGATGGTGTGGGTGGCGTTGCGCAGGTTGTGGCGCAGTTGCGCGTCGCGGGTCGCGTCCTCCGCCGCCCTCGGGAACGAGGGCATGCCCAGGGGTACCGCCGTCATGCCAGGCTCCTCACGCCGCGCGACCAGCTCTCGCCGTGCGGGTCGTCCTCGGTACGGGCCAGGATCTCCGCCAGGTGCATCGTGCGCACCCCGGAGCGCTGCCGCCGCAGGGCGCCGCCCAGGTGCATCAGGCAGGAGTTGTCGGCGGCGCACAGCACCTCGGCCCCGGTGTCCACCGCGTGCCGGATCTTGTCCGAGCACATCGCGGCCGACACCGCCGGGTTCTTCAGGGCGAACGTCCCGCCGAACCCGCAGCACTCGTCGGCGCCCGGCAGCTCCACCAGGTCCAGGCCGCGCACCGCCCGCAGCAGCCGGGTCGGCCGGTCGCCGACCTTCAGCAGCCGCAGGCTGTGGCAGGTGGGGTGGTAGGTGACCCGGTGCGGGAAGTACGCGCCGACGTCCTCCACCCCGAGCACGTCCAGGAGGAACTCCGACAGCTCGTACACCTTCGGCACCACGGCCGCGACCCGTCCGGCGTCCACCCGCCCCTCGGACCGCTCGGCCACCCGCGGGTGGATGTCGCGCACCATCGCCGCGCACGAACCGGACGGGGCGACCACCGCGTCGTAGTCGGCGAAGGTCTCCGCGAAGTCGCGCACCAGCGGCTCGGCCTCGTGGCGGTACCCGGTGTTGTAGTGCATCTGGCCGCAGCAGGTCTGCCGCTGCGGGAAGGCCACGTCCACGCCGAGACGGCGCAGCAACGCGACCGCCGCCTGCCCGGTGCGTGGGTAGAGCGTGTCGTTGACGCAGGTCACGAAGAGAGCGGCGCGCATCACGCCTCCTGGCCGAATCGGTTCGTCCGCACGGCCGGAGACTATCCGCAGGCAGCGGCCCCTCCCAAGGGGGCAGGGACGCGGGACGGGGGCCCGAGGCCCCGGCCCGGCGGCCCCCCGGCCGCCGCCTCCCGTGCCGGGCCGGGCCCCCGCGCCGCCCGTCACGGCCCCAGCGCCACCTCCAGCACCGACGGCCCGGTCGGGCGGGGCGAGCCGCCCGCGGGCTCCACCGTCAGCGCGAGGCGCGCCGCGTCCGCGAGGCCCGTGACCACGGCCGGGTCCGTGCCGCCGCGCCCGTCCCCGGGCAGGAACCCGGCCGGTCGGGCCTGCCCGGAGCGCATCAGCCAGAGCTGGTACGTCCGGCCGGAGGGCAGCGCGGGCAGGCCGTGGGCGGCGATCAGCGCCGCGTCCAGCCGCTCGGACGCCACCACGGTGCCGCCCCCGCCGCCCGCCGCCCGGGCGGTGAACGCCCGCGCGTCCGGCGCGGTCAGCACCGCCGCGCGCCGGCGCTCCAGCGCGCGCGCCCGGTCCAGCTCCTGCTGGGTGCGCACCAGGCTCACGCTCAGCAGGGTCACCACCAGCACGCACGCCGCCACCAGGCCCCACGCCACCCGGTTGACCACCAGGCGGCCGAGCGGGGAGCGCCGGGTCCTGGCCGCGCGGGCCCGCACCCGGCGGGGCGCGAGGACCGCGGCGCGGGCCGGGGCCGGGGCGCGGTCCGGCCGCTCCTGCGGCACCACCGCCACCCGCGCGAACACCCGCTCGCGCAGCCCCGCCGGGGCGGGCCTGGCCACCGCGTCGGCGAGCCGGCCCACGCTCTCCCGCAGGTCGCGCACGTCCGCCGCGCACTCGGCGCACCCCGCGAGGTGCCGCTCGTAGCGGGCCAGCTCCCGCGGCGGCAGGGCGTCGAGCGCGTACGCCGCGGCCAGGTCGTGCTCGCAGGGGCTCACCGGGCACCCGCCAGGCAGTGGCGCAGCCGGGTCAGCCCGTCGCGCATCCGCGTCTTGACCGTGCCCAGCGGCAGCCGGAGCAGCCTGGCCACCTCCGGGTAGGAGTAGCCGTCGTAGTACGCCAGCGTCACCGACTGCCGCTGGAGTTCCGTCAGCCGCCCCAGGCAGCGCCGCACGCTCTCCTGCTCCAGCGCCGCCTCCACGCTCTCGGCCACCTCGTCGAACGGGCGGCCCGCCACCCGGCCCGCCCGCGACTCCCGCGTCCGCGCCGCCTGCGCCGAGCGCACCCGGTCCACGGCCCTGCGGTGCGCCAGGGTCAGGATCCATCCACGGGCGCTGCCCCGGGCCGCGTCGAACCTCGGCGCGGTGCGCCACACCTCCACCAGCACCTCCTGCGCCACCTCCTCCGACTGCGCCGGATCCCTCAGCACCCGCAGCGCCAGGCCGTACACCGGCCCCGACACCCGGGCGTACAACTCCTCGAACGCCTGTCCGTCCCCTTGGGCGACGCGCAGCATCACCTCGTCGAGCGATGTCCCGCTGTCCGTCACAGTCCCTCCCGTGTCCCGGCCCTCTCCCGCGAGTACGCACGCGGGCGCCCCGGGCCCTCACTCGGCCCCCCCGCGTCGCCGCCCCGCCGCGGCGCCCTCCCGCCGCGCCCGGGCCGGAAGTCCCGCCAATCCGCTCCCGCCCCCGCCCCGAACACCCCCGCGAGACGGCCGCCGGGGACCGCGGCGCCGGGCCACGGCGCCACCTCGGCGGCCGGCCGTCGAACACCGAGGCCCCACCCCACGTAAGAGGGATCATGACCATGACGACAGACCGCGGGACCGCAGCCGGACCCGGGCGCGACGGCGCGCAGGCGCGGGGCCGGGGCGCCAAGCGCCGGGCCGTGGGACTGCTGGCGGGCAGCGCCGCGCTGCTGACCGCGTCGGTGACCTGCGGCGGCCTCGCCGCGCTCGCGCCGGGCACCGCGGCGGCCTCCAGCCACCGCGAGGCGCCGCTGATCTCGGGGCAGCCCGCGTACGACAACACCGACCTGTACGCGTTCGTCAGCCCGGACAGGCCCGACACCACCACGCTGATCGCCAACTGGAACCCGTTCGAGGAGCCCGCGGGCGGCCCGAACTTCTTCCCGTTCGCCGAGGACGCCCGCCACCAGTTCCACATCGACGCCACGGGGGACGGCCGGTCGGAACTGATCTACCGCTTCACCTTCACCACGCACGTCCGCAACGGCGACACGTTCCTGTACAACACCGGCCCGGTCACCAGCCTGGACGACCCCGACCTGAACGTCCGCCAGACCTTCGACCTGGAACTGCTGCGCTTCGAGCACGGCAGGCACAAGGGCACCACCAAGCTCGCCGACGACGCCCCGGTCGCCCCGTCCGACGTCGGCAAGGCGTCCATGCCCCGGTACGCCGACCTGCGCGACCGGGCGGTGCGCGCCCTGCCCGACGGCTCCACCGTCTTCGCCGGGCAGGCCGACGACCCGTTCTTCCTCGACCTGCGCGTGTTCGACCTGCTGTACGGCGGCGACCTGTCCGAGACCGGCGACGACACCCTCGCGGGGTACAACGTCAACACCCTCGCCCTCCAGGTGCCCTCCGCCCTGCTCACCGCGGGCGGCGAGGACCCGGTGATCGGCGTGTGGACCACCACCCAGCGTCGAAGCTCCTACGGCGGCGACTGGACGCAGGTCTCCCGGCTGGGCATGCCGCTGGTCAACGAGGTCGTCATCCCGCGCAGGGCCAAGGACGGGTTCAACGCGTCGGCGCCCTGGGACGACGCCCAGTTCGCCGGCTTCGTGCTCGACCCCGAACTGCCGAAGCTGATCGAGCAGATCTACCAGATCAACGCGCCGGCGACGCCCCGCAAGGACCTCGAGCAGGTGTTCCTCACCGGCATCCCGGGCGTCAACCAGCCGGCCCGGGTGCGCCCGCACGAGGCGCTGCGGCTCAACACCTCCACCGGGCCGGTGGCCGCGCCCGAGCGGCTCGGCGCGCTCGACGGGGACAACTCCGGCTTCCCCAACGGCCGCCGGCTCACCGACGACGTCGTCGACATCTCCCTCCAGGTCGTCGAGGGCGAGCTGACCGGCGCCAAGAGCGACCTCGGCGACGCCGTGGACGCCAACGACCTCCCGTTCGGCAAGGAGTTCCCGTACCTCGCGCTGCCGCACTCCGGCTCCCGCGGCGCGGACGGCGGCGGGAGCGGCGCGGACACCCGGATCAACGCCGGCCGGGCGTCCGCCTCCGACAGCACCCTCACCGAGTCGCCGTGGATGCTCGCCTCCAGCGTCACCGGCGGCCTCGCCCTGCTGCTGGGCATCGCCGGGCTGCTGTGGCGCCGCAGGCGCGCCTGAGCCGGACCGGGCGCCGGCGCGCACCCGAGGGCGACGCACGCCGCGGGTGGCGCACACCCGAGGCGACGCACACCCGAGGCGACGCACACACGACGGCGCGGCCGTGTCCGGCGGCCGGGCCAGAAAGGCGGCATCCCACGATGAGGCGACCCGCGCACACCATCGCCACCGTCGCGGCCCTCGCGCTCGCGCTGACCCTGGGCGGACTGGCCGCCTCGGGCGACCCGCCGCCCGGCGACCGCCCCGCCGCAGCGTCCGCGCCCGCGGCCGCGGGCCCGCCGGGGGCCGGCGTCACCGGCCTGGAGGAGCACCTGCGCGCCAGGCCGCGCGACGCCGCGAGCTGGGCGGCCCTGGGCGTGGCGTACGTGGAGCGGGCCCGCACCGGCGGCGACCCGGGCGACTACCCCCGCGCCGAACGCGCCCTGCGCCGCTCCCTGGAGGAGCAGCCGCGGGACAACGACGCGGCACTCGCCGGGCAGGCCGCGCTCGCCGCCGCCCGGCACGACTTCACCGGCGCCCTGGCGCTCGCGCGGCGCGCCCTTGGCGTGAACCCGTGGAACGAGACCGCGTTGTGCGCCCGCGTGGACGCGCTGGTGGAGCTCGGCCGGTACGCGCAGGCGGACGCCGCCGTGCGCCAGGCCGACGCCAGGCGCCCCGGCCTGCCCGTGGCCACCCGCGCCGCCTACGTCCTGGAGCTGCGCGGCGACACCGGGCAGGCGCGCCGGGTGCTGGAGCGGGCCCTGGACGCCGCGACCTCCCGCGCCGACCGGGCCCACGTCGCCACCGCGCTCGGCGAACTCGCCCGCTCCCAGGGGCAGTACCCGCGGGCGCTGCGGCACTTCGCCACCGCGCTGCGCGCCGACCCCGCGCACCTGCCCGCGCTGGCCGGCCGGGGCCGCACCCTGGCCGCGCGCGGGCAGTTGCGGGAGGCCGCCGCCGAGCTGGAGCGGGTGGTGGCGCGTCAGCCGCTGCCCGGCCACCTGGCCGCGCTCGGCGAGGTCTACGACGCCCTCGGCCGGCGCCGCGAGGCCCGCGAGCAGTACGCCGTCACCGACGCGTGGACCGAGCTGGCCAGGGCGGGCGGCGTCGCCACCGACCTGGAGACCGCCCTGGTCGCCGCCGACCACGGCGACGCCGCGCAGGCACTGCGGGCCGCCGAGGCCGAGCGGCGGCGGCGCGGCGGGGTGCACACCGCGGACGCGCTCGCCTGGGCGCTGCACGTCAACGGCCGCAGCCGGGAGGCGCTGCCCCTGGCCCGCGAGGCCACCGGCGCCGGATACCGCAACGCCGCGTTCCTCTACCACCGCGGCATGATCGAGCGGGCCCTGGGCCGGGACGCGGACGCGCGCCGCCACCTCACGGCCGCCCTCGCCCTCGACCCCGGGTTCTCCCCGGTGGGCGCCCAACGGGCCAGGGCGGCCCTCGCCGGACCGGAGGGCCGCCGGTGAACCGCCCGCCCCGCCGCCGCCCCGCCGTCCCCGCCGCCGCCCGTCCCGCCGTCCGTCCCGCCGCGGGCGGCGCCGTCCTCGGTCTGCTGCTCGCCCTGGCCGCGCTGCTCACCGCGGCGCCCGCCGCCGCCCACCCGCTCGGCAACTTCACCGTCAGCCACCACGACGCCCTGGTGGTGGCCCCCGACCGGCTGCGCGTCCACCACGTGGAGGACCTCGCCGAGATCCCGGCGGCCCAGGCCGGGGCGGACATCGACACCGACGGGGACGGCACGCACACCGCGCGGGAGCTCGCCGCGTGGGCCGCCCCGCGGTGCGCCGCCGCCGCGGGGCGGGCCACCGTCCGGCGGGACGGCGCCGCGCTGCCCCTGACCGTGGACCGGGCGGGCGCCGAGCGCCGCCCCGGGCAGGCCGGCCTGCCCACGCTGCGGGTCGAGTGCCGCCTGTCCGCCGCGCTGCGCGACCTCACCGCGGGCACGGAGATCACCTTCACGAGCGCCGCCGGGACCGGGGCCGACGCGGCCTGGCGGGAGATCACCGCGCGCGGCGACCGCGTCACCCTGGAGCGGTCCGACGTCCCCGAGCGGTCCGCCTCGGCGGTGCTGACGTCCTATCCGGAGGACCTGCTGTCCTCGCCGCCCGACCGGCGCGGCGCGGCCCTGACCGTGCGCCCCGGCGGCGCCCCGCTCGCCGGGGACGGCGACGGCGAGGCGGCCGGGCCCGCCGGGGTGCTGCCGCGCGGGGCGGACCGGTTCACCGAGGCGTTCACCGGCCTGGTCGCCGGGCACCGGCTCACCCCGGCCTTCGCCGCGGTGGCGCTCGGCGTCGCGGTGGCGCTCGGCGCGATGCACGCGCTGGCGCCCGGCCACGGAAAGACCGTCATGGCGGCGGCCGCCGCGGGCCGGGGCCGGGGCTCGCGCCGCGACGTGCTGCGCCTCGGGGTCACCGTCACCGTCACCCACACGGCGGGCGTGCTGGTGCTCGGCGCCGTGGTCGTGGGCGGCTCCACCGCCGTCCCCGCCGCCCTGCCCTGGCTCGGCGCGGCCAGCGGCGCGCTGGTGGCGGCGGCCGGCGCGGGCCTGCTGCGGCGCGCGTGGCGCGACCGGGAGCGGGGGCACGGCCACACCCACGCCCACCATCACCACACCCACACCCACACCCACGACCCCGCGCCCGCCCCCCGCCGCCGCGGCGCCGTGCTCATGGGGTTCGCGGGCGGACTCGTCCCCAGCCCCTCGGCCGTCCTGGTGCTGGTGGGCGCGTGGGCGCTCGGCAAGGCGTGGTTCGGGGCGCTGCTCGTCCTCGCCTACGGCGCCGGGCTGGCGCTGACCCTCGTCGCCATCGGGCTGCTGGTGGTGCACGCCGGGCAGCGGCTCGCCCGCCTGGCCGCCGCGGCGCCGCGGCGCAAGGGCGGGCGGCTGCTGCACCGGATGCAGCACGCGGCACCCGTGGGCACGGCCGCGGCCGTACTGGTCCTCGGCTGCACCCTCGCGCTGCGCGGCATGTCCGCGGCCGTGGGCTGAGCCCGCGCCGGAGCCCTTCGGCACGGCGGTGCGAGGATGGGGCGAGCGTCCGCCGCCCGCCGGGGCGGCGTGAGGAGGGTCAACGGCCATGCGCACACCGGTTCCCGGGCGCGCCGCCGCGGCGACCGCCGCCGCGCTGCTCGCCGTGCTCGCCGCGGGCTGCGGGAGCGGCCGGGACGCGCCCGGCGCCGCCCCGGGCGGGACAAAGGCGGCGCGCGCCGAGTCCCCTTCCGCGCCGGCGCGCCACCTGCCCGGCGTCGGCGAGCGGATGCGCGAGCGGATCCCGGCCGCGTCCCGGCAGGTCGTCGCCGTCTACGGGGAGCGCGCGACATCGGCGGCGTCCACCGTCGTGCTGTACCGCGAGCGCGGCGGCAACTGGGTGCGCGAGCGGTCCTGGCCCGCGCACAACGGCCGGAAGGGCTGGACCGCCGAGCACCGCGAGGGCGACCGCAGGAGCCCCGTCGGCGTGTTCGGGCTCACCGACGCGGGCGGGGTGCTGCCCGACCCCGGCTCCGCGCTGCCCTACACCTCGTCCCCGGCGTTCACCCCGCCCGCCTGGTGGTCGCCGCGCACCCGCCACGACTTCGACCACGTCATCGCCATCGACTACAACCGGGTGCCCGGCACCTCCCCGCTCGACCCGGCCCGTCCGCTGGGCCGGGAGCGCGGCGGCGGCATCTGGCTGCACGTGGACCACGGTAGCGGCACGTCCGGGTGCGTGAGCGTGGCCGCCCCGGCCATGGACTACCTGCTGCGCACCCTCGACCCGAAGCTGCGGCCCGTGGTGGTGATGGGCGACCGGGCGAGCCTGGCCCGGTAGACGGACGCCTTGATTGACGGTCCGTCAACTCCGCGCCGCTCTGTCGGTGGCGGGCCGTACCGTGGAGGACGGAGCACCACGCGGCGCGAGGCACAGGGGAGGTGACGGCCGCACATGGACGACACGCGCCACCCCCGCGACCCCGCCGCCGGGCCGGCCGGCCACCGCGAGCGCCCCGACCCCGCCGCCGACCGCGCCCGGTTCGCCGGCGCCGAGCCCGCCCACCGCGCCCTGACCGCCCGCGCCGCCCGCCTGTACCGCCTGCTCGCCCTGCACCCCGCGCCGCCCGGCCGGTACGGCGCCGCCGAGTTCACCGTCCCCGTCGCCGCCGCCGCCCTCGGCACCGCCCCCGGCGACGCCGCCCGCCTCCTCGCGGAGCTGACCGCCGCCCGCCTCCTCACCCGCGACGCCGGCGGCGGCCGCTACCGCATGCACCGTCTGATACGCGAGCACGCCGCCGCCGCGGCCGCCCGCGAGGAGACCGCCGCGGCCCGCACCGCGGCCGTGCGGCGCATGCTGGAGGCGTATGCGCGACTCGCCGCCGCCGCGTCCGCGTCCCCGGACGACGCGCTGCTGCGCGAGGAGGCGGAGAACCTCACCGCCGCCGTGCGCGCGGCCGAGGAACTGGGCCTCGACGGCCTGGTGGTCCGCCTGTGCGACGCCCTGGGCCCCGCCTACGCCCGCGGCTGGTACCCGTGGGAGTGCGTGGACACCCATCTGCGGGGCGCGCCGGCGGCCCGGCGGTGCGGCGACCCGGCGGCGGAGGCGCGGATACGCGTGCGGCTCGGCGGCGCGCTGGCCGCCGTCGGGCGGCTGGACGAGGCCGAGGGCCACCTCCTCGCCGCGGCCCGGCTCGCCCGCGCCGACGGCACGCCCGAAGGGGAGGCCGCCGCGGTGCGGGGGCTCGCCGACCTCAGACGGCGGCAGGGGCGCCCCGAGGACGCCGCCGCGCTGCTCGCCGCCGCCGAGGAGTGCTCCCGCCGGGGGGAATCAGCCGGTCCCGCCGGTCGTTGACGCGAGGCGTGAGCGACCAGCGCCTCCCGCGCGTACGGGACACCGTCGTCGTCGGCGCCGGGCAGGCGGGCCTGCCCAGCGCCTACTTCCTGCGCCGCGCCGGATTCGAGCCGGAGCGCGACTTCGCCGTGCTCGACCACGCGCCCGGGCCCGGCGGCGCCTGGCAGTTCCGCTGGCCCTCGCTCACCCTCGGCGCGGCCCACCGCGTGCACGACCTGCCCGGGATGCCGCTGGTCGCGCCCGACGAGACCAGGCCCGCGGCCGATGTCGTCGCCGAGTACTTCGGCGCCTACGAGCGCGCCTTCGACCTGCGGGTGCGCCGCCCCGTGCACGTGCGGTCGGTCGAACCGGGCCCCGGCGGCCTGCTGCTGGTGCGCGTCCGGCGCGACGGCGGCGACGAGGTGCTGCCCACCCGCACCCTGATCAACGCCACCGGCACCTGGGACCGCCCGTTCTGGCCCCGCTACCCCGGCCAGGAGACCTTCCGCGGGCGCCAACTGCACAGCGCCGACTACCGCGGCCGGGAGGAGTTCGCGGGGCTGCGCGTCGTCGTGGTCGGCGGCGGCAACTCCGCGGCGCAGCAGCTCGCCGAGGTCTCCGAGGTGGCCGCCGCCACCACCTGGGTCACCCGGCGCCCCCCGGAGTTCCGCGAGGGCCCGTTCGGCGAGGAGTCGGGCCGCGAGGCCGTCGCCCGCGTGGCGGAGCGGGTCCGCCGCGGTCTGCCCCCGCTCAGCGTGGTCAGCGTCACCGGCCTGGCCGTCACCCCGGCGGTGGCGCGCGCCCGCGCCCGCGGGGCGATGCGGGCGAGGCCCGTCTTCGACCGGATCACCCCCGACGGCGTGGAGTGGGACGACGGCACCCGCGTCGCGGCGGACGTCATCCTGTGGGCGACCGGCTTCCGGGCCGCGCTGGGCCACCTCGCCCCGCTGGGCCTGCGCGAGCCGGGCGGCGGCATCCGGGTCGAGGGCACCAGGGCCGTCGCCGACCCGCGCGTCCACCTGGTCGGCTACGGCCCTTCGGCGAGCACCATCGGCGCCAACCGGGCGGGCCGCACCGCCGTCCGCGAGATCCGCGCCCTCCTCGACCGGGGTGCCGCCGCGGCGTGACCGGGCCGCGTGGGCCACCATGGACCCATGCCCGACACCTTCTCCTCCCGCACCCTGGACATCACCACCGGCGGCACCGAGACGGCGTACGACCTCACCCGCGAGGCCACCGCCTTCCTCCGCGAGGTCGCCGCGGGCCGCGACGGCCTGCTGAACGTCTTCGTCCCGCACGCCACCGCGGGCATCGCCGTCATGGAGACCGGCGCGGGCAGCGACGACGACCTCCTGGCCGCCCTGCGCGACCTCCTCCCGCCCGACGACCGCTGGCGCCACCGCCACGGCACCCCCGGCCACGGCCGCGACCACGTCCTCCCCGCCCTCGTCCCGCCCCACGCCACCCTCCCCGTCATCGCCGGGGAACTGGCCCTGGGCACCTGGCAGTCGATCGTCCTGGTGGACACGAACGTGGACAACCCGCGCCGCCAGGTGCGGCTGACCTTCCTGGGCTGACCCGCCCGGGGTGAACGCCGGTCAGGCGTCGGCGGGGATGCGGCCCTCGGAGAGGGCGGCGACGAGGCGGGCCCACTCGGGGTACTTCGCGGCCTTCGCCAGGTGCAGCGCCATGACCTTGCCGTTGAGTTCCGGGTCCGGGTCGTCCGACAGCCGCACCGGGGAGATCTTCTCCAGGTGCGGCATGAGCACGAAGTCGCCCGCGATGTGCACCGGGTCGTGCATGTACCGCTCGAGCGCCGCCAGGTCCGGGACGGCCGCCAGGTAGGTGTGCGTGTAGCCCTCCGACGGGTCGCCCAGGTCCTGGCCGACGGTGGAGAACGCCACCGAATCGACCGAGGCGGTGCGCCGCATCGCCGCCAGGGCCTCGGCCTTCTGCTCCTCGGTGGTGCCGTCCTTGAAGCTGAAGCGCAGGATGTTGACGATCATGGATGCCGCTCCCGGGTGAACTGGTGGGTTCAATTTCTCTGACTGATCTGTAATTTAACAGGTGAATCCGGCTCAGTGAACCCATGAGTTCAATGCGGGGTCCGGCGCGGGTGGTGGAGGCTCGCGTTCCGCCCGATGGCTGGTCAGCGGAATCCGAGGCTCCTACCCTGCGGGAATGGTCGAAGGATCACTGGCGGTCGCGGACGGATCCGGGGAGGGCGGCCCTCCGGCGCGTGCCCGCGTCGTCGCGCCGCCCGGCTGGAGCCGCTGGCTGGTGCCGCCCGCGGCGCTGTCGGTGCACCTGGCGATCGGCCAGGTGTACGCGTGGAGCGTGTTCAAGCCGCCGCTCGAGTCCTCGATGGACCTGTCCGGGACGGCCAGCGCGCTGCCGTTCCAACTGGGCATCGTCATGCTGGGCCTGTCCGCGGCGTTCGGCGGCACCCTCGTCGAGAGGCGCGGGCCGCGCTGGGCCATGCTCGTGTCGCTGGTGTGCTTCTCGGCCGGGTTCCTCGTCGCGTCGGCGGGCGCGGCCCTGGAGCAGTACTGGCTGGTGGTGTTCGGCTACGGCGTCGTCGGCGGCACGGGGCTCGGCATCGGCTACATCTCCCCGGTCTCCACGCTGATCAAGTGGTTCCCCGACCGGCCGGGCCTCGCCACCGGCACGGCCATCATGGGCTTCGGCGGCGGCGCGCTGATCGCCTCGCCGTGGTCCACCCGGATGCTGGACTCCTTCGGCCGCGACACCGGCGGCATCGCCACCACCTTCCTGGTCCACGGCCTGGTGTACGCGGTGTTCATGACGCTCGGCGCCCTGCTGGTGCGCGTGCCCCCGCCGGGCTGGCGCCCGGCGGGGTGGCGGCCCGAGGACGCCGCCGCGCGCCCCCTGGTCACCACCGCGAACGTCTCCGCCCGCAACGCGGTGCGCACCCCCCAGTTCTGGTGCCTGTGGGTGGTGCTGTGCATGAACGTCACCGCGGGCATCGGCATCCTGGAGAAGGCCGCGCCGATGATCACGGACTTCTTCGCCGACACGGACACCCCGGTGACCGGCGCCGCGGCGGCCGGGTTCGTCGCCCTGCTGTCGCTGGCCAACATGACCGGCCGCATCCTGTGGTCGTCCACCTCCGACCTGGTCGGCCGCAAGAACATGTACCGGGTCTACCTCGGGGCGGGCGCCCTGATGTACCTGGCGATCGCCCGGCTGGGGGACGACAGCAAGCCGCTGTTCGTGGGGTGCGCCATGGTGATCCTGTCGTTCTACGGCGGCGGCTTCGCGACCGTCCCCGCCTATCTGCGGGACCTGTTCGGCACCTACCAGGTCGGCGCGATCCACGGGCGGCTGCTGACGGCGTGGTCCACGGCGGGCGTGCTCGGCCCGCTGATCGTCAACCGGATCGCGGACGAGCGCGAGGAGGCCGGGCACAGCGGTCCCGGCCTGTACTCGGTCTCCCTCACCATCATGATCGCGCTGCTGGTCGTCGGCATCGTCGCCAACGAGCTGGTGCGCCCGGTGCACCCCAGGTTCCACGAACCGGTGGAGCGGGACGCGGGCGGCGCCCCCGCCGCGGAGGCCGCCCGGACGGCGCGCGGGACGGAGGCGGCGGAGGCGGCCGGGGCGGCGCCCACGGCCTGGCCCCCGCGCCGGATCGCGCTCGCGGTGTTCGCGTGGGCCTGGGTGACCCTGCCGTTCCTCTACGGCCTGACCGAACTGCTCCGCAAGGCGGCGAAGCTGTTCTGAGCCGCGGCGGGCGCGGCGCGGCGGCGCGGGGCCGCGGTCACGGCGAGGTGAGCGGCTCGGCCCGGTGGGCGCGGTGGAGCAGCTCGACGAAGTCCGGTGCCTCGGGCAGCGGCACGGAGGCGATCCGGCGCACCGCGACGCCCGGCGTCCAGGAGTTCATCACCACGGCCCCGGCCAGGCCGGGCAGGTCGTCGAGGGTGACGTCCCGGACGTGCTGGGGGACGCCGAGGCGGTCGAGCTGCCGGCGGACGATGCCCATCGTCGTCCCGGCCAGCACCTCCGCCGCCGGCCACACCACCGCGGTGCCGTCCCAGAACGCCAGGTTCCAGATCGTCGCCTCGCTGAGCCGGCCCCGGCGGTCGACGAAGGCGGCGTCGTCGAAGCCGTCCGCGACGGCCCGGCGCAGCAAGTACGTCTTGGCCACCTCGCCGACGTGCTTGACGGCCGGCAGCATCCGCTCGTGCCCAACCGCCGCCAGCGCCAGCGGGCCCCGCGGTCCCGACGCCGCGGGACCGGTGCGCACCAGCACCTCGAGTTCACCGTCGCGCGCGGTGAACTCACCCGCCCGCGAGTACACCGTGGCCGTCAGCGACATGTCGGCCGGGCCCGCGTCGAGCGCCGACCGCAGCAGGGACCGCACCCGGTCGTCGGGCAGCGCCCGGCCGAACAGCTCCACCGAGGCGTAGCGCAGCCGCTCCAGATGCAGGTCCAGGCCCCGCACCCGGCCCTCGCGCACCTGCATGGCGGTGAAGTGGGCGTGGCCCGCGAAGGCGAGCGGCGCCAGGTCCTCGGCGGTCGCCGCCCTGCCGTTGCGCTGAACGACGAAAGTGCTCATGCGTCACTCCAGGAGAATGGATCGAGCGAACGGGACGGCGGACCCGGCCACGCGGGGCCGCCGTGCGGCGGGCACACGCGCACCGGGGCGACCGGTGCGCGGAATGACCGCCCACGAGGCGACGTTAAGCCTTGACACCGGTAGGAAGGTCAACTGCGGACGGGGTTGGTTGCATGCTGATCGGGGAGTTGTCCCGGCGCACCGGGGTGGACGCGCGGCTGCTGCGCTACTACGAGGCGCAGGGTCTGATCGAGGCCGGCCGGGGCCGGAACGGCTACCGGCACTACGACGAGGACGCGGTGGTCACCGTGCGGCAGGTCCGCGCGCTGCTGGCCGCGGGGCTGACCACCGAGGTGATCCGCACGGTGCTGCCGTGCGTGCGCGGCGAGCGGCCGGAGTTCGAGTGGTGCGCGGAGCTGTGGGACATCCTCAACGGTGAGCTGGCGGCCATGGACCAGCGCATCGACGCCCTCCAGCGCAGCCGAGGCACCCTCGCCGACTTCCTGACGCCGCCCTGACCGGCCGCGGCCCCGGCCGCCGCGGGTCGCCCCGCGGCGGCCGGGGCCGCGTGAGTGCCGGTCCCGCGGGTCAGTAGTCCTTCGGGATCGCCGAGTTCACCGCCGCGCGGTGTTCGGCGAGGTTGGCCGCGGTGAGGCCGGGGGCCAGGTCGGGGGCGTAGTGGGCGACCACGTCGCGGAAGACGGCCAGGGTGGGCTCGTCCATCAGCGGGGTGCCGGGGTCGGCCACCGGCAGGGTCAGATAGCTGCGGACCCGGCCCAGGTCGTGGGCGTGCCGGCTCATGTCCACGGCGTAGTGGTTCACCATGAGCCGCAGCTCCGGGTCCGGGTGCGAGATCTCGTTGGCGAGTGTCTCGAACCCGAGGTTGAGGAAGTGGTCGGGCTCCTCCAGCAGCCTGCGGTGCCCGGCGGACCCCCGCCAGCCGGGGCGGTTCCAGTTGGCGTTCCCGGGGATCTCGTTCTTCGCGGGGAAGCCGCGGTACTCCGAGGACGGGAAGGTCTCCAGCAGCAGACCGCACAGCGCCCGGGTCTCGGCGAGCGTGTCGCGGGTGTCCTCGGGGACGCCGAAGACGTAGAGGATCTCCGGCACCAGGCCGTTCTCCTCCATGTGGTGGAACGCCGTGACCAGGTCCGAGCGCAGGGTGTCGGCGTGCTTGCGCATCGCGCGCAGCACCTCCACGGAGGCCGCGCCGTCCGCGCCGAAGCCGAACCGGTCGAAGCCCGCCCGCAGCACCAGGTCCCGCACCTGCTCCGAGCGCATCGCGGCGTTGTAGGAGTCGGCGCGGGTCAGCGCGTGCAGCCCGAGGTCCAGGTCCGGGTACCGCTCCCGCACCTCGACCAGGACCTCCAGGCGCCCGGTGAGCAGCGCCAGGTCGCCGCCGGGCAGCGCCTGCTGGAAGAAGTCGAGCGAGGTGCAGTACAGGTACAGGGAGGACAGGCCGAGCCGCCTGGCCAGCCGGCAGGCGCCCTCCAGATGGGCCCGGACATTGAAGAATCGTTCCCGCTGCTGTGTCTGCGCCCCGCAGAAGCTGCACCCGAACATGCAGCCCTGGCTGAACGGCAGGGTCAGCTCGTGCGTGAGGTAGGTGCGCAGGTCCTGTTCGGACAGCCGCCCCAACTGCCGCTCCAGGTCGATGTCCATCGCGCCGGGCAGCCCGGCCAGCGGCTGCCGCTCGGCCTTGCGGGCGCCGGGGAAGATCCGCGCGAACTCCTCGCCGGACAGCCGCTCGACGCCCTGCCCGCCGACGTGCACCCGCTCGGGCGGCACCCCGCGCTCACCGGTGAGCCAGCGGTGCACACGGGCGGCCGGGGCGATGTTCTGGGCGCCCATCGCGGCGATGCCGAAGGAGTCGTACTCCGCCAGGTCGTCGGCCTCGCGCAGGTCGTGGAGCTGGCAGTCGAACAGGGTGGCCTCCGCGAGACCCTGGCGTTCCAGCAGCTCGGCGGCGTACAGCGGGGCGACGGGCAGGAACGGCAGGCGGTCGGGGGTGAAGGGCCCGTCCCCGGCCAGGTAGTCGTCGTGGACGTACGGCGGGTGGATCATCAGGGTCCGCCCGGTGGGCAGCCCGGCGTCGCCGCGCCGGGCCGGATCGGGCAGAAGGACACTGCTGCGCGCGGACGCCATGCACACCCTCCAGAGGTGGGCCGGAAGACGGGGTCACGCCGTGCGGGCGGCTGCGACCCTGTCCGGTCTCGCGCCGCGGTGTCCACCGATGGTCCGGGCCCCCGGCCGGTCCCGTACAGGACACATTCGGCCATCGCCGCGGCGGGCCGCACGGGCGGGGGCCGCGCGGGGGAGCGGGGCGCCGCGCAGACGCCTCCGGCGCCCGCGGTGGTGTCCGCGAGCGCCGGAAGGAGGGGGAGGGCGGCGGGGCCGCCGGGTGTCACATGTTGATCATGTGTCCGGCCGCGCCGTGGATCGCGTCCTTGATCGCCTCGCTCAGCGTCGGGTGCGCGTGGACGTTGCGCGCCACCTCGTGCACCGTGAGGTCCCACTGCTGGGCCAGGGTGAGCTCGGGCAGCAGCTCGGTGACCTCGGGGCCGATCATGTGGGCGCCCAGCAGCTCACCGTGCTTGCCGTCGCTGATGATCTTCACGAAGCCGCCGGTCTCGCCGAAGCCGTGCGCCTTGCCGTTCGCCATGAACGGGAACTTCGCCACCTGCACGTCGAAGCCGCGCTCCCGGGCCTGCGCCTCGGTCCAGCCGAAGCTGGCGATCTGCGGCTGGCAGTAGGTGGCCCGCGGGATCATCACGTAGTCGAGCTCCATCGTCTCCGCGTCGGCGATGGTCTCGGCGGCGATGATGCCCATGGACTCGGCGGCGTGCGCCAGCATCAGCTTGGCGGTGACGTCGCCGATGGCGAAGATGTGCGGCACGCTGGTGCGGCACCGGCCGTCCACGTCGATGGCGCCGCGCTCGGTGAGCCGCACGCCGGTGTTCTCCAGGCCGTAGCCCTGGGTGCGCGGGGCGAAGCCGATGGCCTGGAGGACCTTGTCGGCCTCCAGCACCTGCTGCCCGCCGTCCTTGGAGGTGACGGTGACGCGCACCTTCTCGCCGGAGTCGTCGATGGTGTCGACCCGGGTGGAGGTGAGGACGTCGATGCCCAGGCGCCGGTAGCGCTTGGCCAGCTCGGCCGACACCTCCTCGTCCTCCAGCGGCACCATGCGGTCGAGGAACTCGACGATGGTGACCTTGACACCGTAGTTGTGGAGCACGTAGGCGAACTCGACGCCGATGGCGCCCGCGCCCGCGATGACGATGCTCTCCGGCAGCTTCTCGGAGAGGATCTGCTCCTCGAAGGTCACCACCCGCTCGCTCAGGGCGGTGCCGGGCAGCAGCCTGGCCGTGGCGCCCGCGGCGATGATGCAGTGGGCGAAGGTGACGGTCTCCGTGCTGCCGTCCTTGCGGGTCACCTGGAGGGTGTTGGCGTCCGTGAAGTGGCCGCGCCCCTCGAACGAGGTGATCTTGTTCTTCTTCATCAGGAACTGGACGCCCTTGGCCCGGCCGTCCGCGACCTTGCGGCTGCGCTGGAACGCGTCCCCGTAGTCGAAGCTCACCTGGCCGTCGACACGGATGCCGTAGGTCTTGGCTTCGTGCTTGAAGATGTGCGCCAGCTCCGCGTTGCGCAACAGCGCCTTGGACGGGATGCAGCCCACGTTCAGGCAGACCCCGCCCCAGTAGCGCTCTTCGACAATGGCTGTGCTCAGGCCAAGCTGAGCGGCCCGGATGGCGGCCACGTACCCACCGGGGCCCGCGCCGAGGACAACGACATCAAAGTGTGTACCCACGCGCTGAACCGTAGCAAAGCGCAGCTCCGCCCCCTTCCGACCGCCCCCCGCTCACCGCGGCGACCGGCCCCGCCCGGTCACCCGCCGACGATCCACCGGTGGGCCGCCCCGGCGTCGAACTCCCGGTGCCCGCCCCTGACCAGCAGCTCCGCCGTCGCGAACCCGGGGTCGTCCGCCAGCTCGGGCGAGTACGGCACCACCGCGCAGCGCATCCCCGCCCGGTGGGCCGCCAGCGCGCCCGGCGCGGAGTCCTCGAAGACCACGCACCGGGCCGGGTCCGCCCCCAGGGCCCGCGCCGCGTGGAGGAACACGTCCGGCGCGGGCTTGCCCCGCCCCACCTGCTCCGCGGACAGCCGCACCGGCAGCAGCGCGCCGAGCCCCGTGGCGTCCAGCACCGCGTCGATGGCCCGGGGGGAGGAGCCGGACGCCACGGCCATCGGGTGCCCGGCGGCGGCCAGGGCCTCCACCAGCTCCCGCATCGCCGGGAACACCTCCGTGGAGGTGCGGGCCAGCTCCAGGTAGTGGCGGTTCTTGAGCTCCAGCAGCTCCTCCACGGGGACGTCGAGGGCGTGCTCCGCGCGCAGCGCCTCGATGGTCTCCCGGGTGCCGATGCCCAGGAAGTCGGTGTGCCGCTCCCAGGTGTAGCCGTCGACGCCGTACTCCGCCAGCATGCGCCGGCCCGCCTCGAAGTAGTTCGGTTCGCTGTCCACGAGGGTGCCGTCGAGGTCGAAGATCACCGCGGGGAGGGGCCGGTCGCTCATGCCGCCCAGCATGCCAGGCCGCCGTGCCGGGGGAGGGCGCAGGTCAGCGCGCCCGCCCGGCGGACCGCCCCAGCGACTCCACCAGCGGCAGCGTCCGGTGGGCCACCCGCTCCCGCAGCGCCACCTCGGTGCGGGTGCGCACCACGCCCGGGGTGCGGATCAGCCGCTGGATCACGTCCTCCAGGTGGGTGTTGTCGCGGGCCGCCACCCGGGCCAGCAGGTCACCGCCGCCGGTGATGGAGAACGCCTCGATGATCTCGGGCAGCCCCGCCAGGTGCTCGGCCACGTGGTCCAGCTCGCCCTGGGTGGTCTCGATGTGCACGAACGCCTGGACGGGGTGGCCCAGCGCCGTCAGGGAGAGCCGGGGCCCGAACCCCGTGATCACCCCCTCCCGCTCCAGCCGGTCGATCCTGGCCTGGACGGTGCCCCGGGCCACTCCGAGCAGCCGGGCGTACTCGCGCACGCTGGTGCGCGGCTGCTCCATCAGCAGCCGCAGGATGCGGGCGTCAAGGGCGTCGACGGCCATGGGCCAACGGTCTCCTCGGCGGTGGGGTGGACGGCGCCCGACTGTACCAATGGCCCGACGGCGCGCGGGGGAGCCGGGCGGCCGGACCGGGAAGCGTCCGCCATCCGCCGCCCGGCGCACCCGCCCCCCGCCACCCGGCCCCTCGCGCGGCGCTCTGCCGGGGCGCGGCCCCGACTCGCCGTGCGCGGTGCCCGACTGCCCGACTGTCCGGCTCCCCGGCGACGGCCCTGCGGCGGCGCGATGACGCCGGGGCTTCCCACCGCAGCCACTTATTGCAAGTCAGTCGCAACTGCGATTGAGTATCAACAGTGAGGGCGCACTCCGGCGCGGCGACGGCATCCGGCCGCGCGGAGGTCGCCCGCTCCCGTTCGTGGAAGGTGGTCCGCTGTGAGCCCTGTCGTGCGTGTGCTGTCCGCTGACGAGTTCGTCTCCATGGCCGACGATCTCCGCGCGGTCTACACCGAGACCTTCTGCGCACCACCGTGGAACGAACCCGTGGCCAGAGCCGATGCCTATTCGGACCGTCTGCGGGCCGACGCCACCCGCCGGGGGTTCACGGCCGCCGTCGCCCTGGACGGCACCCGGGCGCTGGGCTTCGTCACCGCGTGGACGACACCCACCCCGTTCCCCGCCGACCGGCGCTACCCCGAGGCCGCCGCGGCCCTCGGACCGGAGCGCACGGAGGCGTGGCTGTGCGGTGGCAGGGAGGTGGACGAGCTCGCCGTCCGGCCCGGCGGGCAGGGCGCGGGACTCGGGGCCGCGCTCCTCGACGCCGTGGCCGCGGGCGCGCCCGAAGGCCGCTGCTGGCTCCTCACCTCCCTGCGCGCGCCCCGCGCGGTGGCCTTCTACGAGCGCCGGGGCTGGATCAGGGCCGGCCGTCCGGCGGCGGACGACCTGGTGGTCCTCCTCGGCCCCGGCCATCCGGCGCGCGCTCGTCTCGATCCGCCGCCTGCCCCCACCGCCTGACCGGCGCGGGCCCCGCCGGGGGCGGCCTTTCAGGGCGCTGAAACCGCCGTGAAACCGCGTTGAATGCGCCCGGCCGCAAGCTCTGCGGCATGACGACACCGACCTCACCCCCGCTCGCCATCGCGGCCACCGGGCTGCGGAAGTCCTACGGGGACAAGCCGGTCCTGGACGGCATCGACCTGGCGGTCCCGGCCGGCACCGTCCTCGCCCTCCTCGGCCCGAACGGCGCCGGCAAGACCACCACCGTCAAGATCCTCTCCACCCT
>NZ_BAAGTD010000050.1:0-70828 GCF_054782095.1 Streptomyces capparidis | reverse complement strand
GGCCCGGCCGCACCCCCGCGACCCCCGCGCGCCGCGGCGGGCGGCCTCGACGAGCCCGCGCGGTCCGCGCGCCCCGGCCGCGCACCACCGGAACGATCTCCTCGGGACAAACTCCTCGGGACGTCTCAACTCCCCCTCACCTGCGGCGTTTTCCCTCCGCCGCCCATGCTCCGTTCGAACAAGCGGGCTATGCTGCGTCCCATCGGGCCACCTCACCAGGCGCGGCCCATGAAAGGGGCAAGCGCTTTCCCATGGCTGACGACGAGTTCGACTTCGGGACCGATCTCGAGGTGCACAAGCCGCACCCGGCGCGGATCTACGACTACTGGCTGGGCGGCAAGGACAACTACGCCCCCGACCGGGAGGCCGCCGAGCACGCCATCAAGGTCTCCCCCGACATCCCCGCCGCCGCCAGGGAGAACCGGGCGTTCCTGCGGCGCGCGGTCACCATGTGCGCCGCGGAGGGCATCCGCCAGTTCGTCGACATCGGCGCGGGCCTGCCCACGCAGGGCAATGTGCACGAGATCGCGCAGGGCGCCGCGCCCGGCTCCCGCGTGGTGTACGTCGACAACGACCCGATCGTGCTCGCCCACGGCCGCGCCCTGCTGGCGGAGAACCGCACCACCACGGTGATCACCGCCGACATGCGCGAGCCGGAGAAGCTGCTCGCCCACCCCGAGCTGCTGGACTTCGTCGACTACCGGGAGCCGGTGGCGGTGCTGCTGGTCGCGGTGCTGCACTTCCTTGACGACGAGCACGCGGCGCGGGCGGTCGCGGCCGTACGGGACCGCATCGCCCCGGGCAGCTTCCTGGTGCTCTCGCACAGCACCCACGAGGGATACCCGGAGAAGGCGGACGAGATCATCAAGACCTGGAAGAACACCAACTCGGGGATCACCGCGCGCGGCCGGGCCGCGGTGCGGGAGTTCTTCGACGGGTTCGAGCTGCTGGAACCCGGTGTGGTGCACGTGCCGGAGTGGCGGCCCGAGCAGCCGCTGGGCGACTACACCAGGTGGATGTACGCGGGAGTGGGCCGCAAACCGGGCCGCTGACCCGGCCGCGCGCCGGCCGGGCGCTCAGCGCCGCCGCCCGGCCGTCTCCCTGCGCCGGCGCGCCTTCAGCGCCCTGCGCTCGTCCTCGGTGGTGCCGCCCCACACACCCACGTCCTGACCACTGGCCAGGGCCCATTCCAGGCACTGCTCGCGGACGGGGCAGCGGTGGCACACCCGCTTGGCCGCCTCGGCCTGCAACAGCGCGGGGCCGGAGGAGCCTATGGGGAAGAACAGGTCGGGGTCCTCGTCCCGGCAGATCGCCCGGTGACGCCAGTCCATGGGGGGTACTCCGTTTCCGTGCCGCTCGGGGCACTTTCGAGGGTTTCCACGCTGCCCGGGGGGCGTCTCGGCCGCCGCACGGCCGGCCCGGAGGATCCCGGTTCAGCTTGCCGCTCGGCTGCGCCTACCCGGAGATCCCCGGGCGATTCCGCCGGAACGCGACCCGATTTCCGCCGCCCGTCAACCGCGGCCCGTCCGCCGCCTGCGGTGGACCCTGGCCTCCCAGGGCCGCAGCACCAGCGCGTCGCCGGGCCCGTCCGCGGGCTCCGGCGGGACGTTGGACAGGAGGAGTTCGGCGCGCGCCCACTCGGCGGCGTCGGGCAGGTCCACCGGCGCGTCCTCGCCGCCGAAGTTGCCGAGCACCAGCAGCTCCACGTCCTCGTGGCGGCGCAGGAAGGCGTAGACGCGCTCGTCGTCGGGGAGCAGCATCGTGAAGTCGCCGTGGACGACGGCCGGTTCGGTGTGCCGCAGCTCGATCAGGCGGCGGTAGTGGTGGTAGACGGACGCCGGGTCGGCGCTCGCCGCGGCGGCGTTGATCCAGCGGTGGTTGGGGTTGACCGGGATCCAGGGCGTCCCCGCGGTGAAGCCCGCGTGCGGCGAGTCGTCCCACTGCATGGGGGTGCGGGCGTTGTCCCGGCCCATGGCGCGCAGCCCGGCCAGCACCTGCTCGGGGGGCGTGCCCGCGGCGACGGCCTGCGCGTAGTGGTTGAGGGACTCGATGTCGCGGAAGTCGTCGACGGAGGCGAACGGGGCGTTGGTCATGCCCAGTTCCTCCCCCTGGTAGATGTACGGGGTGCCGCGGTGCAGGTGCAGCACGGTGCCGAGCATGGCGGCGGAGCGCTCCCGGTACGCGCCGTCGTCGCCGAAGCGGGACACCACCCGGGGCTGGTCGTGGTTGTTCCAGTAGAGGCTGTTCCAGCCGGTGTCGTTCAGCCCGTCCTGCCAGCGGCCCAGCGACTCCTTCAGCGCGGTGAGCCGCAGCGGGCGCACGTCCCACTTGCCGTCACCGTGGTCGAGGCCGACGTGCTCGAACTGGAAGACCATGTCGAGCTCGGCCCGCTCCGGGTCGGTGAACAGGCGGGCCTGCTCCACGGTCACCCCGGGCATCTCCCCCACGGTCAGCAGCCGTTCGGCCCGTCCGGCGAACACCTCGCGGTGCATCTCCCGGAGGAACTCGTGGATGCGCGGCCCGCAGGTGTAGTACGCCGACCCGTCGCCGTACGGGTCCGCGCCGCGCACCGGGCCGTCGGGCAGCGCCGGGTCCTTGGAGACCAGGTTGATCACGTCCATGCGGAAGCCGTCCACGCCGCGGTCCAGCCACCACCGCATCATCGCGTACACGGCCTGCCTGACCTCGGGGTTCTCCCAGTTCAGGTCGGGCTGCTTGCGGGAGAACAGGTGCAGGTAGTACTCGCCGCTCGCCGGGTCGAACTCCCAGGCGGGGCCGGAGAAGAACGAGCCCCAGTTGTTGGGCTCCGCGCCGGGCGTGCCCGGCTCGCGGCCGGGGCGCGGCGGGCGCCACCAGTACCAGTCGCGCTTGGGGCTGTCCGGCCCGGAGCGCGACTCGGTGAACCAGGGGTGCTCGTCGGAGGTGTGGTTCACCACCAGGTCCATGATCAGCCGCATGCCGCGGGCGTGCGCCGCGGCGAGCAGTTCGTCGAAGTCCGCGAGGGTGCCGAACAGCGGGTCGATGTCCTGGTAGTCGCTGATGTCGTAGCCGTTGTCGTCGTGCGGCGAGCGGTACACCGGGGACAGCCACAGCACGTCCACCCCCAGGTCGGCGAGGTGGTCGAGCCGGCTGGTGATGCCGCGCAGGTCGCCGATCCCGTCGCCGTCGGCGTCGGCGAAGCTGCGCGGATAGATCTGGTAGACGACCGCCGACTTCCACCACGGCGCGCTGTCGGACACGGCTCCCCCTCGCTGCTGGCTGCTCCACACACGGACCTCCAGCATGGCCGACGCCCGCTCCGCGCCCTGCCGCGGGGGCGGCTTCCGCCGGGAGGCGGGACCGCCTTAAGCTAGCACTGCTAATGAACCGGCGACCCGCACGGAGTCAGGAGCGCGACCAGTGGCCTCCCAGGACGGCTTCCCCCTCGACTTCTACCTCGACGGCGCGTGGCGGCCCGCGTCCGGCGGCGAGGTCATCGAGGTGACCAGCCCCGTGGACGAGCAGGTGATCGGCGCCGTCCCCGCGGGCACGGAACAGGACGTGGACGCCGCGGTCCGCGCCGCCCGGCGCGCCCTGCCCTCCTGGGCGGCGACCGATCCCGCGGAGCGGGCCGGCCGTCTGGCCCGGATCGGGGACGGGCTCGCCGCGCGCGCCGAGGAGATCGCCGAGCTGGTCGTGGCCGAGCTCGGCTGCCCGGTGACGTTCGCGCGGAAGGTGCAGGCGGCCCTGCCGATCGCGGTGACCTCCTCCTGTGTCGAGTTGCTCGGCTCCCACGCGTTCGAGGAGCGGGTCGGCAACTCGCGGGTGCTGCACGAACCGGTCGGCGTCGTCGGCGCGATCACCCCGTGGAACTACCCGCTGCACCAGGTCGTCGCGAAGGTGGTGCCCGCCCTGGCGGCCGGGTGCACGGTGGTGCTCAAGCCCGCCGAGTACACCCCGCTGGTGGCGCGGCTGTTCGCACGGGTGGTGCACGAAGCGGGCGTGCCGCCGGGGGTGTTCAACCTGGTGACGGGCACCGGGCAGGCGGCGGGCGCCGCGCTCGCCGCGCACCCCGGGGTGGACCTGGTGTCGTTCACCGGCTCCACCGCCGTCGGCCGCGCCGTGGGCGCCGCCGCGGGCCGGGGGCTCAAGCGGGTCGCGCTCGAACTCGGCGGCAAGTCCGCCAACGTGCTCCTGCCCGACGCCGACCTGCCGCGCGCCGTGGCCGCGGGCGTGGCCAACGCGTTCGCCAACGCCGGGCAGACGTGCAGCGCCTGGACCAGGATGCTGGTGCACGCCGACGCGTACGACGAGGCGGTCGACCTGGCGGTGGCCGCCGCGGCGAAGTACCTGCCGGGCGACCCCGCCGACCCGGCGACCCGCCTCGGGCCCCTGGTGTCCGCCCGGCAACTGGAGCGGGTGCGCGGCTACATCGCCCGGGGCACCGAGGAGGGCGCCCGCCTGGTGGCCGGGGGCGCCGAACCGCCGGAGGGCCGCTCCCGCGGGCACTGGATCAGGGCGACCGTGTTCGCCGACGTCGCCCCGGAGTCGACGATCGCCCAGGAGGAGATCTTCGGGCCGGTCCTGTCGATCCTGCGCTACCGGGACGAGGAGGAGGCGCTGGCCGTGGCCAACGGCACCCCGTACGGGCTGTCCGGCGCGGTGTGGTCGGCCGACGAGGAGCGGGCCGTGGCGTTCGCCCGCCGCATGGCCACCGGGCAGGTGGACATCAACGGAGGCAGGTTCAACCCGCTGGCCCCGTTCGGGGGCTGGAAGGACTCGGGGATCGGCCGCGAACTGGGGCGGCACGGCCTGGCCGAGTACCTCCAGACCAAGTCCCTCCAGTTCTGAGGCCGCAGCCCCTGCCGGGACGGCCGCTCCGGGAGCCGACGGCCCCACGGACGGCCGTACCCAAAGACCGGACAGCCGTACCCGCAGACGGCTGTCCCCGCAGACAGCCGTTCCAACACAGACACCCTCGTCCGGGGAGGCGAACAGCCGTGGTCCGCGCCGTCGTGGTGCCCGCCGTCGGGGCGGAGCCCGAACTCACCGAGATCGACCTGCCGCAGCCCGGCCCCGGCCAGGTGCGGGTGCGCCTGGCCGCCGCCGGGGTGTGCCACTCCGACCTGTCCCTGGGCAACGGCACGCTGCGCCAGCCGTTCCCCGCCGTCCTCGGCCACGAGGGCGCGGGCACGGTGACGGCGGTCGGCGAGGACGTGGCGGAACTGCGCCCCGGCGACCCGGTGCTGCTCAACTGGAACCCGTCGTGCGGCGCGTGCCACTTCTGCGGGATCGGCGAGCCGTTCCTGTGCGCCCGCTCGGGCGAGGGCGCGGCCGTGCCGTACGCCGCGCTGCGCGACGGCACCCCGCTGTACGCGGGCCTGGGCACGGCGGCGTTCGCGGAGGAGACCGTGGTGTCGCGGCGGGCCGTGCTGCCGCTGCCCGCGGACCTGCCGCCGGTCACCGCCGCGCTGCTGGGCTGCGCCGTGATGACCGCGTACGGCGCGGTGCACCACGCGGCCCGGGTGCGGCCCGGCGAGTCGGTGGCCGTGTACGGGCTCGGCGGGGTGGGCCTGGCCGTGGTGCAGGCGGCGCGGCTGGCCGGGGCCGACCCGGTGGTCGCGGTGGACCTGGCCCCGGAGAAGGAGGAGCTCGCCCGCGCTCAGGGCGCCACGCACTTCCTGGTCTCCGCGGAGGGCACCCCGAAGGAGATCAGGAAGCTGACCGGCCACGGCGCCGACCACGCCTTCGAGTGCGTGGGCAGCGCCCGCACCATCCGCGCCGCCTGGTCCGCCACCCGCCGCGGCGGGCGCACCACCGTGCTCGGCATCGGCCGCGGGGACGACCAGGTGGCGTTCTCCGCCCTGGAGCTGTTCCACCAGGCCCGCACCCTGACGGCGAGCATGTTCGGCGACAGCGTTCCGCGGCGGGACCTGCCGGTGCTGGCCGACCTTGTGCGCTCCGGCCGCCTGGACCTGGACGCCCTGGTCACCGACCGCGTCGGCCTGGACGGCGTCCCCGCCGCCTTCGCCCGCATGACGGCGGGCCGGGGCGGGCGGACGCTGGTGCTGTTCGACCGGGCCGCGTCCCACTGAGCCGGCTTCCCGACCGCGTGGCCGACGGCGCCTCGCCCGGCTGCCCGGTCGGGGGCCCGAAAACGTTTCGCCGTGGTCGCCTCGTCCGGTACGGTCGGAGATCGTTTTCGCTGCTGGGAGTCCGTGGAGTTCATGGAGTCCGTGGAGTCCGTGTGTGGCCTCCCGGCGGCCTCCAGGTCGAGAGTGGGTTTCGTTATGGCATGTCGGATCAGTGAGCTCGTGCTCGGTTGCCGTGACCCCGAGGCGCTGGCGCGGTTCTGGTGCGAGGTCCTGGACTTCGTCGTGCTCGGGCGCGAGGACGACGGATCGATGGAGATCGGGCCGCGCGAAGGGTTCGGTGGTGCGCAGCCGACGCTGTTCCTCAGTCGCCGGGACGAGCCGGAGAAGGGGAAGTCCCGGCTGCACATCGACGTCAACGCCACCGACCGCGACCAGGACGCCGAACTCGAACGCCTGCTGGCGCTCGGCGCGCGCCCTGCCGACATCGGCCAGACGGGGGACGAGCAGTGGCATGTCCTGGCCGACCCCGAGGGCAATGAGTTCTGCCTGCTCAAGGCCCGCCTCAACCCGCTCTGACGCCGCGGGTCGGCGCGCTCCGGCGGGACGTTCCCGGACCGCCGCGGTTCCCCGCGGGCGGCGCGTGCGCCGTCCCGGCGGCGGGAGCGAGCCGGGCGGCGGACAGGGCCCGAAGGCGCTGTCCCCGACCGCGACCGCCGGGCGGCGCGGCGACTCGCCCCGGTTCGGGGCCGTCCCGAGCCACGGGGCCTAGCTGTCGGCGGGCAGCGGCTCCAAGGGGCCGACGACCTGCTCGTAGCGGATCGCGAGGCCGTCCACCAGGGCGGCGAGGCCCACCTCGAAGGCGCCCTCGTCCACCTCCTGCTGATGCTCCGCCAGCAGGTGGGCGCGGGCCAGGTGCGGGTACTCCTCGCGGTAGAGGCCGGCGTCGTCGACGAAGCCGCGGGCGAAGGAGCCCAGCGCCGAGCCGGCCACGAAGTAGCGCATCATCGCGCCGATGCGGGTGGCGTGCGCGGGCGGCCAGCCCGCCGCCACCAGGCCGCCGAACACCGCGTCGGCCAGCCGCAGCGAGGCGGGCCTGCGGCCGGGACCCTGGGCGAGGAACGGCACGATGTTGGGGTGGGCCGCCAGCGCGGCGCGGTAGGAGCGGCCCCAGCGGCGCAGCGCCACCCGCCAGTCGCAGGTGCCGAACATCGACACGTCCACCCGCGCGATCACGGTGTCGGCGACCGCGTCCAGGATCTCGTCCTTGCCCGCGAAGTGGTTGTACAGCGACGGGCCGCTGACCCCGAGCTCGGCGGCGAGGCGGCGGGTGGACAGGGCGGGCAGGCCCTCGGCGTCGATCAGCGCCAGGGCGGCCCCGACGATGCGCTCGCGGCTCAGCAGCGGTTGGCGGGGCCTCGCCATGGGTGGGGATCCTCCACTGTCGGGGGCGGTTGTCGGGGGCGGTCGGCGGGTCGGGGCGGCGGTGGTCGGGTGGCCGTCAGGGGGCATTCTTCCACCGGGGGATCGGCCGGACGTGGGCTGGCCCACCGAAACTAGCGGTGGTAGTTTCCAGCCTCGGGGCACGCCTCCCCGCCCCGCCGCCACGCGCCGAGGAGCAGCGATGGACCTGGAGCTGTCCGACGAGCAGAAAGCCGTGCGGAAGCTGGCCGCCGAGTTCACCGACCGCGAGATCGCGCCGCACGCCGCCGCCTGGGACCGCGCGGAGTCGGTGGACCGCTCGATCATCCGGCGGCTCGGCGACCTGGGGTTCCTCGGGCTGACCGTCCCGGAGGAGTACGGCGGCTCCGGAGGGGACCACCTGGCGTACTGCCTGGTGCTCGAGGAGCTGGGCCGGGGTGACTCCTCGGTGCGCGGCATCGTGTCGGTCTCGCTCGGCCTGGTCGCCAAGTCGGTGGCCGCGTACGGCACCGAGGAGCAGAAGCGGCGCTGGCTGCCCGGCCTCACCTCGGGCCGGACGCTGGGCTGCTTCGCGCTGACCGAGCCCGGCACCGGCTCCGACGCCGCGAACCTGGCCACCCGGGCCGGGCGGGACGGCGGGGACTGGGTGCTGGACGGCGAGAAGACGTTCATCACCAACGGCACCTGGGCGGACGTGGCCCTGGTGTTCGCCCGCACCGGCGGCCCCGGCCACCGCGGAGTCACCGCCTTCCTGGTCCCCGCCGACTCCCCCGGGCTGACCCGCACCGAGATCCACGGCAAGCTCGGGCTGCGCGGCCAGGCCACGGCCTCCCTCGCCTTCGACGGGGTGCGGGTGCCGGACGCGGCGCGGCTCGGCGAGGAGGGGCGCGGCTTCTCCGTGGCGATGGCGGCGCTGGCCAAGGGCAGGATGTCGGTGGCTGCCGGGTGCGTCGGCATCGCCCAGGGCTGCCTGGACGCGGCCGTGGCGTACGCCGGGCAGCGCACCCAGTTCGGCAGACCCGTCGCCGGGCACCAACTGGTGCAGGAGCTGCTCGCCGACATCGCCGTGGACACCGACGCCGCGCGGCTGCTGGTGTGGCGGGTGGCCGACCTGATCGACCGGGGGCTGCCGTTCGCCACCGAGTCCTCCACCGCCAAGCTGTTCGCCAGCGAGGCGGCCGTCCGGGCGGCGAACAACGCGTTGCAGGTGTTCGGCGGCTACGGCTACATCGACGAGTACCCGGTCGGGAAGTACCTGCGGGACGCTCGGGTGACGACCCTGTACGAGGGGACGAGCCAGATCCACAAACTGCTCATCGGCCGCGCCCTGACCGGGGTGAACGCCTTCACCTGAGGGGCGGGGGCCGGGCCCCGCCCCGCTCGTCGCCCGCCGCCGGGGCGGCGGGCGACGAGTGGGGCCCCGGCCTCCGGCACCGCCTGCACGGACGCACCCGGAGCGGGAAGCCCGGGCGTCGGCGACCCGGGGCCCCGAAGCCCCACGACCTGAGGCCCCCAACCCTCAGGGCCCCAGCCCGAAGGATCACCCGTAGATCGTCGCCTGCCGTGAGGTCTGGCGGATGCCGTTCGTCCCGTTGAAGATCCGCTGCCCCCAGGAGGTCAGCGCCGAGGCGTTGAAGTTGGTGACCATGTCCAGGTACTCCACGCCCCCGCCGTTGCCGCTCCAGGACCAGCCGAGGTAGCCGATGCCGAGCGACTGGGCGGTGGCGAGGATGGCGTTCTCGTCGGGGTTGCCGTCGGAGTGGTTGTGGCCGAACTCGCCGACGACCAGCGGCAGCCCGGCGGAGCGGAACCGGTTGAGGTAGTCGCTCACCTCGCCCGCGGTGTCGAACACCCCGTACATGTGGACGGAGAACACGGTGTTGCGCTGCGGGTCGGCGGCGAAGACCCGCGAGGCGTTGTCCCGCATGGTGAACGACCAGTCCTGGCCCCAGTTGGGCGCGTCCACCATCAGCATGTGCTGGAAGCCGTTGTTGCGCAGCTTCTGCACGGCCGCGATGGTGTCGTTGGTCCACGCGGCGTGGTTGTTGTTGCCGTAGGGCTCATTGCCGATGTTGACGACGACGTAGTTCTCCTGGCCGGTCAGCGCGCTCTTGACGCTGATCCAGTAGTCGGCCGCGCGGGACAGGCTCACCGCGCCGCTCTGCTCGCCGTAACCGGTGGTGTCGTGCACCTCCAGCACGCAGATCAGCCGGTTCGCCTTGCACTGGGAGACGACGTTGGCCACGTCGGCGGCGCTGTTCCTGGTCCACCGGTCCCCGGAGCTGAGGACCACGCGGACGGTGTTGGCGCCGAGCGCCTTGATGCCGCGCAGCGCGCCCGGCGTCTGCGAGGTGTACCAGGTGTGGGCGTGGTTGACGCCCCGCATGACGAAGGCGCTGCCGTTGGCCTCGACCAGGCGGCCTCCGTTGACCCTCAGGCCCTGGGCCGCCTGCGCGGGCGAGGCGGTGGCGGCGAGCAGGGGCAGCAGCAGGCCGATCAGGGCCACCGCGACGGTGGCCAGGCGTTTTCTCATGACGGGAACTCCGTTGGAGTGCGAACCGGTGGGGGGACGGAACGCCGGGGGCGCTCCGCGGGTGGCGCGGGGCTCAGCGTAGGAGCGCGTTCACCCGAGGACAACACTCCGAACAGAACCGGTTAAGCCCTCCGTTCCGCCCGTGGACAGCGCACCCGCGCGGAACTCGGCGCCCCCGGTGTGGCGCGCTGAACCGGTTGGGCGTGCGTGCCCGCCGGTTTGCCCGGGCCGTTGGCGGGCAGGCGCGGCACGCGACCCGGTACCGCACGCACCTCCCCGCGGCCGGGCCCCCGCCACGGAAGGGAGTCCCGCATGGCGCAGCCGTCGCCCGTCCACGCGTCCTACTGGATGACCACCGTCCCGGGCACCGGCCACCCGCCGCTGGACACCGACATCGAGGTGGACGTGGCGGTCGTCGGCGGCGGCATCGCCGGGCTGTGCGCCGCGTGGGAGCTCGCCCGCGCCGGGCGGAGCGTGGCCGTGCTGGAGGCGGACCGGATCGCGGCCGGGGTGACCGGCCACACCACCGCCAAGCTGTCCGCGCTGCACACCCTGCGCTATGCGCCGTTGCGCGACCAGCGGGGCCCCGAGGCGGCCCGGCTGTACGCGCGCTCCCAGTCGGAGGCGGTGCGGCAGGTGGCCGAGGTCGCCGCCGAGCTGGGCGCCGACTGCGACTTCGAGACCGTCCCCGCGTACACCTACGCCGAGACGGAGGACACCGCAGCCCGGGCGGAGGCGGAGGCCGAGGCGGCGCGGGAGGCCGGGCTGCCCGCGACGTTCGTCACCGACACCGAGCTGCCTTTCCCGGTGGCGGGAGCGGTGCGCGTGGCGGACCAGGCCCAGTTCCACCCGCGCAAGTACCTGCTCGCGCTCGCCGCCGACCTGACCGCCCGGGGCGGCCGCGTCTTCGAGCACACCCGGGTGACCGGGCTGCACGACGGCGAGCCGTGCCGGGTCACCACCGGGGACGGCGCCCGCGTCACCGCCCGCGACGTGGTCGTGGCCACCCACTACCCGGTGTTCGACCGGGCGCTGCTGTTCGCCCGGCTGGAGCCCCGCCGCGAACTCGTCGTGGCGGGACCCGTCCCCGCCGACCGGGCGCCCACCGGCATGTACCTCACCCCGGACCACGGCACCCGCTCGGTGCGCACCGCGCCCCTCCCCGACGGGCAGCGCCTGCTCATCGTCACCGGCGAGCACCTGCTGCCGGGCGGGGCGAGCACCGAGGAGCGGTTCACCCGGCTGACCGCGTGGACCCGCGAGCACTTCCCCGGGTTCTCGCCCACCCACCGGTGGGCCGCGCAGGACAACGACACCACCGACGGCGTCCCGTTCGTCGGCCCGTTCCACCCCGGCTCCCGGCACGTGTACGTGGCCACCGGCTTCGGCGGCTGGGGCATGAGCAACGGGGTGATGGCGGGCGCGCTGCTCGCCGCCCACATCACCGGCCGGGACCTGCCGCCGTGGGCGGGCCTGTACGACCCGAGGCGGTTCGGTCCGCTGCGTGAGGCGCCGACGCTGCTGAAGGTGCAGGCCACGGTCGCGCGGCACTTCGTCGGCGACCGCCTGCGCGCCCCGTCCGGGGAGGCGGTGGCCCGGATCGCCCCCGGCGGCGGCGCGGTCGTCCGCGTGGACGGGCGGCACTGCGCGGTCCACCGGGACGAGTCGGGGAAGCTGCACGCCGTCTCGGCGCGCTGCACCCACCTGGGCTGTCTGGTCCGCTTCAACGACGCGGAGCGCACCTGGGACTGCCCCTGCCACGGCTCGCGGTTCGACGTGACGGGGGAGGTGCTCCAGGGCCCCGCGGTACGGCCCCTGGAGCGCCGGGAGCCGCCGCGGGAGTGACCCGGCGCCGAGCCGCTCAGCCGTCCGGGGAGCGCCGCTCCTCCTCGGCGATGCGGGCGTTCCACTCCGCCTTGGACGCCTGCCAGCCGTCCTCGTTCACATCGCGCCGCCAGTAGCCGGACACGGAGAGCTGCTCCGGCGCCGCCTTGAGGTCCACCCGCAGCCACCGCCGCAGCTCCTTGACGAAGTGCGCCTCGCCGTGCACGAAGGCGTGCACCCGGGCCTCCGGCAGGGCCGCCGCCCGCACCGCCTCGACCAGAGCCTCCCCGACCGGCCTGGCGCCGCGGTGCACCCAGGTGACCTCGGCGTCGGCGGGGGTGTCCAGCTTCAGCTCGTCCTCGGGGCCCGCGACCTCGACGAGGATCCGTGCGGGGGCGCCGTGCGGCAGTCGCTCGGCCGACGCGGCGATGGCGGGCAGCGCGCTCTCGTCGCCGACCAGCAGGTGCCAGTCGGCGGCCGGGTCGGGGGCGTAGCCGCCGCCGGGGCCGAGGAACGCCATCTCGTCGCCCGGCCGGGCCGCCGCGGCCCACGGCCCGGCCAGTCCCTCGTCGCCGTGGTGCACGAAGTCGACGGTCAGCTCCAGCGCCCGGGGGTCGTAGGAGCGCACGGTGTAGGTGCGGGTGCGCGGCCACTGCTCGCGCGGCAGGTCCCGGCGCACGGCCTCCATGTCCAGGGGGCTGGGCAGGTCGACGCCCGGCCGCGGGAACAGGATCTTGATGTAGTGGTCGGTGTACTGCCCGACCGGGAGCCCGGCCAGGTCGGGGCCGCCGGCGACGACCCGGATCAGGTGCGGCGTGAGCCGCTCGGTGCGCAGCACGCGCGCCGTGCGCACCTGCCTCTTCCTGCTCTGCGGCTGATCGGTCACGATCACTCTCTCCGTCGGATTCGGTTAGGCAAGCCTAACCAGACCGCGGAGGAAACGCCCAGCCCCGCCGGGCCGGGGCGCGGAACGGCCCGCTCAGCGGGGGGTGAACGCGGCCGGGAACCACTCCCGGAACGGGCCCATGGCGTCGGAGGTGTCCCGGCCGAACGGCGCGTCGAACTCCCACACCAGGAAGAGCAGGAACGCGATCAGGGCGCTGAACAGGCCCGCCAGGACCAGCTCCCGGGTGGAGTGCTGGATCTGGAGGGTGAAGATCAGGCCGACCACCACAGCCGCCCCGCCGAACAGGCCGAACCACACCACTCCCGGCATGGTCGGCGCCGCTGACTGCCCCCGGGCCGCCCGGGCGTCATCGGCCATGGCCAACTGCTCGACCATCGGCTGGTAGAACCGCTCCTCGTGCGCGGTGCGCGGCTCGTAGGCGACGAGTTCGCTGCGCACCGCGCCGAGCAGGGCGGCGCCCTTCGCGGTCAGCTCGCCGCTGTCCACCATGTGCGGCCACTCGTCCTCGTGCAGATGGCGCACATAGGCGTCGACGCGCTGCTGGATGCGCTCCCGCACCGGCGCGGGGAACGCCTCCGCCCGCGCGCTCACCTCGTGCAGGGCGTGCGCCTCGGCCCGAGCGGTGTCCTGCGCGGCGCCGCGGGCCTCCCACACCCCGGCTATGGCCAGACCCAGCACGATGGCGTATCCCACGCCGATCATCATGGTCATGTACTCCATGACGTCCGGGGTCTCCGAGGGGTCGACGTCGTCCCCTTCCCTGCGGTGCTTGAGCACCGCGGTGACCAGGACGACCCCACACGTGGCCGTCAGCACCAAGGCAAGGGCCAGCCATTCGGACACGGGCACCTCTCAGACAGGCGGTCGCGGACCGCCGGGCGGCGGCCGGCACGGGAGCGGCGGCCGGGCGGGCGGCGGCGGACACGGGGACGGGGCGGTCAGGAGTGGGACGGGGAACGGGAACGGGAGCGGGAACGCGAGCGCAGCGCGGCGGCGGCGAACACGGCGGGGAGGGTGACGAGGAGGACCGTGGCCACCATCGGGATGTCGCTGCCGGACGCGGGCGGCGCGGCCGAGGGCCGGAAGGCCCGCGGCGGGCGGACCGGCGGCGACGAGGTGGACGAGGCGGTCGGGGAGGCGGCGCTCTCCTCGGGGGCGGGGCCGGGCCCCGGTGGGGGCGCGCTCCCCGCGCCCGGCGCGGAGGGGCCGGCCGGCGGCGCGGCGGCCTGCTCGTCGTCGGGCGGGACGGGCGAGGCGGGACCGGGCGGCGGGGTGGAGGGCGAGGGCTCCGGCGCGGGCGGCGTGGGCGGCTCGGGCGCGGGAGTGGTGGGCGGTGGGGGCCGGGGGGCCGGCGGCGGCGTCGCGGGCGGCGTGGGCGGGGGTGTGGGGGTCGGCTCCGGTGGCGGCGGCGGGGGCGGTTCCGGAGCGGGCGGCGGTTCCGGGGCGGGCGGCCGCTCGCAGCCGCACAGCGACAGGGAGAGCCCGAGCAGGGGCGTGCGCACCACGACGCGCAGGGGGCAGCGCTCCCCGGGCGCGAGGCCGACCGCCGCCTCCACGGAGGAGTGCGCCGGAGGGTGCCCGCCTCCCTCCTGGCCGGCCGCGTGCGCGACTCCCCCGCCGGCCCAGCCCAGCCCGAGGACCGCGAGGCCCACTCCCCACACCTGCGCGCGACGTAACGGCCGATTGGATGCAGTCACGCGCCCGATGGTGCGCCACAATCCCCGGATCGGGTGAAGAAAAACGGCAAGATTCCCCCGTAAGAGTCAACTTCGGTCGGGACAGGCCCGCGGATGTGCACCATGCGGCGGGGCGCCGGGGCGTCCGGGAGCGGCGGAACGGCGGGGGCGTCCCCTTCCCGGCGACCGGACCCGCCCGCCGGGAAGGGGCCGCCCCCGCCGAGGGCTCCGGGCGGCGCCCGGGCAGCCCGGGGTGCCGCGCCCGCCGCGGCGTGTCCGGCGCGCGAGCGGGGCACAGCGCGACGTCCGGCGGCGCCGCCCGGCTCACCGGGTCGCTCACGCGCGCCTCATCCCGGCGGGTGCGGGCGTTCGAGCACCGTGACTCCCCCGCCGCCGGGCTCCGGAAGCCGCCGGGAGGCGCGGGGAATCAGGTCCGTTTTCCTTCCGTCGGTGTCCGAGAAACCCGGCAGGAATGCGTTTTCTTTTCCCGGCGCGGGACAACGCGACCGAATCCCCCTTCCCGGTTCCGCGGGCGCGGGGAACTCGGGCGTCCGATCGGCGGACAGCCCCGGGCGCGGCCCGCGCGGTGATCCGCCGCACACCCGCCGGCCGAAGCCGCCGACCCCACTCGCCGCCCCACTCACCGCCCACCGTCTCCGGTTGTGCGCGACACCGCGGCTCGGGGCCGCCGAAGTGCCCTTCCGAATCCCAGGTGTTCCGCCCGCATTGACGGGAGCACACCGGTGGCCAACTCCCCCGCGCGGCAAGAAGATCGCCTTCCCGGCGCGTTCCCGACCCCTCGGTCAAATTGGTCTGGACAACCCGATATGAGGACCCATCAGAGTTAAGACGATGTTTCCGAACTCTTGACATCCGTTACGGCTCGCCGCTGAGATGAGTGCCCGCTCGGCCCCGGCGAACGACCACCGCCGGTGTGCCGCGACAGGAACAGGAGCTCATGACAATGCGGGGTGGCGCGAAGCCCGTGCGGAGACGATCCTTCCTGGCTGCCGCGGCGGCGACGGTGAGCACCGTCGCCCTCGGCGGCTGCGGCGGCGGCGAGAGCGGCGGCTCGAAAAAGAAAACGCTCAGCGTCTTCAGTTGGTGGTCGGGCGGCGGCGAGGAAGCCGGCCTGCGCAAACTCGTCGAGGTCTTCAGGAAGGAAAACCCGAACATCACCTTCCGCAACGAGGCCGTGGCGGGCGGCGCCGGGGAGCGGGCCAAGAAGGAACTCGCCACCCGCATGCGGAACGGCAATCCCCCGGACACTTTCCAGGGGCACGCCGGGGCCGAGCTCAACGACTACATCGACGCCGGGCAGTTGGAGGACCTCTCCTTCATCTACGACGACACCGAGATCTGGCGCCCGGCCTTTCCCTACACGCTGCTCGACCTCCTCCAGCGCAACGGGAAGACCTACTCCATTCCGGTCAACATCCACCGCGCCAACCTGCTGTGGCACAACGCCTCCGTGCTCGACGACGCGGGGATCGCCGAACCGCCGAAGTCCTTCGACGACTTCTTCGACGCGCTGGAGCGGGTCAAGGCCGCGGGCAGGACTCCTCTGGTCATGGGCGAGCCGTGGACCTACACCCACCTGCTGGAGACCGTCCTGCTCGGCACGCTCGGCGACGCGGAGTACTCCGACCTGTGGGGCACCGCGGGCAACTGGGGCGGCTCCGCCATGACCAAGGCGCTGAAACGGTACGCCGACCTGCTCGAGTACACCGACGGGACGCACGACACCCGCTCCTGGCAGCAGTCGGCGAAGCTGGTCGCCGACGGGGACGCCGGGTTCATCGTGATGGGCGACTGGATCGACTCCTACTTCACGGGCGAGTTGGACCTGCGGCCCCGCAAGCACTACGGCTGGTCCGCCACGCCCGGCACCGGCCGCATGTACCAGTTCCTCTCCGACTCCTTCACCCTGCCGGTGGGCGCCGAGAACCGGGACGCCGCCATCGCGTGGCTGAAGACCTGCGGCAGCCAGGCCGGGCAGGACGCGTTCAACCCGAGCAAGGGCTCCATACCGGCGCGGATAGACGCCGACAAGAGCCTGTACGGGCCCTACCTCCAGTGGGCCATCGACCAGTGGGCGGACAACGACACCATCGTCGGCTCCCTCACCCACGGCGTGGTCGCGGACACCCGCTGGACGACCGCCATCACCGAGGTGCTGGCCGACTTCCGCTCGGGCGGCAGCGTGGACCGGCTCCAGGAGGAACTGGGGAACGCGGCCGTCGACAACGCGTGACCCTCCGACACCGGGGCGCGGCCGGGCGCCGAGGCGCGACGCCGCGACCGGACCGCGGCGCGCGGCCGGGCCGCGCCCCGGACGCGCGCCGCGCCCCGTCGGCACGGCGCGGTCCATCGGCACGGCGCAGTCCGGCTCCGGAACCCACCGCGGCAACCCCTGCATCCCGCTCCCGCCCTCAGCCGCTCCCGCCCTCAGCCCACCGGCCCGCGCGGGCCGCCGGAGCGCTCGACTCCGACTCGGGTCCGGCGGCCGGACCGCGACGGATCACCTGCGGGCCGCCCCGCGGGGCGGGCGACCCGCGCACGGCCGCCCCGGGCCGGCTCGACGGTCCCGCCGGCCGAGTGATCATCGACTCCCTTGCGCGGCACGGTCGTTGACGTGCGGGAAGGCGATTTCCGTACCTTGCCAGTGAGTGCTGGCGGGGTTACGTTCGGCTGACCGGGCACCCGCCCGGCCGGGCCGCCCCCGACCCCCTCCACGGGGAGGAGTTCCGCTCGACCGGCGCGGCCGCTAGACACGGCGGACACAAAAACACCGCGGATCTTGTCGCCGCAGGAACAATTCACGGCTCCCGGGCACGAGGCTGCCCTTTTTCATTTCCGTGCCCGGTCCCCGCCCTCCCCGGCCCCTTCCCGTCCGCGCTTTCGCCTGTTGTTTCCCCGGTATAAACAGCGCCCAAGAAATCTTCACATCACCTCTTGCGATCGCTCCGCCGGGTCCACCATCATCACTACCACTCGGTAGCTTATGTACGGCGCAGCGGCGCCTGTTCGACGCGCCCTCCGCCGTGCCGATTTCGGAGCGAGAGGACGTGAATTCATGAAGGACGCGCAGGGCAGACAGGTCGTGGGACGGGTCAGATGGCGGCGTTTCGCCGTGCTGTCCATCCCCGGCTTCGCTGCCACGGGAGCACTGGCCATCGCTCTCGCCCACGGCGCGATCGCGGCCTCCTTCGCGGTCTCCGGCCAGCAGTTCAAGGTCTCGGTGGACAAGCTGGAAGGCAAGGGGTTCACCCAGTACGGCGGGATCGACACCAACGTGCGCGAGGACCTCCTGCCGGTGATGGTGACCACGATGAAGGAGGCCGACCTCCACAATCTGTGCCAGTCGGTGGTCACCACACTGCCGATCGTCGGCGACATCTCGCTCAAGCTCTCCGCGGGCGGCGGCGGCAAGCCGGTCGAGGCCAAGGACCTGTTCATCGATGCCACCCAGATGTCCGGCACCCCGGAGTTCAAGAACATCGAGATCGGCCGGGACGCCTCCACCCTCGACAAGGGCCCGGACGGCTCCCAGGGCATGCAGGACATGTTCTCCCAGCAGGCGGACGAGATCCACATGACGAATGTGCGCCAGGTCGCCTGGGCCACGAACGCCGGCTCCTTCAAACTCACCGGCCTCGACATGAAGATCCACAAGGGCAAGAAGGAATGCTTCTGAGCGCGTCCGCCGGGAGGCCGAGGTGAAGAGGATCTGGAGAGGCTGGCGGCGCTGGCGCAAGGGCCGCCCGTTCTGGGGCGGGCTGCTCGTCGTCATCGCGGGCGCCGAGATCACCGCCATCCCCCTGGCACCGCTGGAGGTGATGCTCCATCAGGGGATCGCCGGCGTCTCCTCGATCCTCATGGGGCTGATCCTCATCCTCATGGGCCTGACCTTCTGGTTCGCCCCGCAGTACCGTTCGCTCGCCGGAATCGTCTCCGTCATGCTGGCCGCGGCCTGCCTGGTGCTGTCCAACCTGGGCGGGTTCTTCTTCGGCACCATCACGGCCGTCATCGGCGGCAGCCTGGGCTTCGCCTGGCAGCCGCTCCCCCCGCAGGACGCCGGGGACACCCCCGCCGAGGCGCAGGCCGCCGGCGGCGGGCCCGCGGCAGGGACAGGACCGCCGCCGAACGAGCCCCCGCACCATCCGCTCATGGCGGCGGGCCCCGGCTCCTGACCCACGCACCACTCCTCTCAGTGCCGCACCACCCCCTCAGTAGTCCGAGCAACGAGACAAGGAGTGCATCAGCATGAGCCGTTCCCTCTCGTCCCGCGGCGCCACCACCGGCCGCGTCCTGAAGGCGGGCGTCGCCGTCACCGGCGCGGCCGGCCTGGCCCTGGCCGGCGCCGGCGCCGCGGGCGCCGTCAGCACCGCGAGCGCGATGGCCGCCCCGACCACGGTCAGCCCGGCGGGCGCGTACTTCTCGGCCTCCCTGGCCACCGGCACCACCGCCACGTTCACGGCCGGCAGTGTCACCGTGACGTGCAGCGTGTCCGCGACGAGCCCCACCACCCCGCTGGGCACCAACGCCAGGAACCAGATCCCGACCGCCAACACCAACCCGGACGGGCCCGTCTCCTCGAAGATGAACCCGCCCACCTACTCGTCCTGCCGCACCAACGTCCCCGCGGTGAGCGCCACGGTCACCACCAGCGGTGAGTGGATCTCGTCCATGCAGGGCGGCTCGACCGTCACCGGCAGCATGACCATCCCGACCGGTGGCGTCATCGTCCAGACCAGCGGCCTGGCCACGTGCAAGACCACGACCGCGCCGAACGGCCCGGCCGTCATCACCGGCTCGTGGGCCAACGGCGCGCCGTCGAAGCTGACGTTCAACACCACCGTGCCGGTGAAGGTCGAGGGCGGCTTCGGATGCCCGACCGCGTCCACCTCCGCCTCGTTCAAGGCCACCTACCAGGTGAACAACGTCAGCACGCTGGCGACGCCCATCACCGTGAGCTGACCCGGCGCCGGGGCCTCCCCGGTGTCACCCGGCACTGCCGGAAACCTTGCCAGTGAGCGTTGGCACAGTCTACGGTGCGAACGTGCCGGCCTCCACCCGCGGTCCCCCGGGCGGATGCTCAGCCGGCGCTCACTGGCGGGGTCCCACGGTGCACCGCTCCACCGCGCGCGGGGTTCCACGGCGCACGGGTTCCACAGCGCAAGTTCCACCGCGCACGGGTTGCAGGGGCGCACCGGTCAGGGGTGCGGGGTTCCACGGCCTTCCGGGAGGCGGCTCGCGATGAAGGAGACAGTCGGCCACGTCCGCGTGGCGGTGATCGGCGCCGGATTCGGCGGTCTCGGCATGGGGGTGAGGCTGCGTCAGGCGGGGATCCGCGACTTCGTCCTGCTGGAGCGGGCGGACGCGGTCGGCGGCACCTGGCGCGACAACACCTACCCGGGCTGCGCCTGCGACGTCCCCTCCCACCTGTACTCGTTCTCCTTCGCCCCCAACCCGCGCTGGCCCAGGAGCTTCTCCGAGCAGCCGTCCATCCGCGCCTACCTGGAGCGCGTCGCCGACGACTTCGCCCTGCGGCCCCATGTGCGCCTGCGCCACGAGGTCACCGAGGCGGCCTGGGACGACGCCGAGCGGCGCTGGGCGATCCGCACCACCGGCGGCGACCTCACCGCGGACGTCCTGGTCTGCGCGTCCGGCCCGCTGTCCGACCCGGTGCTGCCCGACCTGCCGGGACTGCACTCCTTCCGCGGCAGGGTGTTCCACTCCGCCCGCTGGGACCACTCCTACGACCTGACGGGCAAGCGCGTCGCCGTCGTCGGCACGGGCGCCTCCGCGATCCAGTTCATCCCCCGCATCCAGCCGCTGGTGCGCGACCTCGTGCTGTTCCAGCGCACCCCGGCGTGGGTGCTGCCGCGCGGCGACCGCCCCATCACCGGCCTGGAGACCCGCGCGTTCCGGTACGCGCCGCTCACCCAGCTCGCGGCCCGCGCCGGCATCTACTCCGTCCGCGAGAGCTTCGTCCCGGCGTTCACGCGCTGGCCGCGACTGATGCGCACCGCCGAACTGCTGGCCCGCGCCCACCTGCGCCGCCAGGTGCGCGACCCGTGGCTGCGCGCCGTGCTCACCCCCGACTACACCCTCGGCTGCAAGCGGGTCCTGCTCTCCAACGACTACTACCCGGCGCTCACCCGCCCGGGAGTCGAGGTGATCCCCTCCGGCCTGGCCGACCTGCGCGACCGGGTCGCGGTCGCCGCCGACGGCACCGAGCGCGAGGTGGACGCGGTGATCTTCGGCACCGGCTTCCACACCACCGAGCGCCCCATCGCCTCCCGCCTGCTCGGCCGGGACGGGCGCAGCCTCGGCGAGGTGTGGAGCCGCCGGATGCGGGCGCTGCGCGGCACCACCGTCGCCGGGTTCCCGAACCTGTTCTTCCTCATCGGGCCCAACACCGGCCTGGGCCACACCTCGATGGTGTACATCATCGAGTCCCAACTCGCCTATGTGATGGACGCGCTGCGGCTGATGGACGAGCGGGGTGTCGCCGCGATCGAGCCGACGCCCGAGGCGGAGGAGCGCTGGAACGCCGACCTCCAGCGCCGGATGCGGCGCACGGTGTGGCAGGTCGGCGGCTGCGCGAGCTGGTACCGGGACGCGGCGGGCGACAACCCCACCCTGTGGCCTTCGTCCACGCCGCGCTTCCGCCGGGAGACCCGGCGGGTCGACCCGGCCGAATACCGGCTGCTCGCCCGGCCCGCGGCGGCGAGGGCCGCCCGGGGCGCGGGCCGGGCGGTCACCGAGACGAGCACGACGACGGAGGGATGAGGCTGTGCAGGTGCGTTCCCGGTGGGCGGCGGAACCCCGTGGGCCCCGTACGGACGGCAGGCGACTGGTTCCGCGCGCGGCGCGGTGGATCCCCTCGGCGGACGGCACCCGGCTGCACGTGGAGGAGCACGGGCCCGAGGGCGCGCCCACCGCGGTGCTGGCGCACGGCTGGTGCTGCTCGACGCTGTTCTGGGAGCCGGTCGCGGAGCAACTGCTCGCCCGCGGCCTGCGCGTGGTGGTGTACGACCAGCGCGGGCACGGGCGCAGCGACACGCCGCGCCGCGAGGGCTTCAGCACCGACGCGCTGGCCGACGACCTGGAGGCGGTGGTGCGCCGCCATGTGCCCGAGGGCGAGCGGGCGGTGCTCGTGGGGCACAGCATGGGCACGATGACGATCATGGCGGCGGCGGGCCGGGAGGCGGTGCGGGAGCGCACCGCGGCGGTGCTGCTGTGCAGCACGGGCGCCGCCGACCTGGTGGGCGACGTGCAGGTGGTGCCGTTGCGCAGCCCGCGGCTGCGGTACCGGGTGCACCGCGCGCTGCTCACCTCGCCGCTGCCGCTGGGCCCGTCCACGCGGGCGAGCCGGTGGCTGCTGCGGTACGGCACGATGACGCCTGCGGCCACGCCGGAGCAGGTCGAGTTCTGCTCGCGGATCGTCCACGCCTGCGCCGGGCGGTCGCGCGCCGCCTGGGGCCGGGTGCTGCACCGGCTGGACCTGCGCGCGGAGCTGGCGCTGCTGGACGCCCCGACGATCGTGCTGTACGGCGCAGAGGACCGGCTGATACCGCCCGCGCTGTCGCGGGCGGTCGCCGAGGCGCTGCCCGAACTCGTGGACGTGGTGGAGCTGTCCGGGTCCGGGCACATGACGCCGGTGGAGCGTCCCGAGGAGGTGGCCGGGGCGGTGCTGCGGCTGGTGGACGGGTACCTGCCCGCCTCCGCCGCGGCGGCGGGAAGGGGAACGGTGTGAGGAACCGAAGGCTCGACGGCCGGACGGCCGTCGTCACCGGGGCGGCGCGCGGCATCGGCGCCGAGCTGGCCAGGACGCTCGCGGCCAGGGGCGCGCGGGTGGCGCTGCTGGGCCTGGAACCCGAGCAACTGGAGCGGGCCGCGGCCGACTGCGGCCCCGGCGCCGCCTGGTGGGAGGCCGATGTCACCGACCGCGCCGCGCTGGACCGGGTGGCCGGCGAGGTCGCCGGGCGGTTCGGCCGGGTGGACGTGGTGGTGGCCAACGCCGGGATAGCCGTCGGCGGCCCGTTCGCGCGCTACGACGCGGCCGCGTTCGACCGGGTGGTGGAGGTCAACCTGCTGGGCAGCGTGGCCACCGCGCGCGCGTTCCTGCCCCATCTGACGCGCTCCGGGGGCTATCTGCTCCAGGTGGCCTCGCTGGCGGCGCTCACCCCCGCGCCGCTGATGGCGGCGTACTGCGCCAGCAAGGCGGGCGTGGAGGCGTTCGCGCACAGCCTGCGCGCCGAGGTCGCCCACCAGGGGGTGGGCGTCGGCGTGGCGTATCTGAGCTGGACCGAGACCGACATGGTGCGGGCCGCGTTCGCCGACGAGGCGCTGGTGGGCATGCGGCGGACGCTGCCGTGGCCGGTGAACCGCGTCTGCCCGCTGGAGCCGGCGGTGGAGCGGCTCGCCGACGGCATCGCCCGGCGCGCGCCGCACGTGTACGGGCAGTGGTGGCTGCGCATGATGCAGCCGGTGCGCGGCAGCCTGCCTTCGGTGGTCGCGGTGGGCGCGCCGCGCCGCCTGGCCAGGTTCCGGGACGCGCTGGAGACGATGGAGGTCACCGGTCCCGTGGGTGCGGGCGGCGCCGCCGACGCCGCCGCCAGGGCCGCGGCCGAGGACCGGGAGGGTGGGCCGCGGGCGGAACCGAGCCTCCCCGCGTGAGCGCCGCCGAGCGGGAGTACCGCGTCGGGGAGCTGGCCCGCGCGGCCGGGATCAAGGTCCGCAATCTGCGGTACTACCAGGAGCGGGGGCTGCTGCCGCCGCCGCGCAGGGAGGGCAGGGTCGCCTGGTACCGCGGGGAGCACCTGGCCCGGCTGCGGGTGATCTCCGAGTTGCTGGGGCGCGGGCACACCCTGAACGGGATCGGCGAGCTGCTGGCGGCGTGGGAGCAGGACAGCAACGTCGCCGATGTGCTGGGCCTGGAGCGGGTGATGACGGAGGCGTGGTCCCACGAGGAGCCCGTCACCCTGGACCGTGCCGCCGTCCGGCGGGTGTACGGCGACCAGCTCACCGAGGAGAACCTGCGCCGGGCGGTGGCGCTGGGCTACGCGACGGTGGACGGGGACTCGGTCACCGTCGTCAGCCGCCGCCTGCTGGACGGCTCGGCGGCGCTGGTGCGCGAGGGCGTGCCGCTGTCGGCCGTGCTGGAGGCGGCGGCCCGGCTCCAGGAGCAGGTGGACGCGATGGCCGGCCTGTTCGTGGCGCTGGTGGGCACGCACGTGGTCGGGGACCTCGGGGAGCGTCCGCTGCCCGCGGCGGAGATCCACCGGATCTCCGAGGTGGTCGCCAGGCTCCGCCCGGTGGCGGGGGACGTGGCGGGCGCGGCGTTCGCCCGGGCGATGGAGGGGCGGGTCCGCGCGGAGTTCGGCGATGTCCTGGACGCCCTGGGAACGCGGCGCCGCGCGGGGTGCCGCGCGGGTGCCCGGGTATAGGCTCGGCCCATGCCGACGGCCCTCATCACCGGAGCAACCGCGGGAATCGGCGCCGCTTTCGCGCGGCGGCTCGCGACGGACGGTTTCGACCTGGTCCTGGTGGCCCGCGACACCGAGCGCCTGGAGCGCGCCGCGCACGAGTACCGCACCGCGCACCGGGTGCGGGCGGAGGTGCTGACGGCCGACCTCGCCGACGAGGACGGCCTGCGGGCGGCCGAGCGGCGCGCCGCCGACGGGATCGACCTGCTGGTGAACAACGCCGGGTTCGCCCAGCGCGGCAGGTTCCTGGAGACGAGCGTCGCCGACGAGGTCGCCATGCTGCGGGTGCACTGCGAGGCGGTGCTCCGGCTGACGCACGCCGCGCTGCCCGCGATGATAGAGCGTGGCCGGGGCGGCGTGATCAATGTGGCGTCGGTGGCCGCGTTCCTGGCCCGGGGCACCTACAGCGCGTCCAAGGCGTGGGTGGTGAACTTCAGCGAGAGCGTGCTGCGGGACATCCCCGCCGGTGGCGTGCACGTGATGGCGCTGTGCCCGGGCTGGACGCACACCGAGTTCCACCAGCGCGCCGAGATGGACATGTCCCGCATCCCCGAGCCGCTGTGGCTGGACGCGGACGAGCTGGTCGACACGGCCGTCCGCGACTTCCGCCGGGGGGTGCCGGTGAGCGTGCCCGGCGCCCCGTACAAGGCGGTCGTGGGCGCCACCCGGCTCCTCCCCCGCGGCCTGGTGACCCGAGTCTCGACCCGCATGGGCCGCCGCTACCGGGACACCTCGGGCTGACGGCGGTCCACGCACGGCGCGGCGCGCCGCGCGGGTGCCGGTCTCAGCGGGCGCCGTCGGTGCCCGGTGCGGCCGGGGCCAGGGAGCCGGAGCGGCGGCTTTCGTCGTACTCGGCGACCGCCGCGGCGACCACCGGCGAGTGGGCGAACGCGCGGGAGACGGCGACCAGCCGGGCGAGTTCGTCCGCGCCGTCCGAGCCGCCCGGCGGCCCCTCCCCGGAGGGGGCGGGCGGCGGGAAGCGCTCGCCGCGCTCCTTGGCGGCGACGGCGGCCCGGCAGTGCGCGGCCTCCAGGGCCGCCGCCGCCTCCGCGTCCGGCAGTCCGGCCTCCCGGGCGTGCCGCAGCACGATCGGGGTGAGCCGGGCGTCGGTGTGGGCGCGCAGCGCCAGTCGCCCGTCGAGGATCTCGGTGAGCCGCCGGGTCAGCCGCAGTTCGGCGTCCCACCACGGGACGGGCACCGGCGGGACGATGGCGGGGGTGGCCCGCCGCAGCGCGTCCCACAGCGGGTGCAGGCGCCGGTAGGCGGCCAGCCGGGCGGCCCGGCCGCGCAGGCTGGTCAGCCGGTGCCCGGCCACGGGCAGCACGAAGCCCACGGGGGTGACGAGCGTGGACAGGCCGGCGAAGGCGGGCGCGGCGTCGGTGCTGAGCCAGTCGAGGTCGCCGCCGGCCCAGCGCGCGGCCAGCGCCGTCAGCTTGCACAGCGTGAACCCGACCCCGCACAGCGCCCCGACGACGATCACCCGCAGCCCGCGCCGCAGCCACGGCCGCCCCGCGACCTTCGCCCACCGCCAGCCCATCCAGGCGAGACCACCGATCGCCGCGCCGTAGACCAGCACGTACACGACGATGAGTTCGGCGATGTACGCGGTGGTCGCGTAGTGGGTGTCGAAGTCGCGGCGCCGCTCGACCGGGGTGTCGCCCAGTGCGAACAGGACGACGATGGCGGCCACGAGCACCGGGCAGGCCACCGCCCAGCGCCGCGCGGTGACCCGGGCGCGCTCGGCCGGGCCGCGCCAGTGCGCGAGCAGGGTCTGGAGGCCCGCGGACTCGGCGACAATCAGGGTGTAGACCAGCGGCGCGGCGAAGTTGGGCACGCCGGTGAGGTCGTTGACGAAGCCGACGGCCCGCGGCGCGGCGAAGAACAGGATCAGCGCGGCGCACAGCAGGCACCAGGCGACGAGCCGGCGCAGCGGATTGCGGGGGCGGCGCCACAGCCCGGGGAGCTTGGAGAGGAACGCCACCCAGGCGACGGCGGAGCAGGTCCAGAAGACGGCGGTGGTGCTATCCACGGTCGGGCCGCTCCCGCTCCCGGCCGAGCGCGGTCTCCAGCCGGTGCACCAGGCCGGCCGCCGAGTCGGGCACGGCCCAGGTGCGCTGCGGCAGCCAGCGGCTGACCTTGGACAGCAGCAGCGAGGAGAAGAACTCGGCCTCCTGCTCGGCCTCGGCGGAGCAGTGGGTGCGGGCGGCGACGATGCGGGCGACGGTGCCGGGGTCGAGGGAGGGGAAGACCAGCCGGGTGGCGTCGGGGCCCTCCACGGCGGTGGCCTCGTGCTCGGCCTCCATGTGCCAGAACTCGTGGCCGGTGATCGCCAGCCGGTGCCAGGGGCTGGTGTCCCGCTCGCAGAGCACGAAGTGGGCGGCGTCCGTCGCCAGCCACAGGCCGCTGACCGTGTCCGGCGGGAAGGGCACCAGCCGGTGGTGGACGGGCCGGCCCAGCCGCTGCCCCATGCGGTCGCACAGCCGGGCGATCAGGTCGTCGGGATCCGCGGGCACCGGCAGGTCCAGGTCGCGGACGAGCGCCGCGCAGCTCCGGCGCATCCGCCTCAGGTCCATGTCACCGTCCCGCCCTTCCCGGGGCGTACGCCAGGTCGCGACGAGCATCCGCCGTCCCACCCCCAAGGTGTCCGCATGGGCGTCAATTCTCCCCGGAAGGCGCCCTCGGCTTCGCGTCATTCTCCAGAACGGCCTCGACGATCTTGGTGACCGCGGCCAGGCCCTCGGGCGAGAGCTCGAGCGCGCGCAGCGCCAGTTGCCGCACGCCCAGGTTCCCCGCGACCTTGGCCAGCGCTATCTCCGCCTCCGTCTGGGCGGCCGTCGCGTCGTCCAGGAAGTACGAGGCGGGCACCCCGAAGAAGCGCGCGAGCGCGGTGAGCAGCTCGGTGGAGGGGTTTTTCTTCGTCCCGTTGCGCAGCGCGGACAGGTACGCGCCGCTGACGCGGATGTCGGGGTTGGCCCGTTTGATCGCGGTGGCGACCTCCTCGTTGGTGTACCTGCGGCCCCGGGGGCCCTGCGGGCGGATGTCGTCGAACAGCCGCCCGAGTCTGCGGGCCAGCATCGGCCGGTCCTCGGCCTCGGACTCCACGTGCCACCTCCACCGCGAGGAGATCATCGCCCGGGCGGCGTCCCGCCGCGCCCCTAACTCGCAGTATCCAATTAGTAGTTGACAGCGACGGCCGCCGCGAGCTTAGACTCACCGAGCACGGTAATTCTACTCCCGGTTGAATTTTCAGAGATCTGTTCAACTCAGGGTTCAGCTACGCCGCGAACCCGGCCGACTCGGTTGACGGGGGCCGACCCGGTCGGCGCGGCCCCACCGGGCCGTGCCCTGAGGTTGTCGCGAAGACGGAGGCGACGGGGGCTCACCTCGCGTGACGCCTCCTCCCCGACGCTTCCGCGAGAAGGGGATCGATGGCCACCGCTCCGCATCCGGGCACCCTCCGATGAGCGCCGCGTTCAACGGTCCCGGGCCGCAGCCCCGGCACGGCGTCCACCGCGACCCGCCGCACCCGGCGGCGCACGGCCGGCGCGCACCCGGCCGCGGAGCCGGCGAGCGGGCACCCGGGCCGCACCCGAGCCCGCACTGGGCGCTGTCCCCGCTCGCCGACCCGGCCTGCCGCACGGACCCGCGGGCGGTGCGGGAGGCCCTGGAGACGACCGCCAACGCCATGGCCAACGGCGCCAAGTGGCTGGCCGCGGCGGCCGCCGACCCGGATCGGGTGCTGGCGGCGTGGGGCGCGGGCGAGCTCGCCCACGTCCCGACGGGGCCGGGGTGGCAGATCGTGCGCTGCGTCAAGCCGCTCGGCCTGGACGCCGTGGTGCGCATGTGCGCGGCCAACCACCGGCTCGGCCCGGTGCTGCTGACGGTGCGCGGCACGGTGGAGTTCCTGGTGTCCGCGGAGAGCAGCCGGGGCTGGCGGCTGCCGGGCACCACGGTGGTCGGCGCGCCCGGCACGCTGCACTGCCCGCACCCCCATGTCGTGCCGCTGCGCGCGGTGCGGGGCCGCACCTGGCTGGTGCCGCCGGACGGGACGGGCACCCTGACGGACGGGGACCTGCTGTGCGAGGCCCTGGCGGCGGCGCGGGCGGCGGCAAGCGTGCTGGGCGGCACCTGGTAGCGCGGCGCCGGCGGACCCGCGGGGACGGCGCCCGGGGCCGAGCCGTCACCGCTCGCGCAGCTTCAGCCGCCGCTCCTCGCCCGGGGGCACCCCCACCACCTCTCCCCCGACCTCCACCTGGATCGGCACCTCCGCCGAGCCCGGCACGCTGACCAGCAGCTCCTCCCCGGACAGGCGGATCCCCACCCCCCAGTGCCCCCGGTAGCGCAGCGAGAAGCCGAACTCCGACAGCTCGGGCAGCGGCACCGGGTCGAGGCACAGCCCGTCCTCGCAGGTCTCCAGGCCCGTCAGCCCCCGCTGCACCAGGTCCAGGGTCCCGGCCATCGCGCCCAGGTGGATGCCCTCCGCGGTGGTACCGCCCTGGATGTCGGCGACGTCCCCGGTCAGCGCCTCCAGGCAGTACCGCCAGGCGTCGCCGCGCCGCACCCGCGCCAGCACCAGGCCGTGCACCAGGCCGCTGAGGGTCGAGCCGTGGCTGGTCCTGGCCAGGTAGTAGTCCACGGTGCGGCGCCAGGTGGCGTCGTCGAGCCGGTGCCCGAGGCCGTGGAACAGGCCCGCCAGCTCCTTGGCGGAGAACAGGTACCCGAGCATCAGCACGTCCGCCTGCTTGGACGCCTGGTAGCGGTTGACCGTGTCGCCCTCCGCCTCCAGGATCCGGTCCAGCCGCCTGATCTCGCCGTACCGCTCGCGGTAGCCGTCCCAGTCCAGCTCGGCCAGCTCCCCGTACCCGTCGAACTGGCTGATCACCCCACCGTGGAACGGCACGTACAGGCGTCGGGAGACCTCCTCCCACAGCTCCAGCTCCGCCGGGCCGAGGGCGATGCGCTCGAACAGCTCCCTGCGGCGCGGCTCGGGCAGGGTGCGGGCCACGTGCAGGGCGCGGCCCAGCACCCAGGAGGCGGTGACGTTGGTGTACGCGTTGTCGTCGATGCCCGGCTCGGCCGCGCCCGGGTAGGCGTCGTGGTACTCGTCGGGGCCCACCACGCCGCGGATCCGGTACCGTCCGAGCGCCGGGTCGAAGACGGCCAGGCTCGCCCAGTGCCGGGCGATCTGGGTGAGCAGCTCCGCGCCCCTGGTGTGCAGGAAGTCGTGGTCGCCGGTGGCCTGCGCGTAGTGCCACACGTTGTAGGCGATGGCCGAGCCGACGTGGCGCTGGAGCCGGGAGTGGTCCAGCAGCCAGCGGCCCGAGCGCGGGTTCAGGTGCAGCACCTGGGTCTCCTCCCGGCCGTCGCTGCCGCTCTGCCAGGGGAAGCGGGCCCCGGTGTGCCCGGCGTCGGCCGCGGCCCGGCACGCCTGCGGCAGCCTGCGGTGGCGGTAGGTCAGCAGGGCGCGGGTGACCTCGGGGAAGTGCAGGTTCAGATAGGGCAGCACGAACAGCTCGTCCCAGAAGACGTGGCCCCGGTACGCCTCGCCGTGCAGGCCGCGCGCGGGGACGCCCACGTCCAGGTCGGCGGTGTGCGGGGAGAGCGTCTGGAGGACGTGGAACAGGTGCAGCCGCAGGATCCGCCCGGCCTCCCCCGGCACGTCCAGGTCGGCGCGCCGCCACAGGTGCGCCCAGGCCACCCGGTGCCCGGCCAGCAGCCCGGCGAAGTCCGGGGCCCGGTGGACGTCGTCCAGGGAGGCGTACAGCGGGTCGCTGATCGCGGTGTCCCGCGAGGTGTGCAGGGCGACGGTCTTCTCCACGGCGGCGGCCCGGCCGTCCTCCAGGTCCAGCAGCACCCGCTGCACGGCCGCCCGCTCCCCGGGCCACGGCTCCACCGGGACGCCCTCGGGGGGCCGCAGCCGGACGGCGAGGGCCACGCCGATGGCGGAGGTGGTGGTGTGGCAGCGCAGCCAGGCCGTGTCCGGGGGCTCCTGCCCGGTGTACACGCCGGTCAGGTGGCGCCCGTCGAGGTCCTGGTAGCGGGCCACCCCGCAGTTGCTGACCGTGCCGTCCAGCGCGGACTCCACCTCGATCCGGCCGCTCCAGCCCTCGGCGGTGAACTCGGTGCGCAGCCCGGCCAGGTGCGGGTCGCCCATGTGGACCAGGCGGCACTGCCCCACGCGCAGCACCCGCCCCTCGGGGTCCCGGTAGACGGCCTCCCGGGTGAGGGTGCCCTCGCGCAGGTCCAGGGTCTGCCGGTGCCGCAGCAGCCAGGGCCCGTCCGGGCTCAGCCACGGCGTGCCGGTGCCCCGCCCGGCCTCGGGCAGCCTGGCGTCGAGCACCCGGAACCGCAGGGGCAGCCAGTTGGGCACGTTGACCAGGTCCTCGTTCTCCACCATGCGCCCGGCCACGTCCGACACCAGGCGGTCGTAGCAGCCCGCGATGTACGTGCCGGGGTAGTGGGCGGGCCCCGGGGCGGCCTCGGGGGCGGCGCCGCGGGTGGCGAGGTAGCCGTTGCCGAGCGTGCACAGCGACTCGCGCAGCCGCTCCTGCCCCGGGTCGTAGCCCTCGTAGGTCCAGGTCCACTCCGGCATGCGGCGTCCCTCCCTCACCCGGTCAGCAGTTCGGACAGGTCCTCCACCACCAGGTCGGCGCCGTGCGCCCGCAGGTCGGCGGCGCTCGACGGCAGGCGGGTGCGGTCCACGGCCACGACGAGGCCGAAGCCGCCGCGGCGTCCCGCCTCCACCCCCACCAGGGCGTCCTCCACCACGGCGGCCGCCCCGGGCGGGACGCCGAGTCGGCGGGCCCCCTCCAGGAACAGCGCCGGGTCCGGCTTGCCCGGCAGTTGCAGCCGGGCCGCCTCGGCGCCGTCGAGCACGGCGGAGACCAGCCCGGCGACCCCGGCGGAGGCCATCAGCTCGCGGGCGTGCCACGAGGAGGAGACGGCGGCCCGGGGCATGCGGGCGGCGTGCAGCGCGTGCAGCAGTCGCACCGAGCCCGGCCAGGCGGTCACGCCCCGGGCGCGCAGCGCGGCGGTGAACGCCCGGTCCTTGCGGGCGGCCACGGCCCACACCGTGTCGCAGCCCGGCGGGTCGTCCGGGTCGCCCGGGGGCAGGTCGAGGCCGCGGGAGACGAGGAAGGCGGCGGCGCCGTCGAACCGCGGCCTGCCGTCCACATGGCGCCGGTAGTCCTCCACCGGGTCGAACGGGCGGCGCTGCCCGGGGTCGTCCGGGGGCCGCTCCCGCAGGCAGGCGTCGAACGCCTCCTTCCAGGCGGCGGCGTGCACCCGGGCCGAGTCGGTGATCACCCCGTCGGTGTCGAACACGACGGCCTTCAGGGCGCGCAGCCTCGGCACCAGGGCCTCCCTGGGGTCCAGGTGGCCCGGGCCCGCGCCTGACCGGGAGGGGGTGGGCGGCATGGCCGGTCCTTTCCGTCCTGCCCGCCGCGGGGTGCCTGCGGCGGCTCGCGGGACCGGGTAGCCCCTTCCGGGGCGGTCATGCGTCGCAGACGGGTGGGGGTGGGGGCGGTTCCTCCGGAGGCCAGGGGCCGCGCCCGGAGCGGTGCGGCCCGGGTCCCGTCGGGGAGCCGCGCTCCGGACCGGCCGGGGCCGCGCCCCGGGCCCCCGCCGGAGGAGTCGCCGCGGAGTGCCGCAACGCCGCGAGCCGGGCGCTCCCCTTGGGGGAGGGCCCGGCTCGCGGGTGTGGCGGGGTCAGCGGTCGCGCCAGACCTTGGGGCGGGTCGACGGCGGCGACGGGCGGGTGGCCTCCCACACGCGGCGCCACTCGGCGACCGGCTTGCCCCTCTCCACCGGGGTCGCCGTCACCGGCAGCGCGGTCTCCTTGCCCTCGGGCACGGTGAGGGTGCCCTCCTCCGCGGCGCGCAGGGACGCGTACCAGCCGAGGTCCTCCTCCGCCCACAGCGCGGCCACGTGCCGGGCCATCCGGTTGCGGAACTCCGGCGCGCCCTCGCCCTCCCGCGGGTGCAGGGGCCGCCCGAAGCGGACGACCAGGCGGGTCCCGGTGCGCACCGGCAGGTTGCGCCCGCGGGGCATGGCCGCGAACGTGCCGCGCACCGCCACGGGCACCGCGGGGATGCCCGTGGACAGGCACAGCCGGGCCGCGCCGAGCTTGAAGGAGCCCATCCACCCGTCGTGGGAGCGGGTGCCCTCGGGGTACAGCAGGATGTTCCAGCCGTCCTCGATCAGCTCGGCGGGCAGGCTCGGCCCGCCCCTGCGGGCGCCGAACCGGTCCACGGGGAACGCGTTGAACAGCAGCGCGGTCGCCGCGCCCGCCCCCGGCGAGGTGAAGAAGTAGTCCGCCGCCGCCCCCACCGCGGTGCGGTCCGACAGCCGCCGGGGCAGCGCGCCGAGGATCAGCGGCGTGTCCACGTGGCTGGCGTGGTTGGAGACGAACACCACGGGGCCGCGCACGCCGTCGAGCAGGTCAAGCCCCTCGATCAGCGGCCGGGTCTTCGCCCAGGCGTACGGCTTGAGCACCCCGCGCTGGAGCACGTTGCGCACCACCCCGGCGGCGGGAGTGCGCGCCCACGCCGTGGGGAACGTCCGGTCCGCCGTCTCACCCGCGCCCCACCCGGAGGTGGCGCCGGACTCGATGGCGTAGCCGCGCGGGGAGCGGGCCCGGCCGCGCCAGTCGCGGCCGGTCCGCAGCAGGGACAGGTCGGAGCGCAGACTGCCGGCGCCGCGCCTGCTGGTCTTCTTCCTCATCCCGCTCACCGCACCGAGGCCAGGGTCAGCGGCGGCACGTGCTGGTAGGTGATGGACGGGCTGGTGCCGACCGTGTGCGAGGCCAGCGCCAGCGCGTCGTCCAGCGTGGACGCGGCGCGGAAGCCGAGCCTGGCGGCGGTCTTCGGGTCGGCGCCCACGAAGATCACGTCCCCGAGGTGCTGCATGGCGTGCGCGCCCCAGTACCACATGTAGAACGGGTGCACGCCGTGGTAGGCGTAGCTCTTGCGGTACAGGTGGGTGTACCAGGGGTCGGTGGCGAACTGCTTCTCGTACTTGGCCTCGATCACCGCCGGGTCGGTGGTCTCGGCCAGGACCTCCTCGTAGAAGTCGATGTAGCTGGGGTGGTGCACGGGGTGGAACTCGTTCGGCATCGGGTGGAAGAAGATGCCGACGCCGCCCTCGCGCACGATGGGCTTGTTCAGGTACAGGTTGAAGAAGTACCCCAGGCCCAGGGACATCACCAGGATCGGGTTCATCACCGAGTTGACGTTGTACGGGCAGATGTACGGCAGCCCGTACACCGCGATGTCGGCCTGCCCGTCGATCTCGGTGAGCTGCTGGCGGTGCACGTTCTTGATGGTGAGGGGGTGGACCGCGCTCGGCGCGCCCGCGTTGACGCCGGTGACGGCGTACGGGGCCTCCGACTTGTGCCACAGCCTGCGCCGCATGGCGGGCGGCACCAGGTTGTTGCCGCGCCGGGTCGCGAGGTACGCGGCCTGGTCGGCGTAGGTCCACTCCCACTCGCGCTTGTTGAGGAAGCGCGTGGCGGCGGGGAACGTGTCGTTGTTCAGCGTGGTCTCGACCGTGAAGATCTTGACCTGCCCGCCGATGAGGTCCTGCATCCGGTTGTACGAGTGGTGCATCGCCGAGCGCGGCGGGTCGTTGAAGGACCGCGAGTGCTGGAGCGTGTGCACGTTGTGGTGGTGGCTGATGCTGCGGTAGCTGGCCAGGCCCACCGACACCGACTTGGGGCCGCCGCTCATCGCGGTGGAGGTGATGTTGACGTACACCACCAGGTCGCTCTCGGCGGCCCTGCGGTTGATCTCGACGTCCTCGCCCTCGGCGGTGTGGCCGAGGTGGACCAGGTTGTCCCGGTCCTCGGCGTCGTGGTTGGTCAGGTGCTTGGGGAAGAAGGACCGGAACACCCTGTCGCCCACGACGTGCTTGAGCTCGGCCGGCGTCATCCGGCGGTGCAGGGCGTTGGCCGCGATCAGCTCGACGTCGTCGACGCCCTTGGCCGCCGCCATCTCCAGGACCTGCTCGATGATCCGCTGGCGCACGTCGGGGCGGCGCATCGGCGGCAGCGGCAGCGACAGGTCGTCGAAGACGATCGTCAGCCGCATCCCGGCCTTCAGCAGTTCGGGCAGGGGCTCGATCCCGTGCGGGTGCAGCAGGGCACTGCGGATCGCCCCGTCCAGGTCTCTGATCCCGGGCAGCGAGTCCGGCGGGTAGATCACCCTGCTGCCGTGGGGCAGCCGCTCCAGCCGGAAATTCTCACCCTCGTGCACCAGCAGCGGCGGGGTACGTTCATCGACTTCCAGCACGAAGCCTGGTCTGCTCACACTCTCTCCTCGTCGTGGTCACCGGCGCGACGCCTCGGGCGACGGTGCATGCGGCTTGTGGTTCGGTGGCGGGTGCGGCCGCCCTGTCTGCGGCGCTGCGGCACTGCCACTCGCCCGCGGTCAGCCCTCCAACGACAGGTCGAAGGCAATCTTGACGGAGCCCGCGGAACCGGCCGAGGTCGCGTGCTCCAACGCCGTGCGCCACTGGTGCAGCGGGTAGCGCTCGACGTAGCCGTCCAGCGGCGCCGACGCGGCCAGCGCGATCGCCTTGGCGAAGTCGGATGTGCCGTCGTCCGCGCCCGGCTCGGCTCCCGGCTCCCGGTGGCGGGTGGCGTACGCCCCCACCAGGTTCAGCTCGCGGTACCACAGCGGCGTCAGGTCGGCGCCGCCGCCCGGCATCCCGGACAGCAGCACCGTGCCGCCGGCGCGCACCGACCGCAGCGCCGTGTTCAGTCCCGAGCCGCCGCCGGTGCACTCGAAGGCGATGTCCACGCCGCCCAGCAGGAACTCCCCGCCGAACTCGGCGCGGTGCGCCAGCGCCCCGGTGGCGCGCCGCACCGCGCGCAGCGCGCGGGACGGCTCGACCACCTCGGTGGCGCCGAGCTGACGGGCGCGCTCCCGCTGGTGGCGGTGCTTGGCGACGACGTGGATGGTGCCGGCCTCCGTCAACTGCCGCAGCGCGAGCACGGTGAGCAGGCCCACCGTGCCGGCGCCGACGACGAGGACGGACGCCCCCGGCGGGATGGTCACCCGGCGCACCGAGTGGATGGCGCAGGCGAGCGGCTCGACCAGGACGGCCCGCTCGTCGGTGAGCTCGTCGGGCACCGGGTGCAACTGCCCCTCGTGGGCGACCATGCGCTTGCTCCAGCCGCCGCCGGTGTCCGCGCAGTAGCCGGTCTGGAGCCCCGGGGCGAGGTGCCCGCTGGTGACGTGGTCGCAGCGGTTGGTCTCGCCGGCCAGGCAGGAGTCGCACTCGGGCAGGCCGCGCACCCGGCAGGACAGCACGGAGTCCAGCACCACGCGGGTGCCGCGCGCAATGCCCGGCAGGTCGTCGAGGGTGGTGCCGACGACCTCGTGCCCGGGGACGAACGGGGTGCTGGCCAGCGCCGCCAGATAGGGGGAGGCGGTGCCGGTGACCAGGCCGAGGTCCGAGCCGCAGATGCCGGACAGCGACGGGGCGAGCCGGGTCCAGCCCTCGCCCTTGGGCAGGTCGGGGCCGCTGCTGGAGCGCGTCAGGCGGAACGGGGCGAGCGCGCCGGCCAGCGTGGTGCCGACCTTGCTGCGTGTGGCGGTCAGGCCGCGGGCGGCGAGGTAGCGGCCGGGTGAGCGGTGGTATTCCAGCGCCAGGTTCATCGGGCCTCCTCCGGGCGGGCGGCGGCCTGGAGGGCGGGGCGGTCGGCGGAGGGGAGGGTGCGGTCCGCCGCGGACAGGGCGCGCACCGGCCGGGGGCGGACATGGGTGACGACGCCGGAGGCGAGGGCGTCCCAGCGGCCCGCCGTGTGCTCGCCCCAGCGGGCGATCTGCCAGTGGCGGCGCTTGGCGTGCCGGAACAACTGCGTGTCCGGGTTGACCGCGCAGGGCTTGCCCACCGCCTCGAGCAGCGGCCGGTCCGAGTAGCTGTCGGCGTAGGCGTAGGAGCGGGTCAGGTCGAGCCCGTTCTCGCGGGCGTGTTCGCGCAGCCAGGACGCGCGTGCCTCGCCCACGATGGGCGGTGCCTGAAGGTAACCGGTCATGATCCCGTCGCGAGTGTGCAGGCGGCAGGCCTCGATGACGTCGAAGAGCGGCCGCAGCGGCTCCACGAGCAGGTCGACGCTGCCGGTGATGAGGATGGTGCGGTGGCCCGCCGCCCGGTGGGCGCGGATGCGCCGCACCGCCTCGGGCATCACGCGGTGCAGCAGCGCGTCGCCGAGCTGCTCCTCGACCAGGCGGCGCAGCTCCTCCGGGTCGGCACCCGCGTAGCGGCGGAAGAAGGTGCGGGCGAAGTCACCCCGGTCGCGGCGCTCGGCCAGCAGGTAGCGCGGCGCGTTGCGCAGCAGGTCGAGCAGCTCCTGCCCCCACTCGGCGCGGGGCACCGACGCCAGGCGCGCCCACAGGTAGGACTCGACGATGTCGGAGGCGAGGATGGTGCCGTCCAGGTCGAACACGGCGGCGATGCCCTCGCCCTCGGGCAGGGAGATCCGGCCGCCGGAGCGGCCCGCGGAGGAGCGCCCGCCGGTCCTGGCGCGCAGCGGCGCGGTGACCTTGGGGCAGTGCACCTCCTCCATGTACACGCGCCAGTCGATGTCGCTGGTGTCGAACCCGAGCTCGGCGATCCGGTCGGGCGGCAGCGACTCGTGCAGGGCCCGCAGCTCGGTGTCGTCGTACACGACCTCGGTGCGGGTGTAGACGCCGTACAGGTCGGAGTAGCGGCGCAGCAGCTCGAGCGACCGCTTCTCCTTGTGCAGCTTGCTCGCCCACTCCTGGGTGCGCTCGGTGCCGGGCAGCAGGCCGAGGACCTTGTCGGCCGCCTTCGCGGCGCGCTCGCCCGCGGTGAGCGCCAGGTCCACCCGGGAGGCGCCGGGGAAGGTCCAGGTGCGGGCCTTGACGTGGCCGCGCCCGGTGCTCTCCGGCAGCGGGTGGTCGCTGAAGTAGGAGTGGACGTGCTCGTACATCTGACGCAGCGTCAGCGGCTGGGTGGCGCCCGAGCCCACGTGGAAGTAGTGGGGCGCGTCCGGCGGCGGGGGCGCGGCGGCGGCGGCCAGCGTGGCGTTGACCACGTAGTCCACCGGGATCACGTCCATGATGGTGTCCGGCTGGCCGGGGATGTCCCGCAGCAGACCGCTGCCGTAGGCGATGATCAGCGGGTCGGCCATCTTGTAGCCGTCGATCCAGCCCGGGTACGGGTGCCGCAGGGCGCTCTCGACGATGGCGGGCCGCACGATCGACAGCGGCCGCCCCGCCCACAGCTCCTCGGCGGCGCGCTCCGACATGGCCTTGGTGAAGGTGTACACGTCGGGCCAGCCCAGGATCTGGGCGCGGGTGCGGCCCGCGTCCACCAGGCGCTCCTCCACCCAGGAGCGCCTGGCCTCCTCGGCGTCCTTGGCGGCGGTCAGCGGCCCCGCCTTGCCGTGGGCGCGGCTGGCCTCGCGGAGCTGCTTGCGCAGCACCTCGGGGCGGCGGGAGTCGCGCTCCACGTCGTCCCGGGCGGCGAGGCCGAGCGCCAGCTCCCGGCGCCAGTCCACGTTGTGGGTGAGGCTGGCCTCGCGCACCAGGCCGCGGCCGCCGCTGGAGACGTAGGCGGTGGAGATGTGCACCACGTGCGGGGCCTTCTCCTGCCGGGCCAACTGCTCGTACAGCGACACCGCGCCGGAGACGTTGGTGCTGAACGCCTCGTCGATGGGCGGGTCGAAGGAGACGGTGGAGGCGCAGTGGATGGCCACGTCGATGTCGCCGGGCAGCTCGGCGGTGCCGAGGTCGCCCTCGATGACGTTGACGCGGCGCATGGCCTCGGCGATGGCCTCGTCGGCGCCGAGCTTCTCCCGCCAGGTGCGGAAGACGTCCTTGCGGAGCAGCCGGGCGAAGCGGTCCTGCCCGCTGCCGTTGCCCCGGGGTCGCACGATGACCGAGATCCGGGTGTCGGGGTGGCCGGAGAGCAGCCGCTCCAGCAGCGCCTGTCCGATGAACCCGGTGGCTCCGGTGAGGAGGATGTGCGAGCCCCCGAGGTGCCCGATCCGGTACTTGCTCGGCACTCGTGTCCTCCTGGGGTCCGGTACTTGTGTGGGGTCGGTGGGTGGTGCGGTGTTCGATTGTGCCCCGCCCCCGTGGGGGCGGCGGCGCGCGCCGGCCCGGCCTGGGCCGGACGGTGCGCTCACCGCGCCGTCCGCGCTGCGGTCGGCGCGAGTCCCTGACGGTAGCGGGTCACGGCGGCTTCGCACACCGCACGGACTGGCCAGCCGAGCTCGGCGGCGGCGGCCTCCGCCTCGGCGAGCTCGGGCTGGACGGTGAGCGCGCCGTCGGGGCCTTGGGCGATTTTGACGGTCACGGGGGTCCCGGCGCCATCCGGGCCCACGGTCACCACCGCCGAACTGCGCGGCAGCGTCAGCCGCCGGTGCTCCGACCAGCGCACGCCCAGGGTGGTGGTGTGCCGGAACAGCGCGTCGGCGACGGCCGGGCGCAGCTCCTCCGAGCACAGCGCGGTGACGAGCCGTCCGGGTCTGCCGTGGCGGCCGACGGTGTCGGTGGTCCAGCAGTCCCAGGCCCCGGCCTCGCGCAGGGCGCGCAGCACCGAGGGCCACAGCCGCGGGTCGAGGTCGTCCACGGTGCTCTCGACGACGGTCACCTCGCCGGGCACGGGCCCGGGGGCGGCGGTGGCGGCGGGGACCGCGCCCAGCACGACACGGGTGACGTTGGGGCGGTCGGCGGTGTCCCGGCCGCCGCCGCCCGTGCCGACGGCGCGCACCGTCATCGGCGGCAGCGGACCGGGCTCGGCCAGGGCCGCGACCAGGGCGGCGCCGGTGGGCGTGGTGCGCTCCCCGGCCAGGTCGCCGCCGGTGAGGGCGAGCCCGCGCCGGGCGGCGATGCGCAGCACCGCGGGCACCGGGACCGGCATCGTGCCGTGGGCGCAGTCCACGGTGCCGCTGCCCGCGGCCAGCGGCGAACAGGTGACGGTGCTGCCGTCGCGCAGCAGCCCGAGGTCGTCCAGGGCGGCGGCGCAGCCGACCACGTCGGCCATCGCGTCGAACGCGCCGACCTCGTGGAAGTGCACCTCGTTGGCCGTGGTGCCGTGCGCCTCGGCCTCGGCCTCGGCGAGCAGTTCGAAGACGCGGGCGGCGAACCGGGCCGCGTCCGGCGTCAGCCGGGCGCCCGAGATGTCCTTCAGCACGTCCGGCAGGTGGCGGTGGCGGTCGGGCACGGACGGGCGGGCGACGGTGACGCGGACGCAGGCGAAGCCGCCGCGGCGGCCGGGCTCCGCCGCCACGTCGAGCCCGTCCACGCCCAGGGAGCGCACCGCGTCGCGGACGGCGCCGAAGTCGGCGCCGGCGTCCAGCAGCGCGCCGAGCAGCATGTCGCCCGCGACCCCCGCGGTGCAGTCCAGATGGGCCGCGCGCGCCGCCGCCTCGCCGGCCGTGGCCTCCTCACCCACCGTGCACCACCCGCACGATCTTGGCGGCGTGCACGGCGGCGCCGAAGCCGTTGTCGATGTTGACGACGGTCAGGCCGGGCGCGCAGGAGGCGAGCATGGCCGCGGCGGCGGCGCGGCCGCCGTCGGCGAAGCCGTAGCCGACGCTGGTGGGCACGGCCACCACCGGCGCGGGCAGCAGGCCCGCGACCACGCTGGGCAGGGCGCCGTCCATCCCGGCGACGACCACCACGCAGTCGGCGGTGCGCAGCTCGGCGACGTGCGACAGCAGCCGGGCCAGGCCCGCGACGCCCACGTCGGCGAGCACGTGGTGCCCGGCGCCGAGCGCGGCCAGGGTGGCGGCGCACTCGCGGGCCACGGGCAGGTCGGTGGTGCCCGCGGTGAGCACGGCGACGCTGCCGCGCCGCGGCGGGAGGTCGCCGACGGTGACGGTCCGTGCGACGGGGTCGGCGTGCACCGGCCGCCCGGCGAAGACCTCGGGGGCGCGGCGGAGCACCTCCTCCGGGCAGCGGGTGGCCAGGGCCGGGCTGCCGGGGTCGCGCTCGAGCAGCTCGCCCAGCAGCGCCAGGGTCTGCTCGGGGGTCTTGCCCTGGGCGAACACCACCTCGGGCACGCCGGTCCTGCGCCGCCTGGCGGTGTCGAGGCGGGCGTAGTCCCCCACCGGGGTGATGCCTTCCCCGCCCAGCAGTTCCGCCAGGTTCTCGACGAGGGCGGAGTCGCCGCGCGCCGGAGCGTCTTCCGGGCTCCGCGGGGTCTCCCGGGCCTCGATCATGGTGCTGCTTCCTTCCGTACTGTCCGTACCACCGCCGGGCGGCCCGGCGCGGGGCCGGCCGCGGGCGATGTGCTCACCGCCCCGGAACTGTACGGCCCCAGGCTCCCCTCGCCCACCGGGCCCACTGCCGCGACCCCGGCGAGCAGGGCGTCGCCGAGCCCGGAGCGGCCCTGCACCTCGCGGTGCGCGGGGGCGTCGAGTTCGATCCGGAAGCCCCGCGAGAGCAGTCTGACGCGCACGTCGCGGGCGCTGACGCGGTGCTCGGAGAGGGTGTCGCGCACCACGGCCTCGGCCTGCTCCACCAGGTGCAGCCGGTCCCGGGAGACCGTCAGGCCGACGGCGATGCGGGAGGCCAGGCAGGGCATGGCCGGCTTGTCCGACACGGCCAGACCCCACTCCCGGGCGACCTCGCGGACCTGGGCCTTGGTCAGCCCGGCGTCGGCGAGCGGCTCGGCGACGCCGACCTCACGGGCGGCGCGCAGGCCGGGGCGGTGGGGCGCGGAGCGGTCGTCGAGGTGGGTGCCGGTGGCGACGTGGGCGAGCCCGCGCGACGCGGCGAAGTCGGCGACCCGGCCGAGGACGGTCTGCTTGCAGAAGTAGCAGCGGTCGCCCGCGTTGGCGCGGTAGCCGTCCACGGACAGCTCGTCGGTGCCCAGCGCCACGAGTTCCGCGCCGATCGACTCGGCGGTGGCGCGGGCGAGGTCGAGTTCGCTCCTGGCCAGGGACGGCGAGTCGGCGATGGCGGCGACGGCGCGGTCCGGGCCGAGGGCGCGCACCGCGGCGGCCAGCACGACCGTGGAGTCCACTCCTCCGGAGAAGGCGACCGCGACGCTGCCGAGGCGGCCCACGGCGGTCAGCAGGGCCGCGGCGGCCGGGGACGGCCCGGCGGAGGCGGGCGCGGACGGCGCGGCGGCGGCCGGGGACGGCACAGCGCCGGACGGCGCTGCGCCGTCCGGTGCTGGGTGGTGCGGCACTGCGGGGTGGTGCGGCGGTACGGGTTCCCGGGGCGGGCGGGCGGCGGTGCCGCCCGCCTCCACCGGGGAGTTCGAGGAGTCGGTCATGCGGAAATGCCGAGAGCGGTACGTCGGCGGCTCCTGGCGAAGCGGGAGCCGAGCACCTTGGCGGCGCCCGCGGCCGCGGCGGCGCCGGCGATCAGGCCGAGGGGCTTGCCGTAGGACTTGTTCGGGAGCGGGGGCAGGTGGTCCACGGGGATGCCGGCGCCGAACTCGGCCACGCCGCGCGTCACCAGGTTCAGCCCCTCCATCCCGGGCAGCTTGTCCACCTTGTCGTCGATCTTGCGGATCGCCTCGGCGCCCTCCTCGCTGCCGAAGAGGTGCTTGAGGACGAACGTGGTCTCCTCCCGCGGCTGGATGGTGGAGCCGACGGGCTGCCAGAACCGCTGCGTGACGAACCGCGCGAGCTGCCGCGCCCGCTTGGAGCGGGCCAGGCGCTCCCTGGCCTGGCTGGCGTAGAACGCCAGGTGCCTGGTCTCCTGCCGCTGGATCCGGGTGAGCAGCTTCGTCAGCTCCGGGTGCTCCTCCTTCTCCATGAGAGAACCGTACGCGGCGTGCGCGGACCACTCGTTGATGGCCCCCCACGTCATGTGCACGGCCACGAAGTCCTCACCGATGGAGTTGGCGGCGATGGACTGGTAGATCGGCGAGATCCGGTCCTTGAGGCCCTGGGCCTCGCGGACCGACCTGATGTGGTCGTAGTCCGCCTTCTGCCCGTGCAGCCGCAGGACGTCGTCGATCGCCTCGCCGTGCCAGAACTCCTCGAACGCCCACATCGACATGAACGCGGTCACATCGGGGTCGCGGTGCGACGGGGTGACCAGGACGTCCCGCAGATAGCAGATGGTGTGGCTCTCGACGTCCGACATGTACCGAAGGCAGCGCAGCGTTTCGGGAGAAAGGGGACGCCGCAGGAATGCCTCGCGGTCCAGGTCGTCCACCTGGATCCGCCCGGCGGTGTTGATGTAGCCGGTTATGTCGAAGCTCATGGCTCTCGTCATCCTCGAGGTCAGAAGGCGGAACTACGGCCTGCAATGCACCGGACGCGACAGTCACACCCCCGGCACACTCTGTATCCCAAACGCGCTGAGTCCATCACGGTACTTGGTTTATATCAACAGCAGTTGAGTTGGGGTGAGTATGGTCCAGAAGGGCCCCGCTCCGCCAGCGCGGACGCTGGAGCCTGACTCGTTCCGGAAGGGAGAGCCGGGCGGGCCGGACCCGCTGCCGGGCGGGCGCGCGGCCCGCCCCGCGGCCGGTTCCGGTCCGGCGGCGCGGCGCCGGGCCGTGCCCTGGAGGGCTCGCCGGGGGTGCGGCCCGGGGGTGCGTGGGGGTACCCGCCGCGGGGTCAGCCCGCTCCCTTGGCGCCCGCCCAGGAGACCGGGAGCGGGCCGAACAGGTAGGCGTCGATGGTGGCGCCGACGAACCGGGCGAGTTCGGCCAGCGGCAGGTCCGCCAGGGGGGCGATCCGCACGACGTAGCAGATCACAGCCGTGCCGACCAGATGAGAACTGGCCAGCGCGGCGCGAAGCTCGGCGCGGTCGGGGACGGCCTGGGCCGCGACCTTGCCGACCAGCTCCCGGGAGACGAAGTCGCGCAGCATGTCCGCCGCGGGCCGGTGCGAGGCCGCGGACATGAGCATGGCCTGGAGCGGCCCGCGGGTCTCCGCGTCGTTCCACAGGCCGAAGTAGTAGTCGGCGATGCGCTCCCCGACGCCCTCCGAGGCGTCGCCCACGATCCGGCCGAGCGCCTCGCCCCGGGGCATCACGTCGGCCATCGCGGCCAGGTAGAGCCCTTCCTTGCTGCCGAAGAACTGGACCACGAGGGAGGGGTCCACTCCGGCCTCGCGCGCCACCGCCCGCAGGCTGCACGAGGTGTAGCCCTGGGCGAACTGGCGCCTCGCCGCGCGGATGATGTCGGCCCGGGTGTCGGGCCGCCCCGGGCGCGGCCCGAGCGGCCTGAGCCCAGGTCTCATCGCTCGTTTCCTGGCCACGGTTGATTATCACTCCCAAGAGCGGGATCCACGGGGCGAGTTTCCCCAAGTTTTGGCCTTCGCCCACTCGAGCGAGACTCGGCAGCGCCGCCGGAAGGCGTCCGGATGCCGCCGCCGGACGGTTCCCGGTGCGTGTCGTGCAGGAACGATTCGGCGATCGGCGTATAACGAATGAGTATCAGATGCGCGGGAGTTCGGGGCGGGCGGGGCGCAACCGGGAGCGTCGCGCCGGAATCGCCCATGTACCGGGAAATCCGATTTCCTCCGGGGATGCGCCGGGCGATTTCCCGTGCCGTGGTGTCATGAGCAGCATTCGCGGCGCCGAGTTCGCACGGCCCGCGCGCCCCGGAGCGGTTCCTGCGGATTCGCCCCGAAGCGCCCGCGCGCCGGGGCCCGGTGGCGGACGGCGGGGAGCGGACGGCGGTGCCGGGTCCCGGCGGGGCCGGGCCTGGGGGTCGCGCGGCGGCCGGCCCCGGGCCGGGCGCGGCGGCGCGGGACCGGCCGCGCGGGGGCGGCACGGGGCGTCAGAGCCGGTCCCCGCGGGGCCTGGCCCGGCACCAGCGGGCCATGCAGGCCAGCAGCTCCTCGGTGTCCACCGGCTTGGTGACGTAGTCGTTGGCGCCCGACTCCAGGCTCTTCTCCCGGTCCTCGCGCATGGCCTTCGCGGTCACCGCGATCACCGGCAGGTCGGCGAAGCCGGGCATGCGGCGGATCGCGGCGGTCGTGGCGTGGCCGTCCATCTCCGGCATCATCACGTCCATCAGCACCACGTCCACGTCGCCGGTCTGCTGGAGCAGCTCGATGCCGACGCGGCCGTTGGGCGCGTGGATGACCGTCATCCCGTACGCCTCGAGGATGCTGCTGATGGCGAAGACGTTGCGCACGTCGTCGTCCACGACCAGCACCTTGCGGCCGACGAGCTCGGGCGGGGCGGAGGCGCCGCGCACGGGCCTGGTGGGCACCCGCGCCGGGTGGGCGGGCTGCGGCAGGGCGTCGGAGGGGCCCGCGGACAGGTGCAGCGCGATGCGGTCGCGCAGCCGGTCCAGGGAGGCGAGCACCTCCAGGGGCTGGGTGCGGGCCCGGGTGTGCAGCAGCGTCTCCTTGGCCGGATCCGGTTCCCTGGCCGCGTGCGCGAGGACCGGGATCTCCCGCAGCCGCGGGTGCTCGTCCAGGTCGCCCAGCAGCGTGTACGCCTGGGCGTCGGGCAGGCCCAGGTCGAGCAGCACGCAGTGGTGGCGGCGCTCCCGCAGCAGCGCGAGCGCCTCGTCGCGGCCCTGCGCGTGGGTGATCCGCACCTCGCCGAAGGATCCCGCGAGGTCGTCGGCGGTGCTGCGGGCCAGCGTCGCCAGCAGCCCGCGCTCGGCCGCCTCCACCACCAGCAGGCGGCGGGCGGGCGCGGCGGCCGCGGCGGGGCCGCTCCCGCCCGTCCGCTGGGCCTGGGGCGCCGGCGCCTGCGACTCCCGCGTCGGGGCGGCGCCCACCGGCAGGGTGAGGGTGAAGGTGCTGCCCCGGCCCAGTTCGCTGTCGGCGGTGATCCGGCCGCCGAGGAGGGTGGCCAGCTCCCTGCTGATGGACAGGCCGAGCCCGGTGCCGCCGTAGCGGCGGCTGGTGGTGCCGTCGCCCTGCTGGAAGGCGCCGAAGACGGACTCCAGGTTCTCCTTGGCGATGCCGATGCCGGTGTCGCGGACGGTGAAGGCGAGCACGGGGCCGCGGCGGCCCTCGGGCTGCTGCTCCGCCACGCTGATGGACAGCGCCACCGACCCGGAGTCGGTGAACTTCACCGCGTTCGACAGCAGGTTGCGCAGGATCTGCCGCAGCCGCTGCTCGTCGGTGGTGATCTGCGGCGGCACTTCGGGCGCCACCTCGACGACGAACTCCAGTTCCTTCTCCGCGGCCAGGGGCCGGAAGGTGGTCTCGACGTAGTCCAGCAACTGGCCGAGGTCGAACGGCTCGGGCGAGATCTCCATCTTGCCCGCCTCGACCTTCGACAGGTCCAGGATGTCGTTGATGAGCTGGAGCAGGTCGTACCCGGCGGAGTGGATCACGGTGGCGAACTCCACCTGCTTGGGCGTGAGGTTCTTCGTCGGGTTCTGCGCGAGCAGCCGGGCCAGGATGAGCAGGCTGTTGAGCGGGGTGCGCAGCTCGTGGCTCATGTTGGCCAGGAACTCCGACTTGTAGCGGGAGGCGCGCGCCAACTGCTGGGCCCGGTCCTCCAGCTCCTGTCTGGCCTGCTCGATCTCCTCGTTCTTGATCTCGATGTCGTGGTTCTGCCGGGCCAGCAGCGCGGCCTTGGACTCCAGCTCGTCGTTGGAGCGCCGCAGCTCCTCCTGCTGGGCCTGGAGCTCCTCGGAGCGGTCCTGTAGCTCGGCGGCGAGCCGCTGGGACTCCGCCAGCAGCGCGTCGGTGCGGGCGTTGGCGATGATGGTGTTGAAGTTCACACCGATGGTCTCCATCAGCCGTTCCAGGAAGTCGCGGTGCAGCGCGCCGAACGGATGGAAGGAGGCCAGCTCGATCACGCCGAGCGCCCGATCCTCGAAGAGGATCGGCAGCACGCACAGGTGGGCGGGGGCGGCCTCGCCGAGGCTCGAGGTGATGCGGACGTAGGAGCCGGGGGCGCCGGCGACCAGGATCGGGCGTCTGGCCCGCGCGGCCTGGCCGACGAGGGTCTGCCCGGCGGCGATGGTGGCCGGGGGCCGGTCGGCGGGCAGCCCGTAACCGGCGATCAGGTGCAGGTCGCCGCTCTCCTCGCGCGGGTCGACCAGGTACAGGCTGCCGTACTGGGCGCCGACCAGCGGGACGAGGTGGTCCAGGACCAGCTCGGCGACGACGGCGAGGTCGCGGTTGCCCTGGACCAGGCTGGTGATGCGGGCCAGGTTGGTCTTCAGCCAGTCCTGTTCCTGGTTGGCGCGGGTGGTCTCGCGCAGGGACTCCACCATGGCGTTGATGTTGTCCTTGAGCTCGGCGACCTCGCCGGAGGCGTCCACGGTGATGGAGCGGGTCAGGTCGCCCTCGGCCACCGCGCTGGTGACCTCGGCGATCGCCCGGACCTGACGGGTGAGGTTGGCGGCCAGCTCGTTGACGTTCTCCGTCAGCCGCTTCCAGGTGCCGGAGACCCCTTCGACCTGGGCCTGGCCGCCGAGCCTGCCCTCGCTGCCGACCTCCCGGGCGACCCGGGTCACCTCGGCGGCGAACGAGGACAACTGGTCCACCATCGTGTTGATGGTGGTCTTCAGCTCCAGGATCTCCCCGCGCGCGTCCACGTCGATCTTGCGGGTGAGGTCGCCCTGGGCGACGGCGGTGGTGACCTGGGCGATGTTGCGGACCTGGTTGGTCAGGTTGTTCGCCATCGAGTTGACGTTGTCGGTCAGGTCCTTCCAGGTGCCCGCGACGCCCGGCACCCTGGCCTGCCCGCCGAGCCGGCCCTCGGTGCCGACCTCGCGGGCCACCCGGGTCACCTCGTCGGCGAACGACGACAACTGGTCCACCATCGTGTTGATGGTGTCCTTCAGGTGGAGGATCTCCCCGCGCGCGTCCACGGTGATCTTCTGGGACAGGTCGCCCTTGGCGACCGCGGTGGCCACCTGGGCGATGGCCCTGACCTGGTCGGTGAGGTCGGAGGCCATGAAGTCGACCGAGTCGGTGAGCTCCTTCCAGCCGCCCGAGGCCCGGGGCACCAGGGCCCGGCCGCCGAGCCTGCCCTGGGTGCTGACCTCGCGGGCGACCCGGGTGACCTCGGAGGTGCACAGCGCGACCTGGTCCACCGTGTCGTTGAACACGGCGGCGATCTGCCCCATGAGCCCGTCGCCCCGCGCGGGCAGCCGCACACCGAAGTCGCCGTCGCGGACCGCGGTCAGACCGGCGAGCAGGAGCCTCAGCTCCTCCTCGCCGGCGCCCTCGCCCCCTTCGTACGGCTGTGTGGTACTACGCGCCACCACCCACCCCTTTGCCTGTGTTCGCCGGTCGCGGACGGGCCCCTTCCGCTCCCTCCACCTGCCCGTATGGTCACCACCAGGGGAGATAAACGCACGTCACCGAACGCTACCCGCGGGAGTGAGCACCTGAACAGCCGCCCGGGGCGCGACTCCGGCGCGCGTGCCACGGCCGAACGGCAGATGCATTCTCCCGGTCGCCGGGACCGCCCGCCACGCGGACGCACGAGTCCGTACAATCTCCGGCAGGCGCGAGCGCACCGCCCCGTCCGGCCGCGACGCGCGCCCCCCTCATCCCCGCAGGCGACCGAAGCGGCCAGCCCGGCACCCGTGGACGGCAGACGGAGCGACTTCCTCGATGACCGGGCAGCACTCCTCCCGCAGACCCACGCCACCCGCGGCCGCCCCGCAGGGTCCCCCCGCCCCGCAGGACCCGCGGACCGCCGACGCCGTGGAGGCGCTCGCCGACGAGCTGCGCCGCGCCCACGCCGCCCGCTCCGAGCGCTCCCTGCTCGACCTGGCCACCGGGGTGCTCGTCGCCCAGCTCGGCTGCTCCCCCGAGGAGGCGGCCGAGCACGTGGAGCGGCTGGCGGCCCGCTCGGGCCTGAGCCGCCCCGAGTTCGCCGCCGACATCGTCAACCAGGCCGCGGGCGACGTGGTGGCCCGGGCGTCGGACTCCCCCGGCGCGGCCGCGCGGCTGCGCGGGGCCGCCGCGGGGGCCGCGTCCGCGGAGGACCTGGCCGACCTGGCCGCCTCGCTGCTGGAGGAGGCGCTGCGCCCGCTCGGGGCGAACGCGCTGGCGCTGTGGCGCCGCACCGCCACCGGCTGCCTGCGCCTGGTCGGGCAGGCCGGTCTCGGCGCCACCGAGCGCGCCCACTGGCACTGGGTCCCCCCGCAGCTCGACACGCCGCTGCACGACGCGGCGGGCACCGCCGAGGACCTGTGGTTCCCGGCGGGGCCGCCGCCCGGCCGCCCGCTGCCGGGCGCCTCGCCCGACTCCGCCCGCGCGGTGCTGCCGCTGACCCGCACCGGGGAGCCGGTGGGCGTCGCCCTGGTGGCCTGGCCCCGGCCGGCGCCGCTGGACGAGGCGGTGCGCCGCCAACTGCTCGCCCTGCTCTCGGTGGCCGCCCAGGTCATGGACGGGCTCGCCGACGCCCCGGCGGAGTCGTTCGGCCTCGCCCCCGTCCGCGACCTGCTCGACCTCCTGGTCCACCCCGCGCTGCTGCTCCGCGCCGAGGGCGGGGCGGGCGCCTACCGCGTGGAGCACGCCAACCCGGCCGCCGCGCAGAGCTCCGCCACCCCGCCGCGGGCCGCGGGGCGCCCGCTGGCCGAGGTGCTGCCCGCCGTCCACGCGGACCTCGCCGCGCTGGCGGACCGGGCCCGCGCCACGGGCGTGCCCCAGCGGGCCGCCGCGCTGCCCTGCCCGCCGTCGCCCGACGGCCTCGTCCCGCCGGGGGCGGGCACGCCGGCCGGGGTGCGGGTGCTGCCGGCCGGCGACCGCGCCGTGGCGCTGTGGCGCACCCACGAGGGGGACGGCGGCCCGGCGATGCTGCGGATCGCGCACCGCCTCGGCGGCATCGGCGCCTTCGAGGACGACCCGGTGGCCGGCTCGTCCACCTGGACGGAGCACACCTACGCCCTGTTCGAGCGGCCCGAGGGCAGCGAGCCGGTGCCGCTGGAGCGGATGCGGCCCCACCTGCACCCCGGCGACGGCGCCCTGCTCACCGAGCTGCTCGACGCCCTGCACCGCCGCCACGAGAGCGTCAACGCGGTGGTGCGGCTGATCCGGGAGGGCGGCAGCGTCCGCCACATCCGGGTGGTCGCCGAGCCGGTGGTCACCGACGGCGTGCTGACCGCCGTGGTGGGCCTGTACCAGGACGTCTCCGCGCAGCACCACACCGAGGTGGCGCTGGCGGCCACCTACAGCCAGCTCACCACGGTGGAGCAGCACGCCGCGACGCGCCGCCGCCTGGCCCTCCAGCTCCAGCAGGTGATCATGCCGGAGACCCCGCGGCCGCGCGAGCTGCCCGGGCTCCAGATCGCCGCCCGGTACCGGCCGGCCGCCGAGGAGTACCGGGTGGGCGGCGACTGGTACGACGTGATGCTGCTGCCGACCGGCAGCACCCTGCTGACCGTGGGGGACGTGTCGGGGCACGGGATCGACGCGGCGACCGGCATGGTGGTGCTGCGCAACGCGCTGCGGGGCCTGGCCGTCACCGGGGAGGGGCCGGGGCGGCTGCTGGAGTGGCTGAACCGGGTCTCCGCGCCGGGCGCGGCCCGCACCGGCACCGCGCCGTCCACGACGGCCACCGCGGTCTGCGGGCTGTTCGACCCCCGAACGCGCACGCTGCGCTGGGCGACGGCGGGCCATCTGCCGCCGCTGCTGCTGCGGGACGGCTCGGCCACGCTGCTGCGCTCCCCGCGCAACATCCTGCTGGGCGCGATGGAGCACGCGGAGTACCGGGAGGCGGAGACGGTGCTGCGGCCGGGCGACACCCTGCTGCTGTACACCGACGGCCTGGTCGAGCGCCGCCGCACGGCGATCGACGAGACCCTGGCCACGCTGGTGCGGCAGGCGCAGTCCCTGTCGGGCGACGACCTCCAGGCGCACGCCGACCGGCTGCTGGAGCTCGCCGGCGGGGACACCGACGACGACACCTGCCTCGTGGCGGTGCGGGTCACCTGAGTTGGGGCCCGCCGGGTCCCCGGGCCGGGGAGCGGGCCGGGGAGCGGGCCGCGTCTACCCCGCCCGCCACGGACCATTCGGGGCCGTCCGGGCGATCGGGCGTTACTGAGCCATCTTCCTGAAATCCGCACGACACACGTTGCGAGGGCGGATCACGGGGTACCGGGGAAGCCGTCCCGGACCCCGAGGAGGACCGAATGACGTTCAATCCCCTGGAACAGCGGGGAATCCCCCTGGACCGGCAGCTCCGCAACTGGCGCGAGCTCGACGTCAAGCCGATCGACCCGGACAACTGCGACCCGTACACGCGGTGCCGGATCATCACGATGAACGGCATCGAGACCGAGGCTGTCATGTTCAGCCACCAGTTCGCCCGGCACTGTCCCGACCCGGACGTCAAACGGCAACTGGCGGAGGTCCGCTACATCGAGCAGCAGCAGCAGAAGGTCGTGAACTGGCTGCTGCCCGGCGTGTCCTCGGTGCTGGAGACCACCATCGCCTACGAGCAGGTGGCGGTGGACCTGACGGCGTGGGTGGCGCGGATGGAGCCGGACCCGTACCTGAAGCAGGCGTACCAGTTCGGGGTGCTGGAGGACTTCGACCACCTGTACCGGTACGCCAACCTGTTCGAGATGATCGAGCACCGCAAGGCGGAGGAGGTCGTGGACGACCTCACCGAGGTGATCCCGGGCCGCCCGACGAAGTTCCACCACCGCCACCCGCAGGACAACGTGCGCGACCCGTACGACAGGTCCACGGTCAACCCGCTGTCGAAGCTGCACGCGCTCACGGTGATGTCCGCCGAGCAGCAGACGATGAACTTCTACATGAACGTCGGCCCCGAGTACATGGAGCCGATCGCGCGGCAGCTCTACCAGGAGATCGGGCTGATCGAGGAGGAGCACGTCACGCACTACGAGTCCCTGGTGGACCCGGGCGAGACGTGGTGGGAGCAGCTCGTCAACCACGAGTACAACGAGTGCTACCTGTACTACTCGTTCATGGAGCAGGAGCCGGACCCCAGGATCAAGGCGATCTGGGAGCTGCACCTGAACATGGAGCTCGAGCACCTGCGGCTCGCCTGCGAGCTGATGCGCAGGCACGACGGCCGGGACCCGGAGCAGGTGCTCGCCCCGCAGTTGCCGAACGTGCTCACCTTCGAGCCGAACAAGGCGTACGTGCGCGAGCTGCTGGACACCCAGATCGACCTCACCACGCTGGGCGCCGGGTACGTGCGCGAGGCGCACGAGCGGTTCGAGCGGTTGCAGGAGCGGATCCACGGCGGTGAGGAGCCGCCGAGCGAGCGGGTGATCGACGAGCACCGCCGGATGACCGCCGGAGAGGACTACCGGGTCCAGACCGAGGGCCCGCACCCCGTGGCGTCGCTGCGCTGACGCACCGGGCGCCCCCCGCGCGGCTCGGCCCGCACCCACGGCCCGCACTCCGGCGGTCCGCGCCGGGTGCGGGCCGAGCCGTTTTCCACCGTTTCGCCCGGGTAGGCGGCTGTTCGCGTCCAGGAAGCCCGAGCAGTGCGGAGGAGGGCGCCATGAGTGAGCGCGAACGAGAACAGCACGAGCGGGAGCGCGCGGAGCACGACGAGCGCGAGGCCGAGGAGCACGGCGGGCAGCGGGACCGGCCCGCGGACATCGGCAAGGCGGACACGCCCAACGTCGCGGGCAGCGACGTCCAGCAGCCGGAGATCGCCGAGGGCCCCGTGCCCGGCCTGGAGCCCGGCGAGGAGCCGGCCGGCGACCCGGACCGCTACCGGCCGCCGGAGATCGACCCGCTGGGCCCCGACCTGCCGCGGAGCGCCGCGGGCGATCCGGACGCCGTGCGCGAGCAGAAGGAGCGGGGTGGACCGTGAGCGAATGGAACACCGGCCGCCGCACCGCGGTGGTCACCGGGGCCGACTCGGGCATCGGCCGGGCGACGGCCGTGCGGCTGGCCGAGGACGGCCTGGACGTCGGCATCACCTGGCACACCGACGAGGAGGGCGCGCACCGCACCGCCGAGGAGGTGCGCAAGGCGGGCGGCAAGGCCGTGGTGCGGCACCTGGACCTGACCGAGCTGCCCGGGGCGGCGGACGTGGTGGACCAGCTCGCCGACGAGCTCGGCCGGCTGGACGTCCTGGTGAACAACGCCGGGGTGGGCACCAGCACGCCGTTCCTCGACCTGGACCTGGAGACGGTGCGGGAGGTGCTGGACACCGACCTGGTGGGCCCGTTCCTGTGCTCCCAGCGCGCCGCCCGGCGGATGATCGGGCAGGGCCGGGGCGGGCGGATCGTGAACGTCACCAGCGTCCACGAGCACCAGCCCCGGGTGGGTGCCGCGCCGTACTGCGCGGCCAAGGGCGGGCTCGGCCTGCTCACCCAGGTGATGGCGCTGGAGCTCGCCGAGCACGGGATCACGGTGAACGCCGTGGCGCCGGGCGAGATCGCCACGCCCATGACCGGCCAGGAGGACACCGACGTGCGCACCGAGCCGCGCCCCGGCGTGCCGCTGGGCCGCCCCGGGGACGCGCGGGAGGTCGCCGCCCTGATCGCGTTCCTGGCGAGCGGGGAGGCGAGCTACACCACCGGGGCGTCGTACGTGGTGGACGGCGGGATGCTCCGCATGGGCCCGCAGGCGGGCTCCCACCTGTCCGACGACTCCTGGCGGCGGCCCTGACCGGGCGGCGCGGAACCGGGCGGCCCCGGCCGGGGCCGCCCGGCCCGGTGGCTCAGCCCGCCTGCGCGACCCGGCCGATCCCCCCGTACCAGGAGACGTCGGCGTGCGGGGGGCGCTTGTACTCGGGGACGTCCGAGCGCCAGTCCGAGACCACCTCGATGCCCGGTTCGATCAGGTCCATGCCGTCGAAGAACTTGGCGAACGCGGCGCGGTCGCGCAGGGTCAGCGGCACGCCCTGCGCCCGGTAGGCGCGCTCGACGCCGCAGGCGGTCTCGGGCGAGATCTCCGCGGTGGCGTGGGAGAGCACGAAGTGGCTGCCCGGCGCGACGGCGCCGCGCAGGGTGCGCAGCAGCCCGATCGGGTCCTCGTCGTCGCCGATGAAGTGGAACAGGGCCACCACCAGCACCCCGACCGGCCGGCTGAAGTCGATCAGCTTGTGGGTGGCGGGGTTGTCCAGGATGCTCCGCGGGTCGCGGGCGTCGGCCTGGATGACGGTGGTGCGGCGGTCCTCCTCCAGCAGCGCCCGGCCGTGCGCGAGCACGATCGGGTCGTTGTCCACGTAGACCACGTGGGTCTCGGGGGCGTACCGCTGCGCGACCTGGTGGACGTTCTCCGCGGTCGGCAGCCCGGAGCCGATGTCCAGGAACTGGCGGATCCCGGCCTCCTCGACCAGGTACCGCACGGCCCGCCCGAGGAAGCGGCGGTTCTCCTGCGCCGCGGTGCGCAGGGTCGGGAAGGCGTCCAGGGCCCGTCCGGCGGCCTCGCGGTCGGCGGCGAAGTTGTCCTTGCCGCCGAGCAGGTAGTCGTACATCCGCGCCGAGTGGGGCTGGTCGGTCTTGAGGTCGGTGGGCACGTAGGCGTCGTCCTCCCAGCCTGTCCCGCTGTCCTCGCGTATCTCGGCCACGCGCCGTCTCCCTCGCTCGAAGTGTGCCGCCGGACCCTCCCGGCGCGGTCGCTGCCCTGACCGCTGTTCAGCAGTTCCTAGCAGACCGGACCGGACGGTGTCCCCCTCGGGTCCCTTTTGCGGGCACATCAGCGGGCACATCGGCCCACGGGCCGCCGGTCGGGGGCCGCCGGTCGGGCGCGGCGGTCGGGCGCGGCGGCGGTCCGGCGGCGGCGGTCCGGCGGCGGGCGGTCGTCAGTGGGCGGGCGGGGGCGCGGTGCTGCTGCGCACCACGAGCCGGGTGGCCAAGTCCACCCGGGTGGTGGCCGGCTCCTTGTCCCGGCCGAGGTCGAGGACGAGGCGGGCGGCGGCCTCGGCCATCTCGGTGAGCGGCTGCCGGACGGTGGTCAGCGGCGGGCCGATCCAGCGGGCCACGGGCAGGTCGTCGAAGCCGATGACGCTGAGGTCGGCGGGGATGCGCAGGCCCAGCTCGCGGGCGGCCTCGTACAGGCCGAGCGCCTGGAGGTCGTTCCCGGCGAAGACGGCGGTGGGCCGGTCGGGCCTCCCCAGCAGCTCCAGTCCGGCGGTGTAGCCCGCCTCGTGGTGGAAGTCGCCCTCCCGGATCAGGCCGGGGTCCACGGGCAGCCCGGCGTTCTCCAGCGCCGCCCGGTAGCCGTCCACCCGGGCGCGGCTGCACATCATCGACGACGGTCCGGCGATGACCCCGATCCTGCGGTGGCCGAGCTCGATCAGGTGGCGGGTGGCGGCCAGGCCGCCGTTCCAGTTGGTGGCGCCAATCGCGGGCACGTCGTCGCCCGGGTCGCCGGCCGGGTCCAGGACGACGAAGGGGATGTCCCGGCTGGTGAGCTGGGCGCGCTGGACGGGGGCGAGGCCGGACAGGACCAGCACCACCCCGGCGGGGCGGCGGGCCAGCACCGCGTCCACCCAGGTCTGGCCGGGGGTGAGCCGTCCGCTGCTCTCGGAGAGGACCACGCTCAGCCCCTCCTCCCGCGCCACGTTCTCCACCCCGCGGATGACCTCCATCGCCCAGGCGCTCTCCAGCTCGTGGAAGACCAGGTCGAGCATCGGGGAGGGGCGGGCGGTGCCGCGCTTGCGCCGGTAGCCGTGGAGGCGCAGCAGCTCCTCCACCCGGGTCCGGGTGGCGGGGGCCACGTCCGCGCGGCCGTTGAGGACCTTCGAAACAGTCGGAGCCGACACTCCGGCCTCGCGGGCGATCTCAGCGAGGGTCGCGGTGCCGGCAGCCGACGGCTCCTGCGCGGGGTATGGGACTTCTGCGCCGCTCATAGGGGGATCGTAGCCGCTTCCCGGCCGAGCGTGGACAGATGAAGAAGAGGTGCGCAATCCCTTGACGGCCCGAGAACCCCGCCGTACGTTCTCCGCAGCATTCGGTGACGCAGCCGAAACATTCGGGCCTCGCGGTGGTGACACGGCGGAGTGCCGGGGTCGGCGCGAACGGCACCGGCATGCCCGGCGGCGGGCCGCGTGACGACGGCACCATCGTCGACCCACCCGTTCCGTGCTGCCAAGTGCGTCTCGGCAGCCGGACCGGGCGGTTCGGCGTCACACGGCTCACCGTACTGGCTGAAAAGTTTCGATCCTCCCGTCACTGTTCTTCGAAAGTGGAGTCGCCATGGGTTCGGCCACGTCCAGAATCACCAGGCACGCGAGGCGCTGGGCCGCGTTGGTCGCGGCGGCAGGTCTCGCGGTCACCACGGCGGGCTGCGGCTCGGACGGCGGCTCCGGCTCCGGCGGGGACAAGCTGACCGTCTACGTCTACGGCGACGCGTCGGTGAAGGTGCAGCAGTCGGCGGTGGACCGCTTCAACAAGACCTCCGACGTCAAGGTCGACCTGGTCTCGGTCCCCGGCAACAACTACGTCGAGAAGCTGCGCGCCGCCATGGGCTCGCCCAAGGCGCCGGACCTCCTGTTCAACTGGGGCGGCGGCAGCATCAGGCCTTACGTGGACGCGGGCCAGCTCATGGACCTCACGCCCGTCCTGGCGAAGGACAAGGCGCTGAAGGACGCGTTCCTGCCGTCGGTGCTGGACGCCGGGAAGGTGGACGGCAAGAACTACGGCATCCCGATGCGCGGGATCCAGCCGGTCATCCTCTTCTACAACAAGACCCTGTTCGCCAAGCACGACCTCCAGCCGCCCAAGACGTACGACGAGCTGCTGCAACTGGTGGAGGCCTTCAAGGAGAAGGGCATCACCCCCTTCGCGCTCGGCGGCGCCGACGTGTGGCCGGAGCAGATGTGGCTCCAGTACCTGCTGGACCGCATCGGCGGCTCGGAGGTCTTCGCCCGGATCCAGTCCGGGGACTCCTCCGGCTGGGGCGACCCCGCCGTGCTGGAGGCCGCGAAGAAGGCGAAGGAGCTGGTGGACAAGGGCGCGTTCGGCAAGAACTTCCTGTCCGTGGCCTACAACGGCGGCGGCGCCAGCACGCTGTTCGCCAAGGGCCGGGCCGCGATGCACCTGATGGGCTCGTGGGAGAACGCCCAGTTGCTGGAGGGGCACAAGGAGTTCGTCGAGAAGGATCTCGCCTGGACCTCCTTCCCGACCGTGGCGGGCGGCAAGGGCGACCCCGCCTCCGTCGTCGGCAACCCGACCAACTACTGGTCGGTCAACAAGCGGACCAAGCACAAGGACGCCGCTCTCGCCTTCGTGAAGGCCATGTCCGAGACCAAGTACTCCGAGGACCTGATCCTCAACGGTGACGTCCCCGCCACCACCTCGGCGAAGTCCCTGCTGGACACCGCGCCCAACCCCGAGTTCGCCAAGTACCAGTACGACCTCGTGGACAAGGCGCCGAACTTCACCCTCTCGTGGGACCAGGCGCTGCCCTCGAAGATCGCCACGCCGATGGCCACCGAGATCGGCAAGCTCTTCGCCGGCAAGACCACCCCCGAGAAGTTCGTCGAGACGATGAAGGGCCTGAAGTAACCGTGGCCCGCACCGCACGCACGACGGGGAGGGCGCCGGACGAGGCCGCCGGCGCCCTCCCCGGGCACATCGGCAAGAACGGCCGCCCGGCGGGCCCGCGTGAGCGGGCCCGCCCGGCGGGCGTCTCCGCGCGGGTGGGACGGCCCAACGCGCTGTGGGCGCTGCCCGCGGTGCTGTTCTTCCTGCTCTTCGCGGTCGTCCCCATGGCGATGGCGGTCTACCTGTCCTTCACCGACTGGGACGGCCTGAACTCGCCGAAGATCGTCGGACTGGACAACTGGGAGCGGTTCTTCACCGACCAGCAGGTGCGCGACGCCGCCTGGCTGAGCCTGCTGCTCACGGTGACCACCTGGCTGTTCCAGACCCCCTGCGCCCTGCTGCTCGGGGTGTGGGCGGCCGGTCGGCAGCGCAACCGGGCGGTGCTCTCCGCCACGTTCTTCCTGCCGTTCCTGCTGTCCAGCACCGCCGTCGCCCTGCTGTTCCACGCCCTGCTCGACCCCAACTTCGGGGCGATCAAGGAGATCGGGCCGTGGATCGGCTTCGAGGACGGAAACATGCTCGGCACCTCCGACGGGGCGTTCCTGGCCGTGGTGTTCGTCACCGGCTGGCAGTTCATCCCCCTGCACACCCTGATCTACCAGGGCGGCGCCCGGCAGATCCCCGAGGTGCTCTACCAGGCGGCGGCCGTGGACGGCGCCGGGCCGGTGCGCACCTTCTTCTCCATCACCCTCCCCCAGCTCCGGCACACCATCACCACCTCGTCGGTGCTGATGGTGGTCGGCTCCCTGACCTACTTCGAGACCGTGCTGATCCTCACCGACGGCGGCCCCGGCACCGACACCACCATCGCCCCCTTCCTCATGTACAAGGTCGGCTTCGACGCCTACGACCTCGGCTACGCCAGCGCCATCGCCACCGCGCTGGTCGTCGTCGCCACCGGCCTGTCCCTCCTCATGGTCCGCCTCACCGGCTTCGGATCCATGCGCAGCACCCGGGAGGGCCTGTGAGCCGCACCCGCACCGCCCCGCCCCCGCCCCCGGCGCCCCACGCCACCGCCCCGAAGCCGGGGCGGGCGCCGGGCGGCCGGCCGCGCCGCCGCCTGTCCCTCGGCAAGCCGTTCATCGGCCTGGGCTCCCTGGCCTGGCTGGTCATCGTGCTGGTCCCGCTGTACCTGATGATCAGCACCTCGCTGATGGACCAGGAGCAGGCGGTCTCCGGCAACCCGCTGGCCCCGCCGGAGAACCCCACGCTCGACAACTACAACACGGTCCTCGACAACGACTTCCTCACCTACTTCGGCAACACGGTGATCGTCGCCGCGGCCACCGTCGGGATCGTGCTGGTGCTCGGCGTGCCGCTCGCCTACGTCGTGGTGCGGGCCCGCAGCCGCTGGGCGAACATGTCCTTCCGCGTGTTCGTGCTCGGCCTCGCCATCCCCTCGCAGGTCGTGGTCATCCCCCTGTACTGGATGATCGCCGAGCTCGGCCTGTACGACACGCTGCCCGCGGTGATCCTGCCGACCGCGGCGTTCGCCATGCCGGTGTGCGTACTGCTGCTCGTCGGGTCGCTGCGTGACATCTCCGAGGAGCTGTACGAGGCCATGGCGCTGGACGGCGCCTCGCAACTGCGGATGCTGCTCCAGCTCGCCGTGCCGCTGTCCAAGTCCGGGATCAGCACCGTCACCATCTACGCCTCCATCCAGGCGTGGAACGGCTTCATGTTCCCGCTGCTGCTCACCCAGTCGGAGGACAAGCGGGTGCTCACCCTGAGCCTGTTCAACTACATGGGCCAGTTCGGCGTGGACGTGCCCGCGCTGCTCGCAGCCGTCGTCCTGTCCTGCGTGCCCATCTTCACCGTCTACCTCGTCGCCCGCCGGGCCCTGGTGAGCGGCCTGATGGGAGTCGGCGGCAAGTAGCCGCCGCCCCGCCCCTCGTTCCCATGCCGTTCGACCTGCCGAGAGGAATCCCCACCCCATGGCCATCCACCCCCCGCCCCAGCACGAGACGCCCACGGACCCGGGCCCGGAGCAGGCGCAGGACGCGGAACCCTGGCGTGACCCCTCCCTGCCGGCCGAGGCCCGGGTCGAGGACCTGATCGGCCGGATGACCCTGGAGGAGAAGGTCGCCCAGCTCTACGCCCTGTGGATCGGCGCCGACGCGGAGGGCGACGGCGTCGCGCCCGGGCAGGACGAGATGCTGGAGACGGCGGGCGGCGGGGTGGCCCCCGGGCAGGACGAGATGCTGGAGGCGATCGACTGGGAGCCGCTGGCCCGGCACGGGCTCGGCCAGCTCACCCGGCCCTTCGGCACCAAGCCCGTGGACCCGGCCGCGGCCGCCCTGTCCCTGATGCGCGCCCAGGAGCGGATCGCCGCCGCCAACCGCTTCGGCATCCCGGCGATGGCGCACGAGGAGTGCCTGGCCGGGTTCACCGCCTGGCAGGCCACCGCCTACCCGGTGCCGCTGGCCTGGGGCGCCACCTTCGACCCCGGCCTGGTGGAGGAGATGGCCCGGCGCATCGGCGGCGACCTGCGCCGGGTCGGCGTCCACCAGGGGCTCGCGCCGGTGCTCGACGTGGTGCGCGACCTGCGCTGGGGCCGGGTGGAGGAAACCATCGGCGAGGACCCGGTGCTGGTCGGCACCGTCGGCTCCGCGTATGTGCGGGGCCTGGAGTCCACCGGCGTCGTGGCCACCCTCAAGCACTTCCTCGGCTACTCCGCCTCCGCGAACGGGCGCAACATGTCCCCGGTGCGCATCGGGGCGCGGGAGCTCGCCGAGGTGCTGCTGCCGCCGTTCGAGATGGCGCTGCGCGACGGCGGCGCCCGCTCGGTCATGCACTCGTACGCGGACATCGACGGCCTGCCCCCCGCGGCCGACCCGTCGCTGCTGACCGGCCTGCTCAGGGACACGCTGGGCTTCACCGGGACCGTGGTCGCCGACTACTTCGGGATCGGGTTCCTGGAGACCCAGCACCGCCTCGCCGAGACCCGCCGCGACACCGCCCGGCTGGCGCTGACCGCCGGGGTGGACGTGGAGCTGCCCAGCGTGCGCGCGTACGGGCAGCCGCTGGTGGACGCGGTGCGCGCCGGGGAGGTGCCGGAGGCGCTGGTGGACCGGGCGCTGCGGCGGGTGCTCGGCCAGAAGTGCGCCCTGGGGCTGCTCGACCCGGACTGGTCGCCGGTGCCGCCCGTGCTGGCGGAGGCGGTGACGCGGGACCCGGCGGCCGGACCGGAGGACGTGCGGGGCGCGGTGGACCTGGACCCGGCGGACAACCGGGCGCTGGCCCGCCGGGTCGCGGAGCAGTCCGTGGTGGTGCTGGCCGGGGCGGGCGGGGCGCTGCCGCTGCGGCCGGGCGCGAAGGTCGCCGTCACCGGGCCGTGCGCCGACAACCCGATGGCGATGCTGGGCTGCTACTCCTTCCCCAGCCACGTCGGGGTCCTGCACCCGGAGCTGCCGCTCGGCGTCGAGATCCCGACCGTGCTCGGGGCGCTGCGCGGCGAGCTGCCGGACTCGGAGGTCGCCTTCGCGGCGGGCTGCGACGTGGACGCCCCCGACACCACCGGGATCGCCGAGGCCGCGGCGCTCGCCGCCGAGGCGGACGTGTGCGTGGCGGTGCTCGGCGACCGGGCGGGCCTGTTCGGGCGGGGCACCTCGGGCGAGGGCTGCGACGCGCCGGACCTGGCCCTGCCGGGGGTGCAGGGGGAGCTGCTGGAGGCGCTGCTGGCCACCGGCACCCCGGTGGTGCTGGTGCTGCTGACCGGGCGCCCCTACGCGCTGGGCCGCTGGGCGGACCGCCTCGCCGGCGCGGTGCAGGCGTTCTTCCCCGGCGAGGAGGGCGGCACGGCGGTGGCCGGGGTGCTGTCCGGGCGGGTCAACCCGTCCGGGAAGCTGCCGGTGAGCGTGCCGCGCGGCCCCGGCGGGCAGCCGTGGACGTACCTCCAGCCGCCGAACGGGCTGCTGGGCGGGAACTCCGCGCTGGACCCGACGCCGCTGTACCCGTTCGGGTACGGCCAGTCGTACACCTCCTTCGCCTGGGAGCCGGCCGGGCAGACGCCGGCGGAACTGCCGACGGACGGCGAGGCCGAGGTCGCCGTCGCCGTGCGCAACACCGGGGAGCGGGCCGGTGCGGAGGTGGTGCAGCTCTACCTGCACGACCCGGTGGCCGAGACCGCCCGCCCCGACCAGCGCCTGGTCGGGTACGCGCGGGTGCCGCTGGAGCCGGGCGAGCGGCGGGTCGTCAGGTTCCGCTTCCACGCGGACGTGGCGTCCTACCCGGGGGCGGCCGGGCGGCGGATCGTGGAGCCGGGCGCGCTGGAGCTGCGGCTGGCGGCGTCGGCCGCGGACGTCAGGCACCGGGTGCCGCTGCGGCTGACCGGGCCGCGCCGCGAGGTGGGGGTCGAGCGGCGGATGGTGTGCGAGGCGGTGCCGGCGCCCAATGGGGTCTGAGCAGCGGCGGGCCGGGCGGGCGGCCGGGCGGAATTCGGTTGTGGGAGCGATCCCAGGCGGGTATGTGTGCTCCCCATGACCACTATTCCCCCAGTCGTCCGGATCCGGCCGTACCGCCCCGAGGACCGCGCCGCGCTGTACGACATCTGCATCCGCACCGGTCACGAGGGCGGCGACGCCAGGCACCTGTACGACGACCACGACCTGCTGCCCGACATCTTCGCCGCGCCGTACGTCGCGTTCGACCCGCGGCTGTGCTTCGTCCTGGACGACGGCGAGCGGGCGGTGGGGTACGTGGTCGCCACCGCCGACACGGCGGCGTTCGTCGCCTGGTTCCGGGAGCGGTGGCTGCCCGGCCTGGACGGCCGCCACCCGCGTCCCGCGCCCGGCGCGCCGGAGGAGGGCCCCACCCCGCTCATGCTGCGCCTGCTGCACAACCCCGAGCGGATGCTCGTGCCGGAGCTGGCGGGCTACCCCGCCCATCTGCACATCGACATCCTGCCCGGCCACCAGGGCGCGGGGCACGGCCGGGGATTGCTGACCCGACTTTTCGACGCCCTTTCCGAAAGGGGCGTCCCCGGCGTCCACCTGGGCATGGCCCCGGCCAACGTCCGGGCCAGGGCCTTCTACGACCGGATGGGCTTCCACGAGGTCCGGGTGCCCGGCGCCGTGGACGTCACGTACCTGGGCCGGTGGCTGGACGGGCGGGACGCGGCGGCGGGAGCGCCGCGGGGCGAGGTGCGCGGGGCGGAAGCCTGAGGGGCGCGCCCGGGAGGCGGGCGCGCCGGGGCGGATCAGACGCGGGGGCCGGGCCGTGGACGGGGTGGTCCGGCCCGGCCCCCGTCATCGACGCCGGTCGCCGGCCTCGTCCGGCGGCCTCCGCCACGGCCCCCGTCACCGGCTCCCGGCGCGGTCCCCCGGCGCACCGGCCGCCAGCAGGCCCAGGGCGGCGGCGGACGGCGAGCCGGGCGCCGCGGTGAGGACGGCGAGCCGCTGCCCGTCGTCACGCAGGTGCAGCAGCTCGTGGGCGAGGACCAGGCGCCCGGCCACCGGATGGCGGTACTCGCGGGTCACGGTGCCGCAGTCCTGGACCGGGTGCGCCGCCCACAGGGCCGCGAACTCCTCACTCGCCCCGGTCAGCTCCGCCACGAGCGCGGCGATGCCCGGGTCGCCGGGGTGGCGGCCCGCGGCGAGCCGGAGGTCCGCCGCCGCGTCGTGGCACTTGCCCGGCCAGTCGGGGTACAGCTCCCGCGCCCACGGGTCGAGGAAGACCATGCGCACGATGTTGGGCCGCGACCCGGGCCGGTCCGGCGCGTCCGCGTCCAGGTGCGGGGCGAACAGGGCGTGCGCGGGCCGGTTCCAGGCGAGCACGTCGGCGCGGCGGCCGAGGACGAGCGCGGGCGCGTGCCCGAACGCCTCCACCACCGCCCGCACCGAGGGGCGCAGCCGCTCCGGCCGCGCCCGGGCCCGGCCGGGGCGGGCCAGCCGGCGCAGGTGCGCCAGCTCCGCCTCGTCCAGACCCAGCACCCGCCCGACGGCGTCGAGCACCCCGTCGGAGGCGCCCGCGCCGCCCTGCCCCTGCTCCAGCCGGGTGTAGTAGCCGACGCTGATCCCGGCGAGCGCCGCCAGCTCCTCGCGCCGCAGGCCGGGCACGCGGCGGCGCCCTCCGTGGTCCGGCAGCCCCACGTCCGCGGGCCGCAGTCGCGCCCGCCTGGTCCGCAGGAAGGCGCCGAGGTCGTCGTCCGGGTTCGCGCTCACCCCGCCAGTGTGCCGTGCGGGCGGACGCGGATCCTGCACCTGTCAGGTGCAGGATCCGCGGGGGTGCACAAGGCCCGGGCCTGGTCGCCGGCCGCCCGGGGCGGCAGGCTCGGCCGGGGCCTGCCGCACGGGCGGCCGGCGCGGACGGAGCGGGAGGCGTGTGGTGCGGGTAGTGGTGATCGGGGCGAGCGGGGTGCTCGGCGGGGCGGTCGCGGCCGCGCTCGAGGCGGAGCACGAGGTGGTGCGGGCGTCGCGGCGCGGGCCGGTGCGGGTGGACATGGCGGACCCGGCGTCCGTGGCGGCGCTGTTCGACGCGGTGCCCGACGTGGACGCGGTGGTGTGCTGCGCCGCGAGCGGGCGGCTCGCGCCGCTGACCGGCTCCCCCGAGGAGGAGTTCACCGCCGGGCTCGACGGCAAGCTGCTCGGTCAGGTGCGCCTGGCGCGGGCCGCGGCGCTGCGGCTGCGGGACGGCGGGTCGGTGACGCTGACCAGCGGCGCGTTCACCTTCCCGATGCCGGGCGGCGCGTTCACCGCCCTGGTCAACGCGGGGCTGGAGGCGTTCGTGGGCGCGGCGGCCGCGGAGATGCCGCGCGGGCTGCGGCTGAACGCGGTCAGCCCGGGGTGGGTGCGCGAGACGCTGGAGCGGCTGGGCATGGACGGCGCGGCGGGCACCCCCGCGGCCGAGGTGGCGCGGGACTACGTGGCGGCGGTCGAGGGCGCCGCGCGGGGGCGGACGTTCACCCCGGGCCGGTGACGCGCCGCCCCCGACGGCGGGCCGCTCAGTCGAGCGGCTCCAGCCAGCCCACCAGCACCACGCTGCCCGCGCCGTACCGCTCGTCCAGGACGCGCTGCGCCTCACGTGTGGCGACGGTGGCCGTGGCGACGACCACGCCGGCCTCCTCGTCGGCGTGGGAGCCGAGCAGTTCGGGCCGGTCGGTGTGCAGGCGGCGCTGGGTGCCCGCCAGGTCGTCCGCGGTGCGCCGGGCGGGGACGGACGGCTCGATCCGCGGCTCGGGCGCCCCGGCGCCGGAGGAGGCGGCGGCCGGGGGCTCGGTGGGTGTGAAGCGCTTGCCGTCCCAGGTGCCCACCAGCCGGTACTCGCCCCAGGTGGTGCCGTTCTCGGTCTGCGCCCGCACCCGGGACCAGTCCCAGCCCACGACGTCGGGGCCCGCGCACTGCGGCGGCAGCGACTCCGCCACGGTGTGGCACAACTGCGGGCCGTGGTCGGGGCTCTCCAGCACGGTGGCGGTGACCCGGAAGCGCCCGGTGTAGTCCTCGGGCACGACGTTGTGCGGCGGCCGGTCGGGGGTGCCGGGTGTGCCGGGGGCGGGCACGGAGGGGTCGGCCGCGGCGCGGCCGTCGCCGTCGGAGCCGCCGCAGCCGGTGAGGGTGAGCGCGGCGCAGAGGGCGAGCAGGGCGGCGCCCGCGGCCCTGGGGGTTTGTGCGGTCATGGCTCTGCGACGGGGCGGGCGCGGGATCGGTTCCCTCCGGGCCGGGTCTACCCGGCCGTGAGCAGTTCCGCGTCCCGGGACAGCAGGGCGGCGACCGCGTCGCCGTAGGCGCGGGCGCGGTCCCAGACGGCGGCCAGGTCGGTGCGGGTCTGCTCGGCGTCGTCGAGGGGGCCGGCGCCGCGGCGGTGGAGCAGGTGGGCGGTCTCGCTGGCGCGCAGGCCGCGGGCCGCTCGGGCCACCGCGTACCGCAGGTCGGCCTCGTCGTCGGCGCCCGCGGCGCCGTCGTCGCCGGGCGCCGCCACGGGCAGGTAGCGCCAGATCCTGGCGTCGCAGGCGTGCACCGCGCGCACCCAGGAGGGAACGGCCCTGCCGCCCGGCGGGCGCATGCCGCGCGGCCAGCGCAGCGGGGGCCACTGGCCCGTCTGGTGGTGGTCGAGGAGGACGCTGGCGGCGCGCAGGTACTCCACGGCCAGCGCCTTGGCGACCGCCTCGTGGGCCGCGGCCGCCGCGGCGAGCCGCTCCCCCTCCGGTCCCCGCGGCGCCGGGAGCCGCCGCAGGGCCTCGGCGCGGACGGCGGCGGCCCGCGCCGCGGTGCCGCGCTCCCGGAGCCGGTGAACGGCCGACGGCCAGTCACGCTTCCTCATGGGGCCCAGTATCTGCCGTCGGCGGGCCCGGCGGAACGGTGCCCGGGGGTGGGTCGCGGGACGCTCAGGCGGGCGCGGGGGCGCGCTCGGTCCTGCGCAGCCACAGCAGGCCCGCGACCGGGAGCACCAGCGGGATGAAGACGTAGCCCGCGCCGTAGTGGGACCACACGGTGGCGTCGGGGAAGGCGTCGGGCACCAGGAGGCTGACGGTGCCGACGACCAGCACACCGGTCAGCTCGAACCACGCGCCGGCCCAGGTGACGCGCCGGGCGCGGGCGCCGCCGCGGGCCAGGCCCGCGGTCATGACCGCGTACACCACGGCGGCCAGCGCGGACAGCAGGTAGGCCAGGGGCGCGTCGGAGAACCCGGCGGCGATCTGCACCGCGCTGCGGGCGCCCGCGGCCACGGTGAACACCCCGTACAGCGCCACCAGCACCCGCCCGGGCCCGGCGCCGGTGGTGCGGGCGTCAGCCACCGGTGCCCTCCCAGATCTGCTGGAGCCGCACCACGAGCACGGGCAGCAGCAGCCCGCCCACCGCCACCACGGCGGAGCCCCACCGGGAGGGTTCGAGCCGGGCCAGGAACCCGGCGGCCGGGGGCAGCGCCGCCACGCCGAGCAGGTACAGGAAGAACACCGCCTTGTCGTCGGCGGGGTCGCCGCCCGCCAGGGCCGCGATCCCGGCGGCCAACTGCGCCAGCGCGACGGCCTCGACCAGCAGCCCGCCGACGAGGTGGACGCGCCCCGGCGCCCGGTCCAGCGCGCAGGTCAGCCCGCCCCACGCGGCGACCGCCAGCGACGACACGATCAGCGCGACCGTAATCCCGTCATGCACCCGCCGCTCCGCCTTTCCGCTCGCTCATGCAACGGGACGGTACTACGCCGCCCGGGGGCCCCGGCCCGCGGCCCCCGGGGCGGCGGCCTCTTCCGCACGCTCTGCGGGGGATACGCCTGGGGGGTATGCCTTCGAGGTATGCGCGAGGGGCACGGGAACCCGTCGCCCCCCGTCCTCTCCCCCGCCCCGCTCCACCCGAGAGGAACCGCCGGGGCCACCACCGACCCGCCCGGGCGTGCGCACCGCCACAATGGGGGCGTGCGCGCCCGGCCGATCTCCCCCGACCTGCTCGTCGAACGGCTCGCCGACCGCATCGCGGCCCTGCCCGCGGGACCCTGGCCCCGGGTCGCGGTGGACGGGGCCCCGGCGGCCCGCCCCGGCGACCTCGCGGACGCCCTGGTGGACCCGCTGCGGCTGCGGGGCCGCCCCGTGCTGCGGGTGCGGGCCGGCGACTTCCTGCGGCCGGCGTCGCTGCGCCTGGAGCACGGCCGCGAGGACCCGGACGCCTACTACGAGGACTGGCTCGACGAGGGCGCGCTGCGGCGCGAGGTCCTCGACCCGCTGGACGCGGACGGCGGGACCGGCCGGGTCCTGCCCTCCCTGTGGGACCCCGCCCGCGACCGCGCCACCCGCGCCGGGTACGTCACCCTGCCCGAGGGCGGGGTGCTGCTGCTCGACGGGGAGCTGCTGCTCGGCCGATGGCTCCCCCTGGACCTCACCGTCCACCTCGCCCTGACCCCCGCAGCCCTGGCCCGCCGCACCCCGCCCGCGCTGCGGTGGACGCTGCCGGCCTTCGAGCGCTACGAGGCCGAGGCCTCGCCCGCCGCCTCGGCGGACATGGTCGTCCGGGCCGACGATCCACGGCACCCGGCGGTGGTGGAGCCGACCGACGCGCGGGGGTGAGCCACCGGTCCCGGCCGGGGGGCGCGCCGCGCGCACGGGCCCGCGCCGCCCGGGACGGGCGGAGCTCCTACCGGGCGGGCTCCCGCCGGGGGGCGTCGCCGCCTTCGCCCGGCGGGGCGATGAGGCCCTGCTGGAGGGAGTCGGTGTCGAAGGCGAGCTGGATCACGCACTCCAGGTCCTTGCAGCCCTCCAGGCTGATCGCGTCCTCGGTGATCCGCACCTCGATGTACCCGGGCTTCTCCAGCCGGCTCACCTTCTTGCCTCCCGGGAGGGCGGGGACACGGGTGATCTTGATCGTGGGCGGCAGGGCCGTGGAGTCCGATTTCAGTATGGACATTCGTTCCCCTGAGTAGCCGAGACCCCGCCAATCGATCATACGTTCGATGGGCAGGGTGCAGTGGAGGCGAGGTGGTGAACGCCCCAAGCGGTGCGCCTCGCCCACCATCATGCACAAGAGGTCCAGCTCAGAGCTAGGGCGTAACGAGCGAGGAGTGGCGACCCAAGGCGCTCGCCATCACCAACTGGCTTGCCGCGTCGGCGAGTTGATCTTCTCATCGATCGTAGAATTCCAGCCATCCACCACCGGCCGGAGGACGCCGTGAGCACCCCGCGGCACCTCCCCACGAGGCGGCCCGTGCCGTGTCAATCCGACGGGTCGCCGGAGCGCGGCCGCCGGGACCGCGCGAACGCCTCCACGATGGCCTGCACCTGCCGCCGCTCGTCCTCGTCGAGGTCGCCCATGTGCGCCACGACCGCGCGGACCTCCCCGCTGTCGGAATACGTCTCCTCGAAGCCGAAGTACTGGATGGCGGCGGCGCGCGCCAGCATGGCGAAGGGCACCTCGAGGCCGCGGGCGAGCGCCGCGAGATGCTCGCGGGTCGGCGCCTTCGCCAACTGCCCGAGCTCCAGCTTGTTGACCCACTGGGCGCTCACGGCGTCCTCGCCGGCCGCCGCGGCGACCCGCGCGAGGCTGCGGCCCAGCTCCGCCCTCCGGTCCCTCACTAGGCGGGACAGCTCGTCCCGCTGGCTGCTGATCATGCCCGTCATGATGCCCTCATTCCCCGCGCCGGCGTCCGCCGGGACGGCCCGCGGCCGAAGCCCGAGCCGCTCCGCCGGCGCGACACACACCCCCGTCATGGGACGAATTGTCCCGGACGGGGGACGAGGCGCGCCAGAGCGGACGTCGAGCGGCGCACCCAACAGGCCATCCCGGAGACTGGACAGGACCATCCCCTTACTGGGATGCTCCTGTTGCCCCGGAAACGGGTCGGATCATCGGAGTAACAGGATGCCCCTCTCCCCTGCGCTCGCCCGGACGGCGGAGCGGCCCCGCGCCCCGCGTCGGAGCCGTCCCCGGCGCCACCGGCCGGCCGCCGCCCTCGTGCCCCGCGTTCCCCCTCGCACCGCCTCGGCCAAGGAGCCCGCGTGACACCCCCGTCCTCCCCGCCCCCACCGGAGCGCCGCCGGCACCGGTGGCTGCCCGACCCCGCGACCCGGACCGGAGCGCTGTTCTACTCCCTGGTCGGCGGCGTACTCATCTGGCTCGGCCTCGATTTCCTGCCCGCCCACATCGAGATCGGCTGGCGCTGAAGCCGTGCTCCGGGCAGGTCACAGCTCCCGGTGCAGCACATGCAGGCCCACCGGGCCGTGCTTCGGGTGGTCGAAGACGCGCGGAACGGTGCCGATCACGGTGAAGCCGAGGGAGGTCCACAGGCGGACGGCGGGGTTGGTCTCCACCACGGCGTTGAAGACCATCGCGCGGTAGCCGTCGCGGCGGGCCTGGTCGATGACGTGTTCGGCGAGGCGGCGGCCGATGCCGCGGCCCGTGTGGTCGGGGTCGACCATGAAGCCGGCGTTGGCGGTGCTCGACGCCGGGCCGCCGTAGTTCGGCTTCAACTGCGCGGAGGCGACGATCCGCGGCCCGTCCTCGGCCACGAACACCCGCGCCGACGGCGGCATCCACAACCGCCGCGCGGCGGGTTCCGGGGTGTCCCGGTCCCAGGCGTAGGTCTCACCCGCGGCGACGATGCGCCGCCAGAACGGCCAGATGCCGGGCCAGTCGCCGGGAACGGCGTCCCTGATCACCATGGTTCCCTGCTCCCGAGGGTGTCGGTTCCGGTTGCGCGTGGGACGATACGCGGCCGGCCCGGCGGGGGTGCGGGGCGGGTCAGGCGCGGATCAGCAGGGCCTCGGCGCCCATGGGGCGGTATCCGGCCGCCTGGAAGGCGCGGGCGCTGCGGGCGTTGCCGGGCGGGACCTGCGCCCACACCGCGGCGCCGTCCGGCACCAGGTGGCGGGCGGCGCGGGCCAGCGCCCGGCCCGCGCCCCGGCAGCGGGCGCCCTCGTCCAGTTCGAGCGCCACCTCCCAGCGCCCGGCGAGCCCTCGGCCGAGCACCACCACGCCCTCGGGCGCCGCCCACACCCGCACGTCGTCGCGGTAGCGGCGGGCCCGCACCACCCGGGGGTGGCCGGGGTCGTCCACCGGGGTCAGGGGCCGCTCCGGCGGGCCGGGGAGCGCGGGCGCGCACACCAGGGCGTCGATGGTGTCCATCCGGCGGCCGGTGCGGGCGGCCAGCGCGACCAGGAACGACGGGTTGAGGGTGGCGGCCAGCGGGTCGCTGCGCACCGCGGCGAGCGTCTCGCGCACCCAGCGGGGATCCTCCGCGGTGAACACCACCGAGTGGGCGGTGAACGCGACGACGCCCTCGCCGCGCGGGGACGGCGGCGGCACCACCGTCACCGAGCCGTCGGGCGGCGGGAAGCTCCCCCGCTCGGCCGCCGCGAGTATCTCCGCGAGGGAGCCGAGTCCTGCGGTGGGGGACGTGGTCATGGGTGTCCTCGTGTCGTCGTTCCGGGGTGTGCCGCGGCGGGGGACCTCAGCCCGCGGGGGCGGTGACCCGCACCGTCGAGCCGCCGCGGCCGCGGACCACGCTGAGCTGGGTGGTGATGCGCTGGCGCAGCTCGGGGACATGGCTGACGATGCCCACGGCGCGGTCGCGCTCCCGCAGGGAGTCCAGCACGTCCAGCACGCTGTCGAGGGTCTGCGGGTCCAGGGTGCCGAAGCCCTCGTCGATGAACAGGGTGTCCAGGCGGACGCCGCCGGCCTCCTGGGTGACCACGTCGGCCAGGCCCAGCGCCAGGGACAGGGAGGCGAAGAAGGACTCGCCGCCGGACAGGCTCGCGGTGTCCCGGGCGGTGCCGGTCCAGGCGTCCACCACCCGCAGGGACAGGCCGGAGCGCTTGGTGCCCGGTCCCTTCTCGTCGGAGTGCACCAGGGTGTAGCGGCCGGAGGACATCCGCTCCAGGCGGTGGCTGGCGGCCGCGGCGACCTGCTCCAGCCGGGCCGCCAGGACGTACGACTCCAGGCGCATCCGCAGCGCGTTCTCGCCGCCGCCCGAGGCCAGGTCGGCCAGCTTCCGGGCCAGGGCGTGCTCCTCGAGCAGCGGGCCCATGCGGCGGGCCTGCGCGGCCAGGGCGGCGCTGAGCCGGTCCAGTTCGGCGACGCGGTCGCGGGCGGCGTCGCGGGCCGCGGAGGCGGTGCGCAGCCGGGCGGTGGCGGCCGCGAGGGCGCTGGCCGCCGCGTCCGGGTCGGCGGGGGGCGAGGCCGCGGCGGCCGCGAGCTCGGGGTCGGCCAGCGCGGCCTCGACGGCGGCGAGCTCCTGCCGGTGGTCCTCCAGGCGCGCCGCCGCGGCGCGCCGCTCTGCGGGGTCGAGGGCCGCCCCGGCCGCCTCCTCCGCTGAGGCGAAGCCCGCGCGGCGGGCGGCGGCCTCGGCCTGCTCGGCGGAGCGGCGGGCCCGGTCCCCGGCCTGCGCGGTGGCGCGGGCGGCGGAGACGGCCTCGGCGTGCCGGTCGGCCTCCCGGGTGAGCCGGGCGACGCGGGCGGCGATGGACGGGTCGGTGCCGCGGGCCCGCTCCAGCCGTTGGGCGCGCTCCCGCTGCTCGCCGTCGAGGGCGTCGAGGCGGGCGGTGAGGGCGGCTGCGCGGGTGGCGGCCTCCTGCCGCTCGGTGAGGCGGCGGGCCTGCTCGGCCTCCAGGCGTTCCAGGTGCTGGGCGGCGGCCACGGCGTCGGCGGCCCGCTCGTGGGCCCGCGCGTGCTCGCGGGTGAGGTCGGCGAGCAGCGCGGCGAGGCGGTCCGGTGCCTCGTCGCCGGCGGCGGCCCGGGCGGCGGCGGCCCGCTCGCCGAGGGCGCGCACCGCCTCCGCGGCCTCCTCGCGGGCCCGCTCCGCCCGCCGGTGGGCGTGCTCGGCCTCCCGCTCCGCCTCCTTGGTGACGTGGTCGGGGCCGGGGCTCGCGGGGGCCGGGTGCCCGGTGCCGCCGCACACGGGGCAGGGCTCGCCGGGGGTGAGCCCTGCGGCGAGTTCGGCGGCCATGCCGTCCAGTCGGCGCTCGCGCAGCGCGTTCCAGTGCTCGTGGGCGCCGGCGGCGCGCTCGCGGGCCCGCCGCACCTCCTCCTCGGCCGCGGTGAGCCGCTCGCCCAGCTCCGCGGCCTCGCGCGCGGCCCGCAGCCGGGCCTCGGCGGCGCGGGCCCCCTCGGCGAGC
>NZ_BAAGTD010000049.1:0-71075 GCF_054782095.1 Streptomyces capparidis | reverse complement strand
AGTTGTGCCTTCCGATTGTCTTCCTAAGACCGCTTGGCCTCCGACTTCGCCGGGCCGCGCCCCGGACCGGGCGAGGCCCGGGGCAGGCGCGGCCCGGGGCAGGTGCGCGCCCGGGCCGGGGCCGGGCTCAGCGGGTGGGCACCTCCAGGCGGGTGATCCGCTGCGCCCCGTTCGCCGCGCCCGGGTGGCGGCTGGTCATGGTCAGGCGCAGGCGGGTGCCGCGCACCGGGGTGAAGGTCACCACGGTGGGCCTGCCGGACTCCGCGGCCCACTCGACGGACGGCGCCCGCACGGGCTCCCAGCGCCGGCCGGTCCACACGTCCACCTCGATCGCCGCCGGGAGGGTGTGCGCGGGGCCGGTGGTGAAGGTGATCTCGGCGCGGTCGAAGGTGCGGGTGCGCGGCCAGGTCAGGGAGACCCAGTCCCGGGGGCGGGCGCCGTCGAAGGCGGGCAGCAGGGCGGTGGCGGCCTTGTGGAAGGCGTTGGACCAGCCGGTGTCCGGGTCGCCGTCCAGCATGGCGGCGGGCAGGGTGTCCGGGGCGCCGGAGTAGCCGGCGTCCGGGTGCGGGTGGGCGGGGGCGGCGGGGCCCGGGTCGGGGGCGAGGCGGGGGGCGGGGGTGGTGGACGCGGAGCGGGCGGGGGTGGTGCGGACCGTGGCGGTGCCGGTGCGCAGGCCGGCCGCGCGGGCGGTGACGGTCAGGCGGCCCGGGCGGGTGCCGGAGCGGACGATGGCCAGGGCCTTGCCGTGGAAGGCGGTGCGGGTGGTGGCCTGGTAGCGCTCGGCGCTCTCCTGGCGGCCGTTGTCGACCCCGGCGAGGGAGCCCCCGGCGACGTCGAAGGCGATGAGGTCCTCGGCGCCGGGGACGACGACCCCGCGGTCGTCCACCACCTCGGCGGTGACGAAGCACAGGGAGCGGCCGTCGGCGGCCAGCTCCTCCCGGTCCGGGGTGAGCCGGACGGCGTGCGGCCGGCCCGCGGTGCGCAGCACGTCGGTGGCGACGACCCGGCCGTCGCGGCGGGCCACCGCCTTCAGCTCGCCGGGGGCGAACGGCACCCTCCAGGTGAGGTGGAGCTTGCCGGCGCTGCCGTTGGGGCTGGTGTAGCTGCCGGGCCAGGGGCCGCCGGTGACGGTCTTGTCGTCGCCGGTGGCCTCGGTGGTCTCCAGGTAGGCGCGGCCGTCGGTGGTCTTCTTCTCGTCGAACGTCCGCACGCCCAGGGACTTCCCGTTGAGGAAGAGCTCGACGGTGGCCACGTTCGCGTACGCCCAGACCTCCACGGTCTCGCCCTCGCGGTGCGTGGTCCAGTCCATGGGCAGCAGGTGGACCATGGGCTCGTCGGTCCACTGGCTGCGGAACAGGTGGTACATGTCCTTCGGGAAGCCCGCGGTGTCCACGGCGCCGAAGAAGGACGACTTCACGGGGAAGACATCGTACGGGGTGGGCTCGCCGATGTAGTCGATGCCGGACCACAGGAACTGGCCGGTGAACCACTTGCGGTCCCGGTCCTTCTTCAGGCTGTACTCGCCGCTCATCGTCCACGAGGCGAGGTTGTTGTCGTAGGACGAGGTGCCGCGCCTGCCCGGGGTGTGGTTCTCACCGGTGTTGAGGTGCTCCGGCTCCTGGTAGACGCCGCGGGTGCAGGTCTCCGAGGAGGACTCCGACTCGTAGATGAACAGGTTCGGGTAGCGGGCGTGCAGGGCGTCCACCGAGGCGGCGGTGTTGTAGTTCAGGCCGAGCCCGTCGAGCTTGGCGAGCATCAGGTCGGCGGCGGAGCCGGGGGCGGGCAGGCGGCGGTACTTGTCGGAGCCGATGGTCAGCGGGCGGGTGGTGTCGCCGCGGCGGATGGCGCCGATGATCCGGTCCGCCATGGCCAGGCCCGCGGTGGAGGTGGAGTCGGGGACCTCGTTGCCGATGGACCACATGATCACGGCCGGGGAGTTGCGGGCGGCGCGGACCATCTCGAGGGCGTCGGCCTCGGCGTGCTCGTCGAAGAAGCGGCCGTAGTCGTAGGCGTTCTTGCCGCGCCGCCAGCAGTCGAACGCCTCCACGATCATCAGCAGGCCCATCTCGTCGCAGGCCGCGACCTGCTCGGGGGCGGGCGGGTTGTGGGAGGTGCGGACGGCGTTGACTCCCATGCTCTTCATGATGCGCAACTGGCGCCGGACGGCGTCGGGGTGGACGGCGGCGCCCAGCGCGCCGAGGTCGTGGTGCAGGTTGACGCCCTTGAGCTTGAGCGGGGCGCCGTTGAGGGTCATGCCCTGCTCGGGGTCGATGGTGAAGTGGCGGATGCCGAAGACGGTGCGCTGGGTGTCGGTGGTCTCGCCGTCCACCTTCAGCTCGGTGCGCAGGGTGTACAGGCGGGGGGACTCGGTGGACCACAGCCGGGGCCGCTCCACCCGGATCTCCTGGGTGGCGGTGACGGACCCGGACCCGGCGTCCACGGTGGACTCGGCGCGGCCCACGGTGCGGCCGGAGGGGTCCACGACGCGGGAGACGACGGTGACGGCCTTGGGCGCCCCGGAGGCGTTGACGACCTCGGTGCCCACCCGGACCAGGGCGTACCCCTCGCGCAGGGTGTCGGCGAGGCCGGGGGTGGTGACCTGGGTGCCCCAGCGGGCGACGTGGACCGGGTCGGTGAGGACCAGGCGGGCGTTGCGGTAGATCCCGCTGCCGGAGTACCAGCGGCTGCTGGGGAGCTGGTTGCGGACCTCGACGGCGAGCACGTCGGGGGTGCTGCCGTCGGTGTGGACCAGGTCGGTGAGGTCCAGGGCGAAGCCGGTGTAGCCGTAGGGGTGGCGGCCGACCAGGCGGCCGTTGCAGTACACGTGCGCGTCCATGTAGACGCCGTCGAACTCCACCGAGACCCGCTTGCCCGCGTGGGAGCGCGGCAGGGTGAAGGCGGTGCGGTACCAGCCCAGGCCCCCGGGGAAGAAGCCGGTGCCGCTGCTGGTGCCGTGCTCGGTGGTGGGGGTGAGCTCGATGCTCCAGTCGTGCGGGACGGCGACCTCGCGCCAGGCGGAGTCGTCGTACCCGGGCTCCATGGCGCGGGCGTGGGCGCCGGTGGGGTCGGTGATGCCGCCCGGGTTGACGAGGGAGAAGCGCCAGCCGTCGCGGAGTTCGACGGTGTGGCGGCCGGCGGTGCGCGCGCCGGGCGCGGCCAGCGCCTCGCCGGCCGTGGCCGTGGCCAGGGCCCCGGCGACCGGCGCGGCGGAGCCGGCGATCAGCAACGATCTGCGTGTGACCGCCATGGCGATCCCCCATCCTCGGCTGACGGTGGTGCTCTGTGTGGCTTTCCTGGTGCAGGCTCACGCAAGCGATCAGAATCACTCGGGAACACACAGATTCTGACGGTGAGGGGTCGTGGGGCGTCAAGGCTTAGGTAAGGGTTTTCTGCCAACGGGGAGCTGCGGACCGACGCCGCCGGGTGGCGAGCGCCCGCCCCCGCGGCCGTCACGACGACAGCACCGCTCCCAGCAGCGCCAGCACTGCGCACAGGCCCAGGTTGACCGCCCGGTGGTGCAGGAATATCGCGGCGAACTCGCGGATGGTGGCGCTCGGCAGGAAGTACGCGGCGGTACGCGCGCCCATGACCTGGCCGTTCACCCCGACGCGGCGGGCGGTGAGGGCGGCGCGGAAGACGTGGTAGTTGTTGGTGACGATCAGGCACCGGTGGCCGGCCCCGCGCTCCGCCATGATGGCCTTGCTGAACAGCAGGTTCTCCTCGGTGGTGCGGGAGCGGTCCTCGCGCACCAGGTGCTCCTCGGGCACGCCGCGCGCCAGCAGGTGGTCCGCCATGGCGTGCGCCTCGGGCACGTCCTCGTCCGGGCCCTGCCCGCCGGAGACCACCACCACCGGCGGCCTGCCGCGGCGGGCCTGCCGCTCGTACACCTTGCGCCCCCGCTCCAGCCGGGCGGCCAGCAGCGGCGGCACCCGGGAGCCGCCGATCAGGCCGGAGCCGAGCACCACCACGAAGTCCACCCTGCGGCGGATCCGCAGGTGCCCGTAGAGGAAGCCGTAGCCGACGAAGCACAGGAAGAGGAACGACACATAGCCGACCACCAGCACCAGCGCGCCCGAGGTGCGGTGCATCGCCGGCGACTCGCTGAACAGGGCGGCGACGGTGAAGCCGTAGGTGCCCAGCAACCCGAGACCCGCCAGCAGCGACAGCAGGTTCGCGGGATTCCTGCCCTCCTTGCGGGCCATCTTCATGCCGTTGGCGATCAGGAAGAACGGCAGCATCAGCGCCCCGAGGCCGGCCAGGCCCGAGCCGGCCAGCAGCACCATCGCCAGCAGGTCGGAGTGCTCGCCGCCTCTGGCCATCCGCTCCAGCAGGTGCAGGGTGAGCAGGGCGAGGGTCAGCCCCAGCAGGACGGCGTTGCTGAATCGGCGGGACTCGCGCAGGAAGCGCACGCAGAAGACGAGGAAGCACAGCCCGGCGGCGTAGGCGAACACGGCGGCAGCATACGCATGATCGGCGGGGCCGGGGGCCGGGCGAGCGGGGCCGTGCCGCCGGGCGGAACGGGCCCGGGCCGGGCGTCCCGCGCGGCCGTGTCCGGACCACCGGGGCCCCGGTCGAGAGGGCGGCCGTCTCGGGATATCTTGATGTCGAGCAATGTTGCAGACGTGGAGCGGAGCACACGGTGACTGACTCGACCATCATCTACACGCAAACCGACGAGGCCCCGGCTCTGGCGACGTATTCGTTCCTGCCCGTGGTCCAGGCGTACGCCTCGAAGGCCGGGGTCACCGTGGAGAGCCGGGACATCTCCCTGGCCGGGCGGATCATCGCCAGCTTCCCGGAGTACCTCCAGGAGGGGCAGCGGATCGACGACGCGCTGGCCGAGCTCGGTGAGCTGGCCCGCACGCCCGAGGCGAACATCATCAAGCTGCCGAACATCTCGGCGTCGATCCCGCAGCTCAAGGCGGCCGTCGCCGAGCTGAAGGAGCAGGGCTACGCGCTGCCGGACTACCCGGACGACCCGAAGACGGACGAGGAGCGCGAGATCCGCGCGCGCTACGACAAGGTCAAGGGCAGCGCCGTGAACCCGGTGCTCCGCGAGGGCAACTCCGACCGCCGGGCGGCGGCGGCGGTGAAGAACTACGCCAAGACCCACCCGCACCGCATGGGCGCGTGGACGCCGGAGTCGAAGACCAACGTCGCGCACATGAGCGCCGACGACTTCAGGTCCACCGAGAAGTCCGCGGTGATCGAGGCGGACGGCTCGCTGCGCATCGAGCTCGCCGGCCGGGACGGCAGCACCACCGTGCTGCGCGAGAGCGTGCCGGTGCTCGCGGGCGAGGTCGTGGACGCGGCCGTGATGCGCGTCGCGGCGCTGCGCGCGTTCCTGGCCGAGCAGGTGTCCCGGGCCAAGGCCGAGGGCGTGCTGTTCTCGGTGCACCTGAAGGCCACGATGATGAAGGTCTCCGACCCGATCATCTTCGGCCACGTGGTGCGGGCCTTCTTCCCGCGGACGTTCGCCGAGCACGGCGGGACGCTGGCCGCGGCCGGCCTGAGCCCCAACGACGGCCTCGGCACCATCTTCAAGGGCCTGGAGTCGCTGCCCGAGGGCGCCAGGATCAAGGAGTCCTTCGAGGCGGAGCTCGCCGACGGCCCGGCGCTGGCCATGGTGGACTCCGACCGCGGCATCACCAACCTGCACGTGCCGAGCGACGTCATCGTGGACGCCTCCATGCCCGCGATGATCCGCACCTCCGGCCACATGTGGGGCCCGGACGGCCAGGAGGCCGACACCCTCGCGGTCATCCCGGACAGCAGCTACGCCGGCATCTACCAGGCCGTGATCGACGACTGCCGCGCCAAGGGCGCCTTCGACCCGGCGACGATGGGCTCGGTGCCGAACGTCGGCCTGATGGCGCAGAAGGCCGAGGAGTACGGCAGCCACGACAAGACGTTCGAGATCCCGGCCGACGGCACGGTCCGCGTGGTGGACCGGGACGGCAACGTCGTGCTGGAGCACGAGGTGGGCGCCGGCGACATCTGGCGCATGTGCCAGACCAAGGACGTGGCGATCCGCGACTGGGTGAAGCTCGCCGTCACCCGCGCCCGCGCCACCGGCGACCCGGCGGTGTTCTGGCTGGACGAGGGCCGGGCGCACGACGCCAACCTGATCGCCAAGGTGAACAGCTACCTGCCGGAGCACGACACCGAGGGGCTGCGCGTCGAGATCAAGGCGCCGGTGGACGCCATGGCGTTCTCGCTGGAGCGCATCCGCAGGGGCGAGAACACCATCTCGGTCACCGGCAACGTGCTGCGCGACTACCTGACGGACCTGTTCCCGATCCTGGAGCTGGGCACCAGCGCCAAGATGCTGTCGGTGGTTCCGCTGATCAACGGCGGCGGGCTGTTCGAGACCGGCGCCGGCGGCTCCGCGCCCAAGCACGTGCAGCAGTTGGTCAAGGAGAACTACCTGCGGTGGGACAGCCTCGGTGAGTTCCTCGCGCTCGCGGTGAGCTTCGAGCACTACGCGCAGCGGACCGGCAACCGCGGCGCCCAGGTGCTCGCCGAGACCCTGGACCGGGCGACCGGCACCTTCCTCAACGAGGACAAGTCGCCCAGCCGCCGCCTCGGTGGCATCGACAACCGCGGCAGCCACTTCTACCTCGCCCTGTACTGGGCGCAGGAGCTGGCCAGGCAGACCGCCGACCCCTCGCTCGCGGAGGCGTTCGGCCCGGTCGCCGCGGCGCTGACCGAGCAGGAGAAGACGATCGTCGAGGAGCTGATCGCGGTGCAGGGCTCGCCGACCGACATCGGCGGCTACTACCGTCCCGACCCGGTGAAGGCGTCCGCGGTGATGCGCCCGTCCAAGACGTTCAACCAGGCGCTGACGCTGCTCGGCTGACGAGGCGGGGCACCTGCCTGCGGCCTCCCGCCCCGGCCGGACCACGCGGTCCGGCCGGGGCGGTCGCGTCCCCGGGGCCGGCCGGCGCGAGGGGACCCGCGGGGTGAGCGCGGCGTCGCCCGGCGTGATTTGGGACGGGGCTTGCCCTGCGCTGGCAGTGCGCTTGCCGGGCGCTAACGCGCGGCTCGCGAAGGTGGGATCACTCCGCGGCACCGCAGCGGCGGAGTGAGGAACCGAGCGACAGGAGCCCGCATGAAGCGCACGACGATCACCCGTGTCGCGGTCCCCACGGGGATCGCCCTGCTGATCGGCGCGACCGCCGCAGTCGGGGTGGGCAACGCCACCCCGGACGGCGGGCGCCACGGCGCCGCCAAGCCCTCCGAGCGGCAGATAGCCGCCCTGTTCGACCAGTGGAACGCCGCCCTGGCCACCGGCGACCCGGAGCGCGTCGCCGACCGCTACTGCTCCGACGCGGTCCTGCTGCCCACCGCCTCGGGCAAGATCCGCACCGATCGCGCGCAGATCGTGGACTACTTCGAGCACTTCCTGAAGAACAAGCCGCAGGGCACGAAGACCACCACGGTCGTGGACGTGCTGGACCGGAACTCCGCGATCGACACCGGCACCTACGTGTTCACGCTGACCGGCGAGGACGGCACGAAGCGGCAGGTGGACGCCCGCTACACCTACGTGTACGAGAAGCGGGGCGGAAGCTGGTGCATCGTCAACCACCACTCGTCGGTGAAGCCCGCCGAAGGCTGATCACGCCCCGCCGGAGGCCGATCACGCCCGCCGGAGGCCGATCACCACGCACAGCCCGCCGCCGGGAGCGTCGCGCAGCGCGGCGCTCCCGCCGTCGTCCGTCACCAACTGCTTGACGATCGCCAGGCCGAGCCCCGAGCCCGTCCTGCCGGTGAGGCCCTGGCCCCGCCAGAAGCGGTCGAAGGCGCGGGCCTTCTCCGCGTCGGACATCCCCGGGCCCTCGTCGAGCACTTCGAGGACCACCTCGTCCGAGGACGGGGTGGTCCGCACGGTGACGGTCCCGCCGTCCGGGGAGACCTCCAGCGCGTTGGACAGGACGTTGTCCAGCACCTGCTCCAGATGGCCGGGGGTGGCCAGCACGCGCTGCTGGGACGGGCCCGCGACGGCGAAGCGGACCGCCCGCTCGTCCCCGGCGGCGCGCCAGGCGGTGAGCCGCTCCGCGACGATCTCGCCGAGCGGCTGCGGCTCCGGCGCGGACACCGCGGCCTCGGCGCGCGCCAGCACCAGCAGGCCGTTGACCAGGCGGCTCATCCGCACCACCTCGGCCGTGGCCTGCTCGACGTCCTCGCGCACATGGTCGTCGTCCACGCCGTCGGCGATGTTGTCCAGGGACAGGCGCAGCGCGGTCAGCGGGGTGCGCAGTTGGTGGGAGGCGTCGGCGACGAAGATCCGCTGCGCGGCGAGCAGCGTCTCCAGGCGCTCGGCGCCCGAGTTCAGGGTGCGGGCGAGGGTCTGCGTCTCGGGCGGCCCGGTGACCGGCGAGCGGGCGGTGAGGTCGCCGTCGGAGAACCGGCTGGCCATGTCGTTGAGCTGCCGCAGGGGCCGGGTCAGGCGCTTGGCGACCAGCGCGCCGAGGACGGCCGCGACCAGGATCACGCCGACGGCCAGCGCGGCGCGGAACCCCCAGATCTGCCACAGCCGCCGGTTGAGCTCGGAGGTCGGGTACTCGATGCGCACGGCGCCGACGGTCCTGCCGTCCGCGTTGCGGGCGGGCACCGTCACCTCCAGGCGCGCACCCCAGTGGGTGCGGGTGCGCTCGGGCACGCCGGGGCTGCCCGCGGGGAGCACCCGCGCGGTGCCCGGGGTCTGGTCGCGGTACGCCTCGGCCATCCTCGCCAGGGCCTGCCGGGACGGGGCGTCGTCGTTGCCCAGCAGCAGCGCCATGGTGCGCGCCTCGCGGAGCACGGACTCCTCGGTGTCGCCGCGCATCTGCGCGGTCAGGGTGAACGCCACCGGCACGGTGAACGCCGCCAGGGCGACCGCCACCAGCAGGACGTAGCTGACGACCAGCCGCCGGATCACGGCTGTCCCGGCGCGACGACGAGGCGGAAGCCGACGCCGCGCACCGTCTCGACGGCGACCGCGCCGGCGAGCTTGCGGCGCAGCGCGGCCACGTGCACGTCCAGGGTCTTGGTGGGCCCGAACCAGTTGGCGTCCCAGACCGCTTCCATGATCTGCTCGCGGGTCATCAGCGCGCCCGGCTCCTCGGTGAGGAACGCCAGCAGGTCGTACTCCTTGGGGGTGAGCGGCACCTCGGCGCCGTCCAGGTACGCGCGGCGCGCCCTGCGGTCCACGGCCAGCCGCCCGTAGCGGTCGGGTTCGGCGCGCTCCCCCTCGTCCAGCGGCGGCCGCACGCGGCGCATCACGGCCCGGATCCTGGCGATGACCTCGCGCACCCCGAACGGCTTGGTGACGTAGTCGTCGGCGCCGATCTCCAGGCCGACGACGCGGTCGGTCTCGTCGCTGCGGGCGCTGATGACGATGATCGGCACGTCCCCGCGGGCGCGCAGTCGGCGGCACACGTCCAGGCCGTCGGTGTCGGGCAGGCCGAGGTCGAGCAGCACCAGATCGGCCGGGCCGGCCCGCAGCGCCGCCCGCCCCGTGGTCACCCAGTCCACCTCGAACCCGTAGCGGACCAGGCCGCGGCGGAGGGACTCCGCGACCGGCTCGTCGTCTTCCACCAGTAGCACGCGCACGGAGGAACTTTAACTTTGAAAGGTCTGCGGGAGGTCCCGGGGCCCGGGGTGTCGCGGCCGCCGACCCGCGGCCGGGCGGGGGTGGCGCCCGCCGGCCCGAAGCCGTCCGGACAGCGGCTACCGGCCCACCGGGTCCGTCGCCGTGACCTCCACATGGGTGAGGCGGTGGACGCCGATGAGGCGGGCGGTGCGTTCCACGCCGGGCTGGGGGGCGACGAGGAGCAGGCGGCCGCCGTGCGCGCGGTAGCGGCGGGTGCCGCCCGCGACGGCGCGCCAGCCCGCGGTGCTGACGAAGGTCACCTGGGCCAGGTACAGGCGCAGACAGGGGCGCGCGTCCGCGGCGGCCGCGCGCAGGGTCTCGTGCAGCAGGGCGTGGTTGGAGTCGTCCACCTCCCCGGCGAGCACCAGACCGCCGTGGTCGCCCCCGGTGCACAGCAGCCGGTGCCTGATCCCCGCGACATGGGCGCCCGCCGCGTCCCGCAGGCACGTTCCGGTGGTCAGCGCGGCGTCGTACTGGCACAGCGCCGAGGTCACCAGGCCCGCGCGGCACAGCGCCTCCGCGGACCGCTCGCAGGCGGCCGCGTACGGCTCGCGCGGCCGCACGGACAGGCGCACACCGCGGCACCCGCCGGCCATCGCGCCGCGCACCGCCTCCGCCTCCACCGACGGCGGCACCACCCGCAGCCGCCCCTCCCGCTCCGCGGCGTCCGCGTCCACCCCGTGCTCGCGCAGCGCGGCCCGCAGCGAGCCGGACCCCGGCCCGGCCGGGTCCTCGGCGCAGACCACCGCCTCGCCCCGCTCCAGGCCCCGGCACGCCCAGCGGGCCAGCGCCGCGCGGCGCTCGGCCTCGTCGGCGTGCAGAAGCAGCAGGTGGCCGTCCCACAGCGGGCCGCGGAACCGGTCGTGGATGCTGGTCGCCACGGCTGGCCTCGCCTCCTTCGGCTCGGAGGGTGAGGGGTGCGCGCCCGGCCGCGGGCCCGCTGTGACGACTGTCGCGGACGGCGGGGAGCGGTGTCCAGCACCCGTACCGTCCCCGATGCCGTGTCCCACTTCACACCGCTTCTCCCGTTCCGGAGGGCACCCCTCCCGCGATCCGCACGTCTTTCCCTGTGAGGCCCCGGCCAAAGGAGGAACGGGTGTTGACGCCAGTGCGCCAGGAGATCCTGCTGGAGGCGGTCACGGACGCGGAGCGGCCGCTCGCCGTCGCCGCGGAGCTGCGGTACCTGCCGGACGACCCGTACGCCGTGCGCCTGGCGCTGCCCGTCGAGGCGGTGCCCGGCGCGGCCGTGCGGGCCTTCCCCCGTGACCTGCTGGGCGCCGGCCTGGGCACGCCGACCGGGCTCGGCGGCGTCCTGATCCGCCCGCTCGCCGGCGGCTGGACCCAGTTGGGGCTGCTCGGCCCCGAGGGCGTCACCCTGCTGCGGGCCCGCACCGCCGAGCTGCTGCGCTTCCTGGACCGCACCTACGCGGCGGTGCCGGCCGGGAGCGAGCGCAGGCAGCGGAGGGCGGACCCTCCTCGCGTCCCGCTCCTGGCCGGCACCTGAGCTGAGGCGCCGCCCCTCAGTGGCAGCCGCGCTGCGCCTCGCGCGGCAGGTCGAGAGCGGGATTGCGGTCGAAGAACCCGGTGGGCTTCAGCGTGAAGCCGGAGGCGTCCACCGGCATCACGGGCCAGTCCTCCAGGCGGGGCAGGTGGGTGGGCCCGAACACGTGCCACACCGTCAGGTCGGTGGCGTCCAGCGGCTCGCCGGGCGCCGTCCACGCGGCCACGCCCGCGCCGCCCGCGTGCTGGTTGGGGTAGTCGCCCGCGGGGAAGCGGCGGTCGGGCGCGTACCGGGTGACCCACAGGTGCCGGGTGCCGAACGCGGCCCGCCGGGACACCGAGGAGCCGGGCGCGGCCAGCAGCACCGGACCGGTCTGCGGCACCAGGGTGTAGGCCACGGGCTGCCCCATGCGGTTGCGGGAGCCCGGGTTGGTGATGCGCCAGCGGCGGCCCGCCGCCGGGTCGGCCAGGCGCCCGCCGTCCCCGGAGTCGGTGATGGGGGTGGTGCGGGTGGTGAACGCGTTGCCGAGCGGGTTGTCCTCGCCGCCCGGCACGGCCACCACGTCGAGCTCCTCCACCGTGTTCGCCGGGCCGTCCACGGCCATGTCGAGACGGGCGCAGAACAGGTGCTGGTGGTGCGGGGCGAGCAGCCCGGGCGCGATCTCGGTGCCGTAGGGGGAGGCACTGCCGGGCTCCACCGCCCCGGTGAACACGATGCCGGTGGCCTTGACGTCGAAGCCGACCGCGCCGTCGGTGTACAGGTACCAGTAGAAGCCGTAGTCGTAGTTGCCGATGGTGGCGATGAACGACACCACCAGGCGGCGGGCGCGCCGGGACTCGGCGTGGCCGTCGAAGACGTTGGTGTGCTTCCACTGGAGGCCGAAGTCCTCCTCGTGGATGCATATCGCGTTCGGCGCCAGGTAGGGGCGGCCCTGGTCGTCGGGGAGCACCGCGTCGAGGTAGGTGATCTCGCCGAGGCAGTCGCAGCCGAGCCGCAGCGCGTTGGCGTTGCGGCCGATGAGGTACTCGCCGGCGTCGAAGTAGCAGATCCAGCTCCGGCTGGGGTCGGGGTCGGCGTAGGGGACGGCCATCTCGGCGATGGAGGCGCGGGTCAGCACCGGCCGGGTCCGCTCGCCGTCCCGGTAGGCGAGGTCGTGCAGCACCAGGCCCTCGCGGGCGTTGAAGCCGACGCGGACCGACCAGTTCTGCCAGGTGAGCAGGTTGCCGTCCAGGGAGAACGAGGGGCCCTGCGGCTGGGTGATCTCCAGCGGCCGCACGCCGCCGCGGGCGGGCCCGGTGAACTCCGGCTCGCAGCGCCCGCACTCGGTGGGCACCGGCAGCGGCCCGCTGTCCACCAGGCGGATCACCTCGCCGGCGATGATGTCCACGTCCACCACGAGGCCGGCGACCGGGTGGGACCAGGGGTTGTCGCCCTCGTCGCAGCGCAGGAAGGTCAGCGAGCGCAGCACCCGGCGGCCCTTCTCCTCCGGCCGGTCGTAGTGGCCGACGGACAGCGGGGTGCACACCGTCAGCGTGTGGTCGGTGATGCCGCGCTCGGCCATCGCCCGCTGCCAGCCCGGGTGCGCCTTGACGATGGCGTCGCAGCGCTCGTACTCCTCGAACAGGATGGACGGCTGCCCGTCCGCCACCGGGTCCAGGTCCCGCCAGGAGGCGACCTTCTCGTCGGCGAGGTCCACCACGGCCTCGGCGGCGGCGCCGGTGGCGGTGTCGAGCAGGGTGACGCGGGCGCGGCGGCGCAGCGGGTCGCCGGGGCGGAAGGCGGCGGTCTCGGCTCGGTGCGGCTCGTCGAGGACGACCAGCGGGAACCGGGTGGTCCCGCCGACCCGGCCCGCCTTCTCGAGCACCTGCCGGGCGGTGGTGTACTCCTCGGCGGTCAGCGGGTCCAGGGGGTGCGCGGCCGGGGGGCGGCCCTCGGGCGCGGGGACGGTCTGGAGGGCGGTGGCGTAGACGCTCGCGGTGTCGCCGTTGGTCTCGCCGCTCGCGGTCTCGCCGGTGGTCTCGCCGGTGCAGTGGCAGTCCATGAAGGGAGGCTCCTCGGGTGTGCGGGGTGGGGCACGGCCAACGCGCCGACGCGGGTTTCCTGCGTCGGCGCGTTGGGGTACGGGAGGGGGTGCGCGGTGCCGCGCGGGGCGGTCAGACCCGCACGGGCTCGCTCTCGGCGGCCCGCTCCAACTGGAACGCCTCGTTGCCCAGGCCGATCCTGGCGTGCACCTCGGGCCGGCGGGACCGCAGCAGCACGCCGTAGGCCAGGCCGAGCACGGCGGCGGCCACGATCAGGCCGGGCAGCACCCAGCGCAGCGGGGAGTCGGGGTCGGAGCCCAGCATGACGTCGAACTTGGCCACGGCCAGGGCGAAGATGCCCGACAGCAGGATCGCGGAGAGCACCGCGGTGCCCAGCCGCCAGGCGAGCGCGCGGGCCACGCCGCGCCGGCCGAAGAACACGATGACGGCGACGGACGTGGCGGCCATCAGCAGGATGACGCCGAGCGCCCCGACGTTGCCCATCCAACTGAACAGGTCGAGCACCGGGTCGCTGTCGGTGACGGCGAATGCCGCGACCACCAGGAGCGCGAGCGACGACTGGAGGACGCTGCCGAGCGCGGGCGCGCCGCTGCTGGCCGAGGTGCGGCCGACGGCCTTGGGCAGCAGGCCCTCGCGGCCCATGGCGAAGAAGTACCGCGCGACCGCGTTGTGGAAGCTGAGCAGGGCGGCGAACAGGCTGGTCAGCAGGATGACTTCGAGCAGGTTGCCGAACGCGGAGCCGACCCGCCCGGACGCCATGGTGAGGACCAGGTTCCCGTCCTCGGCGGAGGCGGCGACCACCTTGTCGGGGCCGGCGGCCACGCCGATCGCCCAGGAGCTGAAGGAGTAGAAGACGGCGGTGACGGCGACGGCGAGGAACGTGGTGCGGCCCACGGACTCCTGCGGCTTGTGCGCCTCCTCCGCGTACACCGGCGCGGACTCGAAGCCCATGAACCCGGCGACCGCGAAGCAGAACATCACGCCGAGCCCCTCACCGCTGAGCCCGCCGAAGCCCCACGCCTCCAGCGACACGCCCGACGGGCCGGCGTCGCCGAGGAAGGCGAAGTCGCAGACGAGCACGAGCGCGCACTCGAAGATCAGCAGGAAGCCGAGGACCCGGGCGCTCAGGTCGATCTTCAGCACGCCGAGCATGGTGACCAGGGCCATGCCGATCAGGGCGCACACCCACCACTCGACGTCCACGCCCGCGTGCTTGTCGAGCAGGTAGGCCGAGTGGGCGCCGAACATCCCGTACAGGGCGATCTGCATCGCGTTGTACGCCACCAGGGCCACGAACGCGGCGCCCGACGCCATGGTGCCGCCCAGGCCGCGCGCGATGTACGCGTAGAACGCGCCCGCGTTGTGCACATGGCGGCTCAGCTCGGAGTACCCCACCGCGAACAGGGCGAGCACCAGGCCGATGAGCACGTAGACCAGTGGCTGCGACTTCACCTGCGCGACCCCGTAGCCCAGCGTCATGCCCGTGGCCACGACGGTCAGGGGGGCGGATGCGGCCATGACGGACAGCAACATCCCGAAGGTGCCCAGGCGGTCGGCGCGCAGGGCGCGGTCGGCGCCCTTGTAGGTGCTGATCGAGGGCTGGTTCCCGGTCGTTCTCGAGGCGGGACCCGTGTCACGGCCCGTGAGCATGGGACGGTCCTTCCGGAAGGGGGGTGGGGGAAGCGGCGGCCGGCGGCGGTGGACGCCCGGCCGGGAAAGGGGGGAGCTCGGGTGGGGAGCGGGGATCAGTTGCCCGCGGCCCCGAGCCCGAGCGCCGTGGTGCGAGCGGCGCGGAACGTCTTCTTCGGGTCGCGCCCCGGGTAGGACCAGGGGGCCCGGGTGGCGTGCGGCCCGATGCTGTTGAACAGGCCCGCCGCCTCCGCCATGCGGCCCTCGTGGAACTTCGCGTGGGCCAGGAAGTTCAGATCGACCTTTAACCTCGGGTGGCGCGCGCCGTCCCACTCCAGCCACCAACTGAACGCGGTGTTGAGCACCTGGCGGGCCCGCCAGGTCGTCCAGTGCTCGGAGTTGGCGGGGTTGCGCGGCTCCAGGCCCGCCTCGGCGAGCACCCGGTACCGCTCGGTGTGGGCGACGACCGGCAGGGCGGCGAGCGGGGAGCCGGGGGGCGCCTCGTCGGCGGCCCACTCCGCGAACTCGTACACCTCGTGGAACGGGTCGTCGCCGTCGCCCTTCTGCCGCTCCGCCAGGCACGCGGCCATCAGGTGGTGGGCGTGGTGGTGCGGGCGGTGCCGGCCGCGGACCTGGTCGAAGGCGCGCATCCGCTCGTCGTCGGTGCCGGTGTGCCGGGCGAGGATCAGCATGGCCAGCCACGGCGAGGGGTCGGCGGGCGCCCGCTGGGCGGCGGCCAGGCACGCCTCGCGGGCCGCCTCGGGCCTGCCCTTCCCCCGGGAGGCGAGCAGGACGGTGGCGAAGGCGTGCAGCATCGCGGCGTCGAGGCTGTCCGGCTCGGCGAGCAGCCAGTCCTGCGCCCAGCCGGCTCCCGCGGCGGTCTCGGCGAGGACGACGAGGCGGTGGCCGCGCAGGTCCCAGTCGTCGCCGGTCTCCAGGAGCAGCGAGCGGGCCTCCGTCCAGCGGCCCAGGGCCATGGCGTCCCTGGCCTCCGCGAGCGCGGTGTCGTCCAGGGCGGGGTCGAAGCCGAACTGGTCCCTGGACAGGGAGAAGCGGAAGGGTGGAGGCGGCATCAGATCACAGGGGTGCGGCGGTCGGGCGGGCGGAACCCGCGTGGGCAGGGGCGGGGTGCGGACCGGCGCCCGGAGGGCCGGGCACGGATGCGGGTGTCTCCACGGCCTGCCTCACCTCCGGCTCTGTCGGCTCTGGGGTCCCGGGCGCGGTCTGCGGGTGTGCGGGTGGGTGCCGCCGACGCTCGGTGATCAACCACAGCCAAGCGGTAACGGGTTGTTCGCATCAAGTGCGAATCTGTTGTCTCGGTGTAGTCCCGTGGGTGTTTCCGGGAACCGATGTGCGCAGAAATACAGGTTGGGTAACCGGCGGGTAACGAGTGGGGGTCGCGCGAGGGCACCGCACGGGCGCCGCGGGGGGCGGGCCGCGTCAGGTCGGGCGGTGGCGGGACGGCCGCGACGGGCGGGCCGCGACGGGGCGTCGCGCCGAGGGGAGCGGATCCGGCGTCAGGAGGGCGGGCGAGCGTGCCCCGGCGCCTCCCCCGGGGCCGTCGGACCCCGCCGTGGGACCCGATCCGGGTCGTGGCACGCGTCACTTCCGGCGCAGGAGCCCCGGTGGGCGCGCGGGGGGCGGGGGTATCCTCGCGCACTGCGTGCTCCCTTGAGCCTTCGTCAGCCCCCCATGCGCCCCCGGTGACGAGGAGAACCACGGTCGTGAAGAGCGCTCCTCAAGCCTCGCCCCACCCCCTGGCCCAGGTCAGGCGCAGCCGCGGCTGGACCTACCAGGACCTGGCCCGGGTGATAGCCGACAACGCCCGCGCCATGGGCGTGCCCATGGCCGCGCGCCGCGAGAAGGTCTGGCGGTGGGAGCACTGGGGCGTGGTGCCCGAGCCGGACAGCCAGCGGGCGCTGGCCAGGGCGCTCGGGGTGCCCCTGCGCGAGGTGGACGCCAAGCCCTGGCCGGGGTGGCTGCCGGTGCACGACGGCGTGCCCGCGGGGCTGCCGTGGACGCCCGAGGGGGCCCTGGCCGCGCTGCGGGCGCTGCTGGGCGACGGGGCGGGGGCCGAGGACCTGCGGGGGTATCCGCTGCTGACGGGGCGGGCGCTGCGGGAGGCGATCGCCGACTGGGCGGCGGCCCCCGAGCCCGCCGGGCAGCCGGACGGGCAGCCGGACGGGCCGCGGGACGGCGTGGCGGACGCGGGCGTGGCGGACGCGGGCACGGCGGACGCGGGCACGGCGGCCTGGCTGGAGAGCGGGGTGCTGGGGCTGCGCAGGCTGGACGACCGGCTCGGCGGCACGGCGGTGCGGCACCGGGTGGAGGCGGACCTGCGCCTGGCCTCGGAGCTGCTGCACCGCGGGGTGCCCGGCGCCGCGGTGCGGGCCCGGCTGTTCGCGGTGGCGGCCGACCTGGCGCAGCTCGGCGGCTGGGCGGCGGCGGACGGCGGGCGGCACGCGGCGGCGCAGCGGTACTTCCTGACCGGCCTGCGGGCGGCGCACAGCGCGGGCAGCCGGCCGCTGGCCGCGCACCTGCTGGCGGGCCTGTCCCTCCAGTCGCTGCTCGCGGGCCGGCCCCGGGACGCGCTGGCCGCGGCGGACGCCGCCGCGCTGGCCGCGGAGGGCGGCGGGGGGCGGCTGCGGGCGATGGCCGCCACCCGCAGGGCCCGCGCCCTGGCGGTGCTGGGCGACGCGGCGCGGTGCCGGCACGCGCTGGACCGGGCCGGGGAACTGCTGGCCGGGGCGGGGGACGGCGCGGACCCGCCGTGGCTGTACTGGTTCGGCGCGGCGGAGCTGTCGGCTCAGGCGGGGACCGCGCTGCTGCACCTGGGGTGCGCGCAGGAGGCCGGGCCGCTGCTGGAGGCGGCGGTGCGGGCGCTCGACCCGTCGTTCACCCGGGACCGCTGCCTGTACACCGCGCTCGCGGGCACCGCGCGGCTGCGGACCGGTGACCTGGCGGGGGCGCGGGCCCTGGCGGACGAGGCGGCCGGGCTGGCGCGGCACTGCGCCTCGCCGCGGGTCACGGCGGCGGTGGCGTCGCTCAGGGCGGAGCTGGAGGACCGGGGAGCGGCCGGGTGGCGCGGCGGCGGCGAGGCCGGCCGGGCGGCCGTGGCGACGTGATACCGCCCACACACCCGGCCCTGACGGCCCGATAATCATAACAATCCGCGCACGACGGGTGATCGGCACCGGCAGCGCCGCGAATACCCCCGTTACACGGCACCGCGTACGCTGTACGGTTGGATGGCTCGGGAGAGCCATTCGGGAACACAGCGCCCCCGCCGCTCCGCTGCACCTGGCCTGCGGCCACGAGGGGATGGCGCCTGGAAGTCCCGGGAGGGATGCGGGGGAGAAGGCACACGTGTTGGATCAATTGGGCGCACTGCTCAGTTCGCCCTGGGTGTACGCGGTCGTCGCCCTGTCGGTGATGCTCGACGTCTTCCTCCCCGTGCTGCCCAGCGGAGCCCTGCTGATCGCCGCCTCCGCGGCCGGCTCCGCCACCGGCCAGACCTTCGCGGTGGCCGAGACCCTGATGCTGCTGCTGTGCGCGGCCACCGCCTCCTGCCTCGGCGACCTGGCGGCGTACCGGCTCGCCCGCGGCGGCGGCCGGTGGATCGACAGCCACATGAAGCGCAACCGCAGGCTCTCGGCCGCCCAGGACCTGCTGGGCGAGGTGGTCTCCCGCGGCGGCGGTCCACTGGTGGTGCTGGCGCGGTTCGCGCCCGCCGGCCGCTCCGTGGTGAGCGTCGCCGCGGGCGCCACCCAGCGCACGCTGGCGGAGTTTCTGCCGTGGTCGGCGCTGGCCGGGGTGGTCTGGGCCGCGTACAGCGTGGGCCTGGGGTACGTCGGCGGGCAGTGGTTCGACGCGTCGTGGCTGAGCACCGCGCTGTCCTGCGGCGCGCTCGTGGTGGCCGGCGCGGTCACCGTGCGGCTGCTGGTGCACAACAGGCGCCGCGCCGAGCCGGTCGCCGCGGACGTCTGACCCGTCGCCGGCCCCCGCCGCCCGTCACTCCCCCGGATACCGCACCCCGATCCGCTCCCGCACCGCGTCCAGCGTCTCCATCACCGCCAGGGTGTCGGCCAGCGGTACCAGCGGCGACTGGGTGCGGCCCGCCCGCAGGCAGCGCATCACCTCGACGGCCTCGTGGGTGTACCCGTTGCCGCTCTCCTCGCCGCCCGGCACCCGCACGTGCTCCGGTTCCCGGCCGAGCCGGTGCAGCACGAACCCGTCGGGGTGGAAGAACCCGTGCGGCAGCTCGATCCGCCCCGCGGTGCCGCTGACGGCCGCGACCACCGGGGTGCCCGCCACGATGGAGCAGGTCAGGGTGGCCACCGCCCCGCTGTCGTAGCCGAGCAGGATGCCGGTGTTCTCGTCCACGCCCTGCGGGCTCAGCCGCGCCCACGCGGCGATGTGCGCGGGCGCGCCGAGCACGAAGTGGGCGAAGGAGACCGGGTACACGCCCAGGTCGAGCAGGGCCCCGCCGCCCTGGTGCGGGTCGCGCAGCCGGTGCGTGGCCTCGGCCGGGGCGGCGAACCCGAAGTCGGCGTGGACGGCCCGCACCTCGCCCACCGCCCCGTCGGCGATCAGCTCGGCCATGCGCCGGATCACGGGGTTGACCCGGGTCCACATGGCCTCCATGAGGAACAGGCCGCGCTCGTCGGCGAGCGCGGTCAGCTCCCGGGCCTGGCGCGTGTTCAGCGTGAACGGCTTCTCGCACAGCACCGCCTTGCCGGCCCGCAGGAGCAGTTCGGTGGCGGCGTGGTGGGCGGAGTGCGGGGTCGCCACGTAGACGACGTCCACCTCGGGGTCGGCGGCCAGCTCCGCCCAGCTTCCGTGGGCCCGGGGGATGCCGTGCGTCTTCGCGAACCGGTGGGCGGACTCCGCGGAGCGGGAGCCGACCGCGACGACCTCGGCGTCGGGCAGCAGCCGCAGGTCCTCCGTGAACGCCGCGGCGATGCCGCCGGTCGCGAGTATGCCCCATCTGATCGGGGCGCCGTCGGTTGACATGATCAGATCCTATGCATGGAGGGCGCCGGAGGCACGGCCCCTCCTCGCGGGGTGCCCACGGGGATGGGGCAGGGGGATTGACGCCCTTGCTGACACGCAGTCTTATAAGAAGACAGTCTTATAAGCCGACTGCCGATGGAGAGGGTGGGCCGAGCGCCCCGGGCGCGGGCCACCCGGCGCGCGCCCGCCCCCTCCCGGAAAGGAGCGGGCAACCTTGACCAGCACTCCTGCCACCACCAGGGCCGACACGGCCGTCCTCACCGCCTCCCAGGCACGCGAACGCGTCGCGGCCCGGCTGCTGGAGGCATCCGTCAAGCACTCCTTCGACCCCGACACCGACGTCGACTGGGACGCGCCGCTCGAGGACGGCAAGTGGTTCCTGCCACCGCACCTGGTCAGCCTCTACGACACCCCGCTGTGGCACGGCATGAGCGAGCGGCGGCGCCTGGAGCTGTCCCGGCACGAGGCCGCGAGCCTGGCCGGCAGCGGCATCTGGTTCGAGGTCATCCTCATGCAGTTGCTGGCCCGGCACATCTACGACCTGGACCCGACCAGCGGCCATGTCCGCTACGCCCTCACCGAGGTCGCCGACGAGTGCCGCCACTCGAAGATGTTCGCGCGGCTCATCGACCGCCTGGAGACCCCCGTCTACCGGCCCGGCCGCGCCGAGCACAACCTCGCCCGCTTCATGAAGACCGTCTCCACCACCCCCGGGTCGTTCACCGCCACCCTGCTGTGCGAGGAGATCCTGGACTGGATGCAGCGTCAGACCTTCCCGGACGAGACGGTGCAGCCCGTCATCCGCCAGGTCACCCGCATCCACGTGGTGGAGGAGGCCCGGCACGTGCGCTACGCCCGCGAGGAGCTGAGCCGCCAGGCCGGGACCGCGCCCGCCTGGGAGCTGCGCCTGACCCGGTTCACCGCCGCCGAGGCCGCCCGCGTGGTCAGCAGGTCGCTGATCAGCCCCCGGGTGTACGCCAACGTGGGGCTCGACCCGCGGCAGGCGCGCGCCCAGGCCGCGGCGAGCGGGCACCGCCGCGAGGTCATGCGCGCCTCCGCCCGCAGGCTCACCGACTTCCTGACCGAGATCGGGCTGATCCGCGGCCCGTGGGCGCGGGTGTGGCGCAGCAGCGGACTGCTGTGAGCGTAGCCCCACGTCACAGGGGCGGGCGGCCGGTTACCCTGCGGGGCATGGCAGCATTCGAAGCAGTGGGGCGCGGCGCCTACCGGCGGCTGCCCGTGGAGCAGCGCCGCGAGCAACTGCTCGCCGCCGCCCTCGACCTGTTCGGCCGCCGCGCCCCCGACGAGGTCTCCCTGGAGGACGTGGCGGCGGCTGCCGGGGTCTCCCGCCCGCTGGTGTACCGCTACTTCCCCGGCGGCAAGCGGCAGCTCTACGAGGCCGCGATGCGCTCCGCCGCCGACGAGCTGTCCGGCCGGTTCGTGGAACCGGCCACCGGCACCCCCACCCAGCGCCTGGCCAACGTCCTGGACCGCTACCTGGCGTTCGTGGACGAGCACGACGCCGGCTACGCGGCGCTGCTGCGCGGCGGCGGCGTCACCGCGGCGGGCCGCGCCGGGGAGATCGTGGAGCAGGTGCGGCGCGACGCGCTGCACCGGGTGCTCGACCACCTGGCCGTGCCCGAGCCCAGCCCCCGCCTGGTCCTCGCGGTGCGCTCGTGGATCGCGTCGGTGGAGACGGTGTCGCTTGCCTGGCTCGACCAGGGCAAGCAGCCGCCCGCGCCGGAGCTGCGGACCTGGCTGGTGGACCACTTCGTGGGGCTGCTGGTGGTGACGGCCGCGGGGGACGCCACCGTGGCCGCGCAGTTGGCCCCGGTGCTGGCGCTGGAGGACCGGGACGGGCCCGCGGGCGACCTGGCCCGCCGCCTGCGGCCGATGGGGGCGACGCTGGAGCACCTGCTGTGAGCGTGGCCGTGCTGTCGGACGTGCACGGGGTGCTGCCCGCGCTTGAGGCGGTGCTCGCCGAGCCCGCGGTGCGGGACGCGGAGCGGGTCGTGCTCTGCGGGGACCTGGCCTCCGGGCCGCAGCCGGTGCGCACCCTGGACCTGCTGGCGTCGCTGGGCGAGCGCGCGGTGTGGGTGTCGGGGAACGGCGACCGGGAGCTGGTGGAGCACCGGCGGGGGACGGCGCGGGAGAGCCCCGACGAAGTCACGCCCTGGGCGGCGGCGCAGTTGCGCGAGGACCAGGTGGCCCGCCTCGCCGCGCTGCCCGCCACGGCGACGCTGGACGTGCCGGGGCTCGGCCGCGTCCTGTTCTGCCACGCCACCCCGCGCGACGACAGCGAGACGGTGCTGGTCGACTCCCGCCCGGCGCGCTGGGCCGAGGTGCTCGACGGGGTGCCGCGGGACGTGGAGACGGTGGTGTGCGGCCACACCCACATGCCGTTCGTCCGCCTCACCCACGGCCGACTGGTGGTCAACCCGGGCAGCGTCGGCATGCCCTACGGCCGCCCGGGGGCGCACTGGGCGCTGCTCGGCCCGGACGGCGTGGCGCTGCGCCGCACCCCGTTCGACCTCGCGGCGGCCTGCGCCCGCATCGCGGCGGAGTCGGCCTGGCCGGGCGCGGCGCGGTGGGCGGACGAGTACGTGCTCGCCCGCAACTCGGCGGAGGACGCCCTCGCGGCGTTCGGGCCGGGCGACGGCAGGGCGCCGCGGTGAGCCAGGGCCCGGGTGGGAGCATGGTCCCGTGCGTAGCGAGGACACCGAGTTCACCGGGGGGCCGCTGGACGGGCGGGTGCTGCCCGTGCTCGTCGGCATGACCGGCAATCCGCCGAAGACGTACTCCGTCCCGGTGCCGGGCGAGGACGGCTCCACCGCGGCCGTGCACGTCTACCGGCGGGTCCTCGCCCCGTCCCCCCGCCGCGGCCGGGGCTCCCGCTGGCGGTACGAGTACGACCCCGAGGGGCGCACCGAGCGCCCGAAGTGGCCCTGGCGCCGCCGCTGACCCGCGCTCCCCGTCCCGCCCCGGGCCCGCCGCCGGCGCCCCGCCCCGCACGGACGCGGCCGAAGAGTGCAACCCCGCCGCCGCACACGATGTCTCCTCCTGTGGCGCGTGCCCCGGTCCCGCACCTGACGGTGCCTCGCGCGCCGGAGTGAACGACGCCGTACGGGTGGGTGACGGACTGCGCCGAACGCCTCAACTCCCCTTAATAAGTACGACGAGTCATGGCAGGATCACTCCGGACAATGGTGATTGCTGCGGAGGTGATGGGATGTCAGTACGCCGCTCCCCGGGCTGGCCGCGCCGGGCCCTGACCTGTGGAGCCCTGCTGGCCTGCGCGGCGCTGACCACGCCCCAGGCCGCGTACGCCGACCCGGACCCCGGCGGCCGGTCCCCCGGCGGGCAGGCGTCCGACCCGTCGTTCATCGACACCCCGCCGCCCACCGACCGGCCCGCCCCGCCCGGCGGCCTGGCGGAGGAGGAGCTGAGGGCCCTGCTCGACCGCCTCCAGTCGCTGTACCGCACCGCGGAGGAGGCCGCCGAGGAGTACAACACCGCCCAGGAGAAGCTGGACGAGGCGCGCCGCAAGCTGGACGACCTCAACAAGCAGCTCGGCGACCAGCGCGCGGACCTCCGCGAGAACCGGGCCGTGGCCGGGGAGCTGGCCCGCCGCCAGTACCGGGACCTGGGCCTGTCCGACTACTCCCGGCTGCTGCTGAGCGACGACCCGCGGGAGGCGTTCGACCGCGGCCACGACCTGAACCGCGCCGCCGAGGCGCAGGCCGAGGTGGTGCGCGACCTGGCGGCCGGGGAGCGGGACCTGAAGGACCTGGTCGACGACCAGAAGGAGACGCTGGAGGAGGCGGAGGGGCTCGCCGAGCGGCAGCGCGCGGCCCGCGACAAGGTCGAGAAGCGGCTGGAGCAGGTCGAGGACATCGTCAGCACCCTCACCGGCGCCGAGCGCGAGGAGCTGAAGCGGCTGGAGGAGGAGGGCACCCGGGCCGCGCAGGAGGAGTTCGTCGACTCCGGGGTGCTGGGGCACGACGACCGCAACCCGTCGGGCGCCGGGCAGCGCGCCATCGACTACGCGTTCGATCAGTTGGGCGACCCGTACCTGTGGGGCGCCGAGGGCCCCGACGCGTTCGACTGCTCGGGCCTGACCTCCAGGGCGTGGGAGTACGCCGGGACGCCGATACCGCGCACCAGCCAGGAGCAGTGGAGGCAACTGCCGCGTGTGCCGATGAACCAGCTCCGCCCCGGTGACCTGGTCATCTACTACCCGGGCGCCACCCATGTGGCGATGTACATCGGCGACGGCAAGGTGGTGCAGGCGCCGCGGACCGGGGACGTGGTGAAGGTCTCGCCGGTCGGCGGGATGCCGGTGCTGGGCGCCGTGCGCCCGGACCCGGGTGAGCGGGCCGTGGACGGCGCGGGCGCGCCGAAGCCGCCCGCCCGCTCCTGACCCGCCGCGGGGCCGGACCCGGCTGCCGGGAGCCTCGGGCCGGGTCCGCCTCAGCCGGCGAGCAGGGCCGCGATCTCCCGGTCGAGGTCGATGTGCGCGCTCTCGGTGCCCCGCGGCACGGCCCGGACCATCTTGGCGTTCCACTCGGCGACCGCCCTCGCCGGGGCCAGCAGCAGCGAGCTGCCGCCGGGGGCGGTCAGCCCCAGGCACACCAGGCCGCGGGCACGGTCGGGCCAGACCCGCACATCGCCCTCGCCCACCGGCCGCTCGGCCCCTTCCAGCAGCAGCTCGCGGCAGAACACCCAGGTGGCGATCTTCTCCTCACCGTGCCGGAACGTCGCCTCCACCTGGTACGGCGCCGCGCTGCTGTAGTAGAGGTCGGCGGTCACCGGCAGGGTGCGGTCCACCCCGACGATCAGATCCATGCCGATGATCAGGTCCATGCCGATCTCGCATTCGATCTCGGTCGCCATCCGCATGGCGGGTCCTTTCGGTCATCGTGCGTCTCGTTGCCCTGCCAGTAGTCTTGCCGCAACCCTCCAACACATGCCCGCGAGAATTCCATAACGCGTCGTCAGGCCGGTGAGGTGGCCGAATGAATTCCGCGCGGCGAAAACGCGCCGCGGTGGCGCCGGAGATGTGCTGCTATTCGTCCGGTATCGTGCCGAATTCCGGGTTATTCAGCTCTCGACCGGTAATACAGGGCGGTGCGCCCCGGCCGCCCCGGCGCCGCGCGCGGCCGCCCGCGGGTCGTGGAACCATCTCTCCAGGGTCGCCGGGTCGGCGAACGCCGCCGCGAACCGGTCCGCCGCCCGGCCGTCCTCGCCCGCGGCGCGCAGCAGGTCACGCGCCCACGGCGCCGCCGGGCCGAGCAGCGCGTCGGTCCAGCGCCCGGCCGGCTCGGCCTGCCGCCGCCAGCGCTCGGACGCCCGCCGCAGGAACTCCGCGTCGAACGGGCGGTCGCCGTGCTCGACGACGCTGCGCAGGCAGGACGCGGCGCACCGGGCGGCGGCGCCCTGGCCGGTGAACGGGTCGTCGAGCGGCGCGGCCCCGGCGACGCCGAGCACGGGCGTCCCCGAGGGCAGCACCGCCACGGCGGGCCGCACCCCGGGGGCGGGGTGGTGGACCACGGAGGCGCGGGCGTCGGCCGGCTCGGCCCCGGCGGCGCGGGCGTGCTCCTGCGGCAGGTGGCGGCGGGTCAGCTCCAGGGCGAGCCGCAGCCGCTCGGCGTGGCCCGCCCCGGCGAACACGTCCGCCGGCCCGCCGGGCAGGGCGGACCAGCCCAGCACGTCGCACGGGCCCGTTGTGGTCAGGGACGGCAGGGTGAACCACTCCCCCACGCCGGGCACCACCGTGAACCGCAGCGCGGTGCCGCCGTCCTCCGGGTGCGGGCGCAGGCCGTGGACGTGGACGGCGGCCAGCGTCCTGCGCGGCGCGGGGCGCGGGGCGCGCCACGGGTCGGGCGCGAACAGCCGCCCGGCCCCGCCCGCGCCGGTGGCCACCACCAGCAGGTCGGCGCCGCTCGCGAACCACTCCAGGTCCGCCACGCCGGCGGTGTGCACGACCAGCCGCCCGCCGCGGAGCGCGAACGTCTCCATCCACCCGGCCAGCTTCACCCTCGGGTCCACGGACCTGGCGGGGTGGCGCAGCCGGCCGACCGGTCCCGGCGGGTGGGTGCCGCCGCTCGCCACGAGCCGGACGGCCACCCCCTCCACGGGCGGCGCCTGGTGCTCCCAGAAGCCGATGCCCAGTTCCCGCTCGCACTCCAGGGCGGGGTGGAACATCGCCTGCGCGGACAGCGCGCTCCCGCCGCGGACCTCGTCGGGGGTGCGGTCGGCGACCAGGGTGACGTCGAAGCCGTGCGACCGGAGGCCGAGCGCGAGGTGCAGGCCGGCCTGCCCCGCCCCGACCACCACCGCCGTGCGCGCCATCGCCGTCGCCTTCCGCCTGTCCCGAGCCGCCGCCACGGCCTCCGTGCGCCCGCCCGGTGACCGAAACCCCGTCAGGCGGCGCGGGTGAGGGCGTGCGACACCAGCGACATCAGCGTGTGCACCGCGGACTGGCGCTCGCGGGCGTCGCAGATCACCACCGGTATGGTCCGCGGCAGCGACAGCGCGTCCCGGACGTCGTCCACCGTGTACGCCTGCGTGCCCTCGAACTGGTTGACCGCCACCACGAACGGCAGGCCGCTGGTCTCGAAGTAGTCGAGCGCGGGGAAGCAGTCGGCGAGCCGCCGGGTGTCGGCCAGCACCACCGCGCCGATGGCGCCGCGCACCAGGTCGTCCCACATGAACCAGAAGCGGTTCTGCCCGGGCGTGCCGAACAGGTAGAGGACGAGCTGGGAGTCGAGCGTGATCCGCCCGAAGTCCATCGCGACGGTGGTGGTCGTCTTGCCCGGCGTGGACCGCAGGTCGTCCAGGCCCTCGCTGGCCTTGGTCATCACGGCCTCGGTCGTCAGCGGCGTGATCTCCGACACCGCGCCGACGAAGGTGGTCTTGCCCACGCCGAACCCGCCGGAGACCACGATCTTGGTCGAGACCGGCGCACCGTCCCCGGAGTCCGTCCCCGCCGGTGCCGTCTCGGCGTCGAAGGTCCGTGCCCTCTGTTGTTCGTGCACCGCCACCCTCTCGACAAGCGCGTGCTCGGAAGCGCCGGTACCGGCCGGTTGTGTGTTCAGGCGCATGGCTCCCCCTCGGCTAACGCGGGGGAGCGGTGCCGTGCCGTGACAGGGGCGCCTGCCAGCGGCCTATGCCTCGTCCGCACCGGTTCTCGCATCCTTCTCGCGCTTCAGTTTCCGACTCCGCGGAGGCGCGCCGGCCGGCCCGCGGCCACCGCACACGCGATCGGCGGCTCCCCGGCGCGCTCGACCCTCGCAAGCGACGCCGCGAAGCGCCACGCTTCTCCGCACAGCCACCCGAACGAGTGAACATTACTTCCCAGGCGTCAACAAGTGCTGCCCAGGGGCTGGTCCAGACCTGTCAAAGCCGTCACCATACGCCATGCTCCGCTCCCCCCGGGTCGACAATGGCCGCCATGCGCATCGAACTGGCCACCGAACCCGGCGGTCCCGACCGCCCCAACGAGGACTTCGCCTCCGCGGCGCTCCCGGCCGCCGGACGCGGCGGCGCGCTGGTCCTGCTGGACGGGGTCACCCCGCCGCCGGACGACGACGGCTGCGTCCACGGCGTCCCCTGGTTCGCCTCCCGGCTGGGCGGCGCCCTGCTGGAGATGGCCACATCGCACCCCGGCGCTTCACTGCGCGCATGCCTCGCGGACGCGATCGAGCGGACCGCGCGGGCGCACGCCGGGGGCTGTGACCTATCTCACGCCCGCACGCCCCAGGCCACCGTGGTCGCCGTGCGGTGGTCACCGGAGTCGGTGGAGTACCTGGTGCTGTCGGACTCGGTGCTGCTGCTCGACCTGGGCACGAGGGTGGAGGCGGTCCTGGACGACCGGCTCGACCGGCTGCCCGACCCGGTGACGGCCCGGCGGGCGGCGGTGCGCGCGCTCGCCGCCGACGCGCCGGAGCGCGCGGCGGCGGTGGCCGAGTACGTGGCGGCGGTGGAGGCGCTGCGCAACGCCGAGGGCGGGTTCTTCACCGCCGCGGCCGACCCGTCGGTCGCCGCGCGGGCGGTGGCCGGGGCGGTGCCGCGGGAGGAGGTGCGGGCGGTGGCGGCGCTGTCGGACGGGGCGTCACGGCTGGTGGAGATGTTCGGCGAGACGGACTGGGCCGGGGCGATGGCGCTGCTGCGCAAGCAGGGCCCCCGGGAGCTGATCGCCCGGGTGCGGGCCGCCGAGTGCGCCGGGGCGGCCCGGGGGCGCCACAAGCGGCACGACGACGCGACGGCGGTGCTGGCCGAGCTGTGACTCAGGCGCGCGGCTGCTCGCCCTCCGCCGTCGCGTTCAGCCGGTGCAGCAGCCGCGCCAGCTCCGCCACCTCGGCGCGGTCCCAGGCCGCCATCATCTCCAGGTAGCGGGCGCGGCGGGCGGTGCGCACCCCGGTGAAGCGGCGGCGGCCCTCGTCGGTGAGCGTCAGCAGGTACGCCCTGCCGTCGGCCGGGTCCGGCTCGCGGGCCACCAGGCCCAGGCCCTCCAGCGCGCGCAACTGGCGGCTCATCGTGGCCTTGCCCACCCCGAAGAACGACGCCAGCTCGGTGGCCCGCTGCGGCCCGGCCCCCTCCAGGCGCATCAGCAGGCCGTAGGCGCCGGGCTCCAGGTCCGGGTGGAGCTCCCTGGCCATCTCCGCCATGTTGGCGCGGGCCCGGCGCAGCAGCACCGACAGCTCTCGCTCCAGCGCGTCCAGCGGGCCCTCTCCCCCGCCGCCGGGCTCCCCGGGGGCGCCGCCGCCGCGGCGGTACGCCCCGCTCACGCCGGGCCGCCCAGGCCCAGCCCGTCCACCACCTCGGCGCCGGGCAGGGCGGCGAGGGCCTTGCCGGGGACGAGGAGCTTGGAGCGGCGCACCCCGCTGCCGACGACGGCCCACGGCACGTCCAGCACCGCCCGGTCGACCAGGACGGGCCAGCCGGAGGGCAGCCCGACGGGCGTGATGCCGCCGAACTCCATGCCGGTCTCCGCCACGGCGGTCTCGCGCGGCGCGAACGACGCCTTGCGCGCCCCGAGCCTGCGCCGCACCACCCCGTTCACATCGGCCCGGGTGTGCGCGAGCACCACGCAGGCCACGAGTGTGGTCTCCCCGCCCCGCTTCGCCGCGACGACCACGCAGTTCGCGGACTCCTCCGGCGCCACCCCGTACCGCGCGCAGAACGCGGCGGTGTCGGCGGCCTCCGGGTCGGTGTCCACCACCAGCGCCTGCGCGTCACCCGGCAGGGGCAGCGCGGCGGCGACGGGCCCGGCCAGCAGCTCGGGACGCCGCGCGGCGGGCCAGGCCTCGGTGAAGTTCCCGATGGGTGCGGCAGTCATGCGCGCAGCCTAACCGGCGGCGCGGCCCCCCTCGCGGCGCCCTCCGTCCGGCAGTTGCTGAAACTCTCATTGTTAACAAACCCCAAAGCCGCAGCCTGGGGCTTTGCCGCAGTGGTCTGGACCAACGGCGTCAACGAAGGACTCTTTCATCGCCGCCCCGCCGCCCTTACCTTCAATCTGACATGGCCACACCAACCCGGCCGGAACCGCCCCCTTCCCCCACAGGAGGCGCACCATGTCCGCGCACCGACCGTACCGGCGAACCCCCCGCGGCTCCCTGCGCTCCGCGCTCACCGCGCTGATCGCCGTGTTCGCCCTGCTGGTGCTCATGCCCGCCACGGCCTCGGCCTCCGGCGGCGAGACCATCCCCCACCCCGAGGACGACTGGGCGGGCTCGACCATCCTCGAACACGAGGGAGGCGACCCCGACAACGTCCCGCCGAGGCAGCCGCGCGCCCAGGTCGCCGGCATGGACGTCAGCAGCCACCAGGGCAACGTCAACTGGTCCTCGGCCTGGGCCAACGGCGCCCGGTTCGCCTACGTCAAGGCCACCGAGGGCACCTCGTACAAGAACCCCTACTTCGCCCAGCAGTACAACGGCTCCTACAACGTGGGCATGATCCGCGGTGCCTACCACTTCGCCCTGCCGGGCTACTCCAGCGGCGCGGCGCAGGCCAACTACTTCGTCGACAACGGCGGCGGCTGGTCCAGGGACGGCAAGACGCTGCCCCCCGCGGTGGACCTGGAGTACAACCCGTACGGCGCCACCTGCTACGGCCTGAGCCAGGCCGCGATGGTCAACTGGATCCGCGACTTCAGCAACACCGTGCTGGCCCGCACCGGCCGCTACCCCACGATCTACACCTCCACCAGTTGGTGGACCCAGTGCACCGGCAACAGCGGCGCCTTCGGCTCCACCAACCCGCTGTGGATCGCCCGCTACGCCTCCACGGTGGGCACCCTGCCCAACGGCTGGGGCTTCCACACGATCTGGCAGTACGCCTCCTCGGGCACCTTCCCCGGCGACCAGAACTGGTTCAACGGCGCCTACGACCGCCTCCAGGCCCTGGCCAACGGCTGACACGCGGCCGGGCCCCGGAACCCCGGGGCCCGGCTCCCGAAGGGGTCCAGGGGGCGAAGCCCTCTGGACCCAGGCGCTCCACCCCACCTCCGCGAACCCACCCCTCACCCCCGGCCACGGGCGAAGGAGCGGCAAGGAGGAACGGCCCCACCGCCGCACACACCGTCCACGGCCGGAGACCCCGGCGGGGGCTCAAGAGGCACAGCCCCCGGGCCCCCGGAGCAACACCCCCTCCGGGGCCCGGGGCGCGGCCCCGGCGGGGGTCCAGGGGGCGGAGCCCCCGGCCTCCGGAGGAATGCCCCCACCCCCCGGTTCAATCCTGCGCCCGCCCCGTCGTCACCCTGGCGATCATCAGGGCGAGCAGGATGATCCCGCCGTAGATCGCCTGGATCCAGAACGACTCCACCTGAGCCAGCGTCAGCAGGTTCTGCACCACGCCCAGCAGCAGCACCCCCGTCAGCGCGCCGAACATCGTGCCCCGGCCGCCGTCCAGGCTGACCCCGCCGATGACCGCGGCCGCGAACACCGTGAAGATCATGTTCTGGCCCTGGTTGGCGTTGATCGCGCCGACGTACCCGGTCTGGATCAGCCCGCCGACGGCCGCGAGCAGGCCCGCGACCACGTACACCGCCAGCGTCATCCGCTCCACCCGGATGCCCGCCGCGCGGGCCGCGTCCGCGTTGCCGCCGATCGCGTACAGCGCCCGGCCCCAGCGGTGGTACTTCAGCACGAACCCGGCCGCCGCGAACGCCGCCGCCGCCAGCCACACCGACACCGGGACGGTGAGCACGGTGGTGGTGGCCAGGGTGTGGAAGGCCTCCGGCATCCCGAACAGCGTCCTGCCCTCGGTGGCGCCGACCAGCAGGCCGCGCAGCACGATCAGCATGGCCAGCGTCACGATGAACGCGTTCAGCCGCAGCTTCACCACCAGCAGCCCGTTGAACCCGCCCACGGCCCCGCCGACCGCGAACACCGCGAGCAGCGCCAGCCACGTGGGCAGCTCGGTGCCGAACCCGGCCTGCGCGGCGGGCAGCACCAGCAGCGCGCCGATCGCCGGGGCGATGCCGACCACCGACTCCAGCGACAGGTCGAACTTGCCGGTGATCAGCACCAGGGACTCGGCGAGCACCACCATCGCCAGCGCGGCGGAGGCGCCGAGGATGGAGATGATGTTGCGCTCGGTCAGGAACGAGTCGTCCACCAGCGGCCCGAGCGCCAGCAGGAGCAGCAGCGCGGGCACCAGCGCCAGCTCCCTGGCCCGGCGCAGCAGCACCGCCCGGGTGGCGGCGGGCGACCGCCCGCCGCTGGTCCCCGGCGGTCCCCCGGGCGCCCGTCCACCGCCCGTCCGCGCCCGCGGCACCCCGGCGGTCTTCGGTGTTCCGGCCCCCGCCTCAGCCATGGTCCACTCCTTCGATCGAGGCGATGAGGTCGTGATCCGACCATCCGGCCGGGTGCTCGGCCACCACCCGGCCGTGGAAGAGCACGAGCACGCGGTCGCAGTGCCGCAGGTCGTCCAGTTCGTCGGAGACGACGACCACCGCCGTCCCGTCCTCGCGCACCGCGTCGATCCGGCCGAGCAGGGACTCCTTGGACTTCACGTCCACGCCCGCGGTGGGGTTGATCAGCACCAGCAGCCTGGGGTCGGAGGCCAGCGCGCGGGCCATGACGACCTTCTGCTGGTTGCCGCCCGACAGGGCCTGCACGCCCTGCCCGGGACCCTCGGTGCGGATGTCCAGGCGGTCGATCAGCTCCGCGGCGAACGCGGCCCGGCGGCCGGGCGCGACCAGCCCGAACCGGCCGAGCCTGTGGGACACGGTCATGGTGGTGTTGTCGCCCACCGACATCTGCGGGACGAGCCCCTGGTGGTGCCGGTCCCTGGGCACGCAGCCGACCCCGGCGGCCAGCGCCCCGGAGACGTCCCCGAGGGGCAGCGGCGCGCCGTCGAGCTCGGCGGTGCCGCCGCGGGGGCCGCGCAGGCCCACCAGCGACTCGGCGAGCTCGATCTTGCCGCTGCCGCTGCTGCCCGCGAGCCCGACCACCTCGCCGCGCCGCACGGTCAGGTCCACCTCCGCGAAGCCGTCCCCGGTCAGCCCCCGCACCGCGAGGCGCACGGGCGCGTCCGCGGTGTCGTGGCGGACCACGGCCGCCGCGGTGACCGCCTCCCCCGCCATGGCCTCCACCAGCGCGCCGCGCGGCAGGTCGGCCACGGGGGCGGTGGTGATCCAGCGGGCGTCGCGGAGCACGGTGACGGTCTGGCAGACCTCGTAGACCTCCTGGAGGTGGTGGGAGATGAACAGGAACGTCACCCCGGAGTCCTGGAGCTGCCGCATCCGGGTGAACAGGCGCTCGATCTCCCGCTTGTCGAGCTGTGCGGTGGGCTCGTCCAGCACGATGAACCGGGCGCCGAACGACAGGGCGCGGGCGATCTCGACGAGCTGTCTGTCCTCCACGCTCAGGTCGCCGGCCCGGGCGTCCGGGTCCACCCGCACGTCCCAGGCGTCCAGCAGCTCGGCGGCCCTGGCCCGGGTACGGCGCCAACTGATGACGCCGCCGCGCCCGGTGGTCTGGCGGTTGATGAACAGGTTCTCCGCGACGGTCAGGTCGGGGACGATGGTGGACCGCTGGTAGACGCACGCCACCCGCTGCCGCCAGGCGGCGCGGTCGGCCAGCGGCGGCGCGTCGGCCCCGTCGAACCGCACCTTCCCGGTGTCGGGGGCCTGGAGCCCGGTGAGGATCGCCACCAGGGTGGACTTGCCCGCGCCGTTGCGTCCGACCAGGGCGTGGGTGCGGCCCTGCTCGACGGTGAGCCGGACGTCGTCCAGCGCGAGCGTCGGCCCGAAGCGCTTGGTGACGCCGACCGCCTCCACGAGCGGGCGGGTGCCGGGCGCCGCCCGTCGGGTCGTCCCGGTCTGCTGGGAGCCGCTCACTTGACGGTGTTTCCCCACAGCTCGGGGTCGTCCACGTTCTCCTTGGTGACCAGCGGCGCGGGCAACTGGTCCTCCAGCAGCCCGCTGGGCAGCTCCACGATGGTGGAGCCGTGGTCGGTCGGCCCCGGCCGGAAGGTCTTGCCCTGCATGGCCGCCTTGACGTAGTACAGGCCGTACTTGGCGTAGGCGTCGGCGGGCTGGGAGACGGTGGCGTCGATCTCGCCCTTGCGGATGGCCTCCAGCTCCTGCGGGATGCCGTCGTTGGAGACGACGAAGACGTGGCCCGCCTCGCCCGCCTTCTTCAGCATCCCCTTGCTCTTGAGGGTGCGCAGGGTCGGCGCCAGGTAGACGCCGCCTGCCTGCATGTAGATGCCCTTGATGTCGGGGTGGGCGTTGAGCAGGGTGTCGAGCTTGGAGGCGGCGGCGTCGGACTCCCACTTGGCCGGGATCTCCAGCACCTTCACACCGGGGTGCTTCTCCTTCATGCAGGAGCGGAACGCCTCCGAGCGGTCCCGCCCGTTGATGGAGGCGAGGTCGCCCATGATCTGCACGACCTTGCCGGAGGTGATCTTCCCGCCGAGGAAGTGGCACGCCTTGATGCCGTAGGCGACGTTGTCGGCCCGCACCACCATGGCGACCTTGCCCTTGTCCGGGGCGACGTCCACGGCCACCACGGGGACGCCCTTGCGCTCGGCCTGGTCGAGACCCGCCACGATGGCCGCGCTGTCCAGCGGGGCCACCACCAGGCCCGCGACGTTCTGGTTGAGGGCGTTGTTGATGTCGGTGATCTGCTGCGCGGGGTCGCTGTTGGAGTTGACGGTCTTGAGCACGTCCACCCCCTCGGCCTTGGCCATGGTGGGCACGTAGTCGTTGTAGGACTGCCAGAACGGGGAGGTCAGCAGCGGCAGGATCACCCCGACCTCGCCCTTGCCGTCACCGGCGGGGGCGGCGCCGCCCCCGCCGGTGTCCTCCGTGCTGCCGCACGCCGCGAGGGAGAGCGCGGCGGCGCAGGCCACGGCCGCTGTGACTGCCTTGGTGCGGAACATCGTTGTTCACTCCTCGGATCCGTGGGCTCGGCCCGCCCATACCGGCCCGTCCGGGAAGCGGTGGTCCCGGAGCGACTCGGTGCGCAGCTTCGTGGACATGCCCGGGGCGGTCGGCGCGAGATAGCGCCCGGCGCGCACCCGCACCGGGTCGGTGAAGTGCTCGTGGAGGTGGTCCACGTACTCCACCGCGCGGTCGTCGAGGGTCCCGCTGACGGCCGCGTAGTCGAAGAACGCCAGGTGCTGCACCGCCTCGCACAGCCCGACGCCGCCCGCGTGGGGGCAGACGGGCACCCGGTACTTGGCGGCGAGCAGCAGGATCGCGACGTTCTCCGTCACGCCCGCGACCCGGCAGGCGTCGAGCTGGAGCACGTCCAGCGCCTCGGCCTTGAGGAACTGCTTGAACATCACCCGGTTGTGGATGTGCTCGCCGGTGGCGACCTTCACGGGGGCGACGGCCCGGCGGATCTCGGCGTGCCCGAGCAGGTCGTCGGGGGAGGTCGGCTCCTCGATCCAGTACGGGTCGAACTCGCCGAGCGCCTTGGTCCACGCCACCGCGTCGGGCACGTCCCAGCGCTGGTTGGCGTCCACGGCGATGCGGATGCCGGGGCCGACGGCGTCCCTGGCCACGCGCAGCCGCCGCCGGTCCTCGTCCAGGTCGGCCCCGACCTTCAGCTTGATCTGGGTGAAGCCGTCGGCGACGGCCTGCCGGGACAGCTCGGCCAGGCGCTCGTCGCTGTAGCCGAGCCAGCCGGGGGTGGTGGTGTAGGCCGGGTAGCCCTCGGCGAGCAGGTGCTCGGTCCGCTCGGCGCGGCCCGCCTCGGCGCGGCGCAGCATCGCGAGCGCCTCCCGCGGGGTGAGCGCGTCGGTGAGGTGGCGCCAGTCGACCAGGTCCACGATCGCCTCGGGCGGCAGTTCCGCGAGCAGTTGCCACACGGGTTTGCCCGCGATCCGCCCGGCCAGGTCGAACGCGGCGTTGACCAGGGCGCCCGCGGCCATGTGCACCGCGCCCTTCTCCGGGCCGAGCCAGCGCAACTGGGAGTCGCGGACCAGGTCGCGGGCGAAGCCGCCGAGGTCGCCGACGACGCTGTCCACGGTGCGGCCGACGACCAGCGGGGCGTGGGCGCGGATGGCGGCGGTGCAGATCTCGTTGCCGCGGCCGATGGTGAAGCAGAAGCCGTGCCCGTCGTGCGGGCCGTCGGTGCGCAGCACCGCGTAGGCGGCGGAGTAGTCGGGGTCGGGATTCATCGCGTCCGACCCGTGCAGCTCGAGCGAAGTGGGGAACCGTATGTCGTGGACGTCCACAGCAGTGATGACCGGCGCCATGCCGCTGTCCCTTCGTCGCCAGTGCAGGCATATTTATCAGACCTCTTCGGGGGGAGAACAGAGGTCGTCCTGCATCTTTCTCGGACCTTCTTGGATCTTCTTCGACCATCCTCTCCCCAGTGGTCCGACCATTGCAGCCTGAGGGCAGAATGTGTGCCCACCAGGCGCGTGGGACGCGGAAGGGGTGGGGGCCATGGAGCGGCTGATGACGGCGGCGGAGGGGGCACCGGGCAGGCGCACGGTGACGCAGCGCGCGATCGAGCAGATCAAGCAGATGATCGCGGCGGGCGAGCTGCGGCCGGGGCAGCGGCTGCCCACGGAGCGGGACCTGGCGGCGCAGCTCGGCCTGTCCCGCAGCTCGATGCGCGAGGCGATAAGGGCGCTGACGGTGCTGGGCGTGCTCCAGGCGCGGCACGGCTCGGGGATCTACGTCACCGAGCTGGGCGCGGGCGATCTGCTGGAGACGTTCGGGCTGATGGCGGAGGTGGTCCGCGGGGAGCAACTGCTGGAGCTGCTCCAGGTGCGGCGGCTGCTGGAGCCGGCGGCGACCGCGCTCGCGGCGGCCAGGATCACCGACGAGGAGCTGGCGCAGGTGCAGCGGCACCTGGCGGAGATGGAGGCGACCGACGACCCGGAGGAGCTGCTGACGGCCGACCTGGCCTTCCACCGGGTGGTCGTGGCCGCGGCGGGCAACGCGACGCTGGCGGCGATCGTGGAGGGCCTGTCCAGCCGCACCTTCCGCGCCCGCCTGGGCCGGGGGCGGCAGGAGCCGGGCGTCTTCGCGCAGGTGCGCAAGGACCACGCGCGGATCCACCGGGCGCTGGCCGCCCGCGACCCCGACGCCGCGAGGGCCGCCGCCGCGGTGCACATCGCGGAGGTGGAGGACTGGCTGCGGGCCCACCTGGAGGACTGGGCCTGACGGGCCCGGCCCCGGCTCCCGCGGGGGAGCCGGGGCCGTTGCGCGGCGGGGAGGGGCCGCGCCCCCGTCAGGCCGCCGCCACCGCCCGGTCCGCGCCCCGGTCCGGCGCGGCGCCGTCCGCCCGAGCGGGCTCGAGCGCGAGCCGGAGCACCTGCCGCACGTCCGACACCGGGTGGACCTCCAGCGACGCCAGGATCTCGGCGGGCACGTCGTCCAGGTCCGGCTCGTTGCGCTGCGGGATCAGCACCGTGGTGATCCCGGCCCGGTGCGCGGCCAGCAGCTTCTGCTTCACCCCGCCGATCGGCAGCACCCGCCCGGTCAGCGACACCTCGCCGGTCATCGCCACGTCCGCCCGCACCTGCCGCCCCGACAGCAGGGACGCCAGCGCCGTGGTCATGGTGATGCCCGCGCTCGGGCCGTCCTTGGGGACCGCGCCCGCGGGCACGTGCAGGTGGACGCCGCGGTCCTTCAGGTCGCCCACCGGCAGCTCCAGCTCGGCGCCGTGGCTGCGCAGGAAGGACAGGGCGATCTGCGCGGACTCCTTCATCACCTCGCCCAACTGCCCGGTCAGCGTCAGGCCCGTGCCGCCCGTCTCCGGGTCGGCCAGCGACGCCTCGACGAACAGCACGTCGCCGCCCGCCCCGGTCACCGCGAGCCCGGTGGCCACGCCCGGCACGGCGGTGCGGCGGCCCGCCGGGTCCTGGGCGGACTCGGGGGTGTGGTGCGGCCGCCCGATCAGGCCGCGCAGGTCGTCCACGCCGACGGCGGCGGGCAGCTCGCGGTCGCCCAGCTCGGTCTGGGCCGCGACCTTGCGCAGGATGCGCGCGACGGAGCGCTCCAGCGAGCGCACCCCGGCCTCGCGGGTGTACTCGGTGGCCAGCTTGCGCAGCGCCGCCTCGTCCAGGGTGACCTCCCACTCGGTCAGCCCGGCCCGCTCCAACTGGCGGGGCAGCAGGTGGTCGCGGGCGATGGTGACCTTCTCGTCCTCGGTGTAGCCGTCCAGCCGCACCAGCTCCATGCGGTCCAGCAGCGGCTGCGGGATGGACTCCAGCACGTTCGCGGTGGCCAGGAAGACCACGTCCGACAGGTCGAGCTCGATCTCCAGGTAGTGGTCGCGGAAGGTGTGGTTCTGCGCCGGGTCGAGCACCTCGAGCAGGGCCGCGGCCGGGTCGCCGCGGAAGTCGGAGCCCACCTTGTCGATCTCGTCGAGCAGGACGACGGGGTTCATCGAGCCCGCCTCCTTCACCGCCCGCACGATCCGGCCGGGCAGCGCGCCGACGTAGGTGCGCCGGTGGCCGCGGATCTCGGCCTCGTCCCGCACGCCGCCGAGCGCGACGCGGACGAACCGGCGGCCCATGGCCCGGGCGACGCTCTCGCCCAGGGAGGTCTTGCCGACTCCGGGCGGCCCGACCAGCGCCAGCACCGCCCCGCCGCGCCGCCCGCCGACCACGCCCAGGCCCCGCTCGGCGCGCCGCTTGCGCACCGCCAGGTACTCCACGATCCGGTCCTTGACGTCGTCCAGGCCCGCGTGGTCGGCGTCCAGCACGGCGCGGGCGCCGGGGATGTCGTAGGCGTCCTCGGTGCGCGTGTTCCACGGCAGCTCCAGGACGGTGTCCAGCCAGGTGCGGATCCAGCTTCCCTCGGGGGACGCCTCGGAGGCCCGCTCCAGCTTGCCGACCTCCTTCAGCGCGGCCTCGCGGACCTTCTCGGGCAGGTCGGCGGCCTCGATGCGGGCCCGGTAGTCGTCGGCCTCGTCCTCCGGCTCGCCGTTGAGCTCGGCGAGCTCCTTGCGGACGGCCTCCAACTGGCGCTTGAGCAGGAACTCACGCTGCTGCTTGTCCATGCCCTCCTGGACGTCCTTGCGGATGGTCTCGGCGACGTCCTGCTCGGCGAGGTGGTCGCGCAGCCAGCCCACGGCCAGCCGCAGCCGCTCCACCGGGTCGACGGTCTCCAGCAGCCGCACGTTCTGCTCGGTGGTCAGGAACGGGGAGTACCCGGCGTTGTCCGCGAGCTCGCCGACGTCCTCGATGGCGTGGACGCGGTCCACCAACTGCCAGGCGCCGCGCTTCTGCAACCAGCTCGCGGCGAGTGCCTTGTACTCCTTCATCAGCTCGGTGACGGCGCCCGGCAGGGGGTCGCCCGGGCTGGGCTCCCGCACGCGCACGCCCTCCACCCACAGGGCGGCGCCGGGCCCGGTGGTGCCCGCTCCGATCCGCACCCGGGCCACGCCGCGGATCACGGCGGCCGGGTCGCCGTCCGCGAGCCGCCCCACCTGCTCGACGGTGCCGAGCGTGCCGTAGGCGGCGTAGCTGCCGTCGGTGCGCGGGACGAGCAGCACCTTCGGCTTGCCCTCGGCGGGGGCCTCGCCCGACGCCCGGGCCTGCGCCGCCTCCACGGCCGCGCGCACTTCGCGGTCGGACAGGTCGAGGGGCACGACCATGCCGGGCAGCACCACCGCGTCGTCGAGCGGCAGCACCGGCAAGGTGAGCGTCGCGGACGTCGAAGCCATGATCTCTCCCTTGGCAGGCAAGTTGAGTTTCAACGACTCAAGGCCGTTGCTGACTCAATGCTTGAACAGCGCCGCCGTGTTCCCCACTCCCTGTTCGCTGTGAGCGATCAGACCTCACCCGGTCGCTCTCCTGCCAAGATGACCCCCATGAGCAGCGACGACACGGCACCCGCCGTGGTCCTCGACCGCCGCACCGGCCCCTGGGGCGAGGTGGCGCTGCGGCGGCGCGGCGGGGAGCGGGGAACCTACGAGATCATCGCCAACGGCTGTTTCCTCATGGACACCTCCGACGGCCGGTCCGAGCGGCTGCTGGTCCGCGCCGCCCTGGACGCCCTCGGCCCGCGCGAGCGCCCCACCGTGCTCATAGGCGGGCTCGGCGTCGGCTTCTCCCTCGCGGAGGCCGCCGCCGAGCCCCGCTGGGGCCGGATCGTCGTGGTCGAGCGGGAGCAGGCCGTGATCGACTGGCACCGCGGCGGGCCGCTGGCCCGCTTCTCCGGCGCCGCCCTGGACACCGACCCCCGCGTCGAACTGGTCCGGACCGACCTCACCGACCTCACCGGCGAGCCCGGGGAGGCGTTCGACGCGATGTGCCTGGACGTCGACAACGGCCCCGACTGGACGGTCACCGACGCCAACGCCGGGCTGTACGGCGACGCGGGCCTGGCCGCGCTGCGCGGCCGCCTCACCCCGGGCGGGGTGCTCGCCGTGTGGGCCGCCCGGCACTCCGCGGAGTTCGAGCGGCGCCTGCGCGCCCACTTCGCACAGGTGCGCACCCTGCGCGTGGAGGTGCCCCGCGGCGAGCCGGACGTGGTCCACCTCGCTCAAGCCCCGCTGGATGGGAATCCCTGACTCCGGATCCCCGGTGCGCGACCGGTGCCGCGCACCGTACGCTGCGGGCCAGTAGTTCTCACGTACGGGGCGGGGCTGATGATGACGCACACTCCTCCAAGCAGCAACGGGGCCGCCAGCCCGGGGGCCCAGCGCAAGATCCTGGTGGTGGAGGACGAACCCACCATCGCCGAGGCCATCGCGGTCAGGCTGCGGGCCGAGGGATTCAGCGTGCACACCGCGGCCGACGGGCCCACCGCCGTGGACGCCGCCCACGCCTGGCAGCCGGACCTGCTGGTGCTCGACATCATGCTTCCCGGCTTCGACGGCCTGGAGGTGTGCCGCCGCGTCCAGGCGCAGCGCCCGGTGCCGGTGCTCATGCTGACCGCGCGGGACGACGAGACGGACATGCTGGTCGGCCTCGGCGTCGGCGGCGACGACTACATGACCAAACCGTTCTCCATGCGCGAGCTGGCCGCCCGGGTGCATGTGCTGCTGCGCCGGGTGGAGCGGGCCGACATGGCGGCGCGCACCCCGCGCTCGGGCACCCTGCACCTGGGGGACCTGGAGATCGACCACGCGCAGCGCCGGGTGCGGGTGCGGGGCGCGGACGTGCACCTGACCCCCACGGAGTTCGACCTGCTCGTGTGCCTGGCGCAGACCCCGCGCGCGGTGCTCTCCCGCGAGCAACTGCTCGCGGAGGTCTGGGACTGGGCGGACGCCTCCGGCACCCGTACCGTGGACAGCCACATCAAGGCGCTGCGGCGCAAGATCGGCGCGGAGCGCATCCGCACGGTGCACGGCGTCGGCTACGCGCTGGAGACCCCGGCCCTGTAGCGGCGACAGGGGGCGGGGAACCGCCCGGCAAGCGGGACCCGGTGGGGTCCGGGGCGAGCGCCCCGGCGGGGGTCCAGGGGGCGTCGCGCCCCTGCCCGCGGCGGCGTCCACCCCACCCAGCGGAAGCGACACGGCGCCGGTCAGGGCGGGAGGAGCACAGCCGAGTGCAGCGAGCAGGAGCGCAGGCACCGGGGGGCGGGCGGGAGCCGCGGCGGGAGCCGAGCACCTGGGACCGGGTGTTCAGCTCGGTCCAGCCGTTCTCGATCAAGACCAAGCTGGCCACGCTGGTGATCGTGTCGGTGTTCATCACCACCGGCCTGGTGGTGGTCGCCATCCGCACCGACACCCAGCTCCGCGTGATCACGATCTTCTCGATCATCGCGTCGATGCTGCTCACCCAGTTGATCGCGCACAGCCTCACCTCGCCGCTGCGGGAGATGATCGCCGCCGCGCGGGCCATGGCGCACGGCGACTACAGCCGCCGCGTCGGCACCCGGCGGCGCGACGAGCTCGGGGAGCTGGCGGTGACGTTCAACCGCATGGCCTCCGACCTGGAGGCGGTGGACCAGCACCGCAAGGAGCTGGTCGCGAACGTCTCGCACGAGCTGCGCACCCCCATATCCGCGCTGCGCGCCGTGCTGGAGAACGTGGTGGACGGGGTGTCCAGCGCCGACCCGGAGACGATGCGCACGGCGCTGGCCCAGACCGAGCGCCTGGGCCGCCTGGTGGACCACCTGCTGGACCTGTCCCGCCTGGACAACGGCGTGGTGCCGCTGAACGCCCGCGACTTCGAGGTGTGGCCCTTCCTGTCCGGGGTGCTCAAGGCGGCCAGCGTGGACGCGGTGGGCTCGCGCGGGCGCAACGACGTCCACCTGCACCTGGACGTGCAGCCGGCCGACCTGACCGCGTACGCCGACACCGAGCGGCTGCACCAGGTCGCGGCGAACCTGATCGACAACGCGGTCAAGCACAGCCCGCCCAACGGCCGGGTGGTGGTCAGCGCCCGCGGCGGCACCGGGCCCGGCGCGCTGCACCTGGAGGTGCTGGACGAGGGCCCCGGCATCCCGGAGTCGGAGCGGGTGAGCGTGTTCAACCGGTTCAACCGGGGCGCCGCCTCCACCTCCCAGGGCCCGGGCAGCGACGGCGGCACCGGCCTGGGCCTCGCCATCGCCCGCTGGGCCGTGGACCTGCACGGCGGCGAGATCCGGGTGGCCGAGTCGCCGCGGGGCTGCCGGATCCAGGTCACCCTGCCGGGCTGCGCCGCCCAGGCCGAGGCGGCCTGGGAGTAGCCCCGCCCCACGGCCGCCCGCCCCTCCGCGCGCCCGGCGCCGTGCGGGCGCGCCTCGGCGCCGCACCACAGGACCGTCCCCCGGCGCGCCCGGCGCGGGCGCCGGGCGCGAGTGCGCGGAAGGACTGCGATTCCCTACCGCGGCGGCGGTGAAACCCTCGCTCGGGTGTGACTTGCGCGACGACCGGAGCCCGGGGCCTGCATCAACCCAGGTTGTAGGCGTAGCCTTGTTTCCCGCTGTCCACCATCCAAGGAAGCGGAAGAGGGCGGTTGCCGCCGTGTCGCCACAGTCCCCCAACACTCCGAGCGTCTCGAGCGAGCCGGACGGATCGGGCCAGAGCCCGGCCGCGGGCTTCGGTCCCAACGAATGGCTCGTTGACGAGATCTACCAGCAGTACCTCCAGGACCCGAACTCGGTAGACCGGGCCTGGTGGGACTTCTTCGCCGACTACAAGCCGGGCACGGACACCGGGTCAGCCGTGGCATCCTCGTCGTCCGCGCCCCCGCAGGCGCCGGCCCAGGCCCCACCGGCCCCACCGCCCGCCCCGGCCGCGAACGGGACCCAGGCGCCGGCGAAGCCCGCCGGGCAGTCCGCCCCGGCCGCGCCCGCCGCGCCCGCCAAGGCCCCGGCCGCCAAGCCCGCCCCGGCCCCGGCCGCCAAGGCCGCCGAGCCGGCCGCGGAGGCCAAGGAGGAGCCCGAGCTCGTCCCGCTGCGCGGCCCGGCCGCCCGCATCGTCACCAACATGTCGGCGAGCCTCGAGCTGCCGACGGCGACGAGCGTGCGCGCCATCCCGGTGAAGTTGCTGATCGACAACCGCATCGTCATCAACAACCACCTCAAGCGCGCCCGCGGCGGCAAGGTCTCCTTCACGCACCTCATCGGCTACGCCATGGTGCGCGCCCTGGCGGCCATGCCGGAGATGAACCACTCCTACACGGAGAAGGACGGCAAGCCCTTCCTGGTCAAGCCCCCGCACGTGGGCCTCGGCCTGGCGATCGACATCCAGAAGCCGAACGGCGACCGCCAGCTCGTGGTGCCGTCGATCAAGAAGGCGGAGACGCTCGACTTCTTCGCCTTCTGGCAGGCGTACGAGGACATCGTCCGCCGCGCCCGCTCGAACAAGCTCACCGTCGACGACTTCTCCGGCGTCACCGCCTCGCTGACCAACCCCGGCGGCATCGGCACCGTCCACTCGGTGCCGCGGCTGATGCCCGGGCAGGGCCTGATCATCGCGGTCGGCGCCATGGAGTACCCGGCCGAGTTCCAGGGCACCTCGCAGGACACCCTGAACAGGCTGGGCATCTCCAAGGTGATGACCCTCACCAGCACCTACGACCACCGGGTCATCCAGGGCGCGCAGTCCGGCGAGTTCCTGCGCCAGATGAACCGGCTGCTGCTGGGCGAGGACGGCTTCTACGACGACGTCTTCCAGGCGCTGCGGATCCCCTACGAGCCGGTCCGCTGGCTGAAGGACATCGACGCCACCCACGACGACGACGTCAACAAGTCCGCCCGGGTCTTCGAGCTGATCCACTCCTACCGGGTGCGCGGCCACGTCATGGCCGACACCGACCCGCTGGAGTACCGGCAGCGCAAGCACCCGGACCTGGACATCATCGAGCACGGCCTGACCCTGTGGGACCTGGAGCGCGAGTTCGCGGTCGGCGGGTTCGCGGGCCAGTCGATGATGAAGCTGCGCGACGTCCTCGGCGTGCTGCGCGACTCGTACTGCCGCACCGTCGGCATCGAGTTCATGCACATCCAGGACCCGACCCAGCGCCGCTGGATCCAGGACCGTGTCGAGCGCCCGCACGCCAAGCCGGAGCGCGACGAGCAGCTTCGCATCCTGCGCCGGCTGAACGCCGCCGAGGCGTTCGAGACGTTCCTCCAGACGAAGTACGTCGGCCAGAAGCGGTTCTCGCTGGAGGGCGGCGAGTCGGTCATCCCGCTGCTGGACGCGGTGCTGGACGCGGCGGCCAAGTCGCGCCTGGACGAGGTCGTCATCGGCATGGCGCACCGCGGCCGGCTGAACGTGCTGGCCAACATCGTCGGCAAGTCGTACGCGCAGATCTTCCGCGAGTTCGAGGGCAACCTCGACCCGACGTCGATGCACGGCTCCGGCGACGTGAAGTACCACCTCGGCGCCGAGGGCACCTTCACCGGCCTGGACGGCGAGCAGATCGCGGTCTCGCTGACCGCGAACCCCTCCCACCTGGAGGCCGTGGACCCGGTGCTGGAGGGCGTCGCCCGCGCCAAGCAGGACATCATCAACAAGGCGGGCGCCGACTTCACCGTGCTGCCGGTCCTGCTGCACGGCGACGCGGCGTTCGCCGGCCAGGGCGTGGTCGCCGAGACGCTGAACATGTCGCAGTTGCGCGGCTACCGCACCGGCGGCAGCGTGCACGTGGTGATCAACAACCAGGTCGGCTTCACCGCCGCCCCGGCCGCTTCCCGCTCCTCGATGTACGCCACCGACGTGGCCCGCATGATCGAGGCGCCGATCTTCCACGTGAACGGCGACGACCCGGAGGCCGTGGTCCGCACCGCGCGGCTGGCCTTCGAGTTCCGCCAGGCGTTCAACAAGGACGTGGTGATCGATCTCATCTGCTACCGCCGCCGCGGGCACAACGAGATGGACACCCCGCAGTTCACCCAGCCGCTGATGTACGACCTGATCGACAAGAAGCGCTCGGTGCGCAAGCTGTACACCGAGTCGCTGATCGGCCGGGGCGACATCACCCTGGAGGAGGCCGAGCAGGCCCTGAAGGACTTCCAGGACCAGCTCGAGAAGGTCTTCACCGAGGTCCGCGAGGCCGCGTCGGCGGCGCCCGTCGCCGAGCCGGGCCCGCCGCAGCCGGACTTCCCGGTGCCGGTGGACACCGCCGTCAGCCAGGAGGTCGTCAAGCGGGTCGCCGAGTCCCAGGTGGCGCTGCCGGAGTGGCTGAACGTCCACCCGCGGCTGCTGCCGCAGTTGCAGCGCCGCGCCGCCATGGTCGAGGACGGCACGATCGACTGGGCCATGGGCGAGACGCTGGCCGTCGGCTCGCTGCTGATGGAGGGCGTGCCGGTGCGCCTGGCCGGGCAGGACTCCCGCCGCGGCACGTTCGGCCAGCGCCACGCGGTGCTGGTGGACCGCAAGACCGGCGAGGACTACACCCCGCTGCTGTACCTGTCGGAGGACCAGGCCCGCTTCACCGTGTACGACTCGCTGCTCAGCGAGTACGCGGCCATGGGCTTCGAGTACGGGTACTCGCTGGCCCGCCCGGACTCGCTGGTGATGTGGGAGGCGCAGTTCGGCGACTTCGTCAACGGCGCCCAGACGGTGGTGGACGAGTTCATCAGCTCCGCCGAGCAGAAGTGGGGCCAGACCTCCGGCGTCACCCTGCTGCTGCCGCACGGCTACGAGGGCCAGGGCCCGGACCACTCCTCGGCCCGCATCGAGCGGTTCCTCCAGTTGTGCGCGCAGAACAACATGACGGTGGCCATGCCCACCCTGCCGTCGAACTACTTCCACCTGCTGCGCTGGCAGGTGCACAACCCGCACCACAGGCCGCTGATCGTCTTCACCCCGAAGTCGATGCTGCGCCTGAAGGCGGCGGCCTCCAGGACGGAGGAGTTCACCTCCGGGCGGTTCCGCCCGGTCATCGGTGACGCCACCCGGAACCCGGAGGCCGTGCGCAAGGTCGTGTTCTGCTCCGGCAAGGTCTACTACGACCTGGAGGCGGCCCGGAAGAAGCGCGGCGTCGAGGACATCGCGCTGGTGCGGATCGAGCGCCTGTACCCGCTGCCGGGGAAGGAGATCCAGGAGGAGCTCGCCCGGTACACCAAGGCCCAGAAGTACGTGTGGGCCCAGGAGGAGCCGGCGAACCAGGGCGCGTGGCCGTTCATCGCGCTGAACCTGATCGACCACCTCGACCTGGTGCTCGGCGCGGCGCCCGACAACGCCGACCGGCTGCGCCGGGTGTCCCGCCCGTCGTCGTCGTCCCCTGCGGTCGGCTCGGCCAAGCGGCACCAGGAGCAGCAGCAGCAGCTCATCGACGAGGTCTTCGAGATCTGACGCCCCCCGCGGACGTCGCGGAGCCCCGCCCCGGGTCACCGGGGCGGGGCTCCGTCGTCCTCGGAGGGCGGGGCGCTCCGCGGGGCGCAGGGACGGGCGGAGGCCCGCCGCCGCGGCCCGCCCGGGGACGCGGCGGGCCACGGCCCCGCCGGCTACGGCAGGGGTTGGACGGGGAGGCGGGGGGACGGGTGGGCCAGCAGCGCGGCGTGCCGGTTCGCCATCGCCGCGACGAACACCTGCCCCTGCCGGGTGAGCCCGGTGTCCGGCCCCGGCAGGCGCAGGGCCGCCACGTGCCGGTGGTGCCGCTCCCACGCGGTGTCGCGCTCGGCGGGGTCGGTGGCCGCGCGGGCCACCCGCTGCCAGAAGTCGGCCAGCGCCAGCCGCCCGTACGCGCCCGTGATCGGCTCCGGCGCCGCCCCCTCGTGCAGCGGCGCCAGATGGCGCAGCGCGCCGATCTTGGCGTGCTGGAGCTGGAGCACCAGGGAGGCGGCCAGCTCGGCGGGCGTGCCGGGCAGGACGGTGAACACCGCGCCGGACGGGTCGTGGGCGCGGGGCCCGCCGTGGGCGAGCGGCACCACGCAGCGCACCAGCGCGGCGGCCTCCTCCCGCCGGGCGGGGTCCACCCGGGCCAGCAGCGCGGTCGCCGCGCCCCACTGCTGCCGCCAGCGCAGCCGCCGGGCCGTGCCGAGCCGCGTCTCCGGCACCCGCCCGTCGGGGCGCGGGCCGGGGACGCGGAACGGGTCGAGGTCGTCGAGCACCGCGGCGGCGCCGGGCAGCGTGGAGTGCGGCAGCGTGGACAGGGACAGCCACCGCGGGTCGGCGGAGCGCCAACTGTCGGGGCGCCACCCGCGGCGCACCACCACGGCGTCCCCGCCGTCGCTCGGAAGGGTGATCCGCAGCCGCTCGGCGTCCCCGGCGACCAGCACCCGGCCCTCGCCCGGGGCGTGCACCGCGCCGAGCCCGGGCAGCGCGAGCACCCCGCCCCTGGGCACCAGCTCCAGTCGGAACGGGTGCCCGGCGCGCAGCGCCGCGGTGGCGGCCAGGGTGCCCAGGTGCTCCAGGTCGGCGGCGAGGTCGGGGCCCACGGCGCCGCCGTCGCGCAGCTCGCGCAGGCACCGCTGGGCCCAGATGCCCGTGGTCGGGTAGAGCAGCACGCGGCGGGCCGCGCCGGGATCCGCCCGCCCGGCGGCGCGCAGCAGTTGCCAGTGGCCGTCCAGGCGGGCGGCCAGCCCGCCGGCGGCGGCCTGGCCCCCCGCCGCCTCCATCACCGCGCGCAGGAGCAGATGCCGGCCGCGGTGGGCGGCGGCGCCCAGGAGCCGCGCGGCGCGGTCGCCGAACCCGGTCTCCCCCAGCTCGAACAGCACGGCGTCGGGTACGAGGCGCCTCATGGTCCGCCCCCCTCACGCTCGGCAGCCAGTGGCGCCGGGGCCACGCGTCGGCCCTGGACCCCACCCCCGTACGGGGCGCCGTACGGCTCGCCAGACATACGTTCGGCGGGGCCCGGCAGTTCCCGCGCCCCCTCACCCGGGGGTGACGGAGCCCACCCGGGGGTGGCGGAGCGGCCGTTCGCGGCTGAGTAGCCTTTTCCCTTGGCTTTGCCCCGGCCCGGACCGCGGCGTCCGGCCCGTCCCTCTTTCACCTTTCCGGAGTGTGCCTTGTACTTCACCGACCGCGGCATCGAGGAGCTGGAGGACCGTCGTGGCGACGAGCAGGTGAGCCTGGCGTGGCTCGCCGAGCGGCTGCGCGAGTTCGTCGACCTCAACCCCGAGTTCGAGATCCCGGTGGAGCGGCTGGCCACCTGGCTGGCCCGGCTGGACGACGAGGACGACGAGTAGCGCCGGGCCCCGGGCGGACCCTCCCCGTGACAGCGCGGCGGACGCGACCTATCGTGAGACCGGGAGAACGCGATATGTTGCGTTCTCCCGGTGCGCACCCGCGCACCGCACGCACCGCACGCGCAGACCTCGCAGATCTCACAGGTCGCTGACCTCAGCCGCACAAGGGGGCCCGGGATGCCGGAGTGGACCGTAGCCGATCCGCGCACACTCACCTTCGACGGCGGCGTCCACAGCCTGCGGGTGCGGCTGTACGGCGGTGAGGTCAACGTCGTCGGCACCGGCGAGGGCCCGCCGCGCCTGGAGGTCACCGGGGTCGAGGGCCCGCCGCTGCTGGTCCGCCTGGAGCGGGGCGTGCTCGCCGTCGTCCACCGCGACCCGCACGGGCGCAACCCCCTGGGCTGGCTGGCGCCCAGGGCGCGGCGGCGGCAGGCCGTGGTCTCCGTGGCCCTGCCCGCGGCCGTCCGCGCCGACGTGGGCGTGGTGACCGCCACCACCGTGGTCTCCGGGATCGGCGGCCGCACCCGGATCAGCACCGTCAGCGGCGACACCACCCTGGTCGGGGTGACCGGGCGGGTGCTGGTCAACACCGTCTCGGGCAGCGTGGACGCGCAGAGCGTCTCCGGCGACCTGCGCGTCAACTCCGTCTCCGGCGCCCTCACCCTGGTGGAGGGCACCGGCAGCCGGGTGAACGCCGAGTCGGTCAGCGGCGACATGGTGCTCGACCTGGCCCCGCTGACCGCCTCCCGGCGCGGCAGTTCCGTCCGGCTCAGCACCGTCTCCGGCGAGATCGCCGTGCGGCTGCCGTCCGGCGGGGACGCCCGGGTGGACGCGGGCACCGCGAGCGGCACCGTCGCCACCGCGTTCGACGAGCTGCGCCTGCACCGCGACCACTCCGCCAAGCGCCTGCACGGCACGCTGGGCCGGGGGCGGGGCAGGGTGTCGGTGAACTCCGTGTCCGGCTCGGTGGCCCTGCTGCGCAGGCCGCCGCTGGATCCGGACGCCGCGGAACTGGAAGGGACGGTGCTGTGATGGCCCCCGTCTTCGCGCACGGCAGGCTCCGCCTGTACCTGCTCGGCCTGCTGGACGAGGCGCCCCGCCACGGCTACGAGGTCATCCGCCTGCTGGAGGAGCGCTTCCACGGCCTGTACGCGCCCTCGGCGGGCACCGTCTACCCGCGCCTGGCCAAGCTGGAGAAGGAGGGCCTGGTCACCCACACCACCGAGGGCGGCCGCAAGGTGTACGCGCTCACCGAGGCGGGCCGCAGGGAGCTGGCCGGGCGCCGGGACGAGCTGGCCGACCTGGAGGCGCAGATCCACGCGTCGGTCTCCGGGCTCGCCGCCGAGATCCGCGAGGACGTGCGCGGGTCGGCGCGCGAGCTGCGCGAGGAGGTGCGGGCCGCGGCCGCCCGGGTCCGCGAGGCGCCGCCCGGCGGGGGCGGGTTCCGCGAGCCGCCGGCGGACCGGGAGGCGTGGGGTGAACGGGACCCGTGGGCGGACCGGGAGGCGTGGCGGCGCGCCAAGCAGGAGTGGGGCCGGGTGCGCCGGGAGATGCGGGAGCGGGCGCACCGGGCCGAGGAGGACAGCAGGCGGGCCAGGCAGGAGGCCGCCGCCGCCCGGGAGCAGGCGCAGCGGGCACAGGCCGTCACCCGCGAGGAGCTGCTGCGGATCAAGCGGCGCGTGCAGGAGCAGGTGCAGGAGCACCTGGGCCGCGGGGACTGGCCCGCGGGGCTGGCCGAGGGCATCGGCGAGCTGGCCCGGGAGCTGGCGGCGCTCGCCGAGCCGGGGCGGGGCGCGGGCGCGGGCTCCGGTGCGGGCTCCGGTGCGGGCGGCGGGCGGCGCGGCGCGGCCGAGGCCGCCGGGGCGCCCGCGCCGGAGTGGGCCGAGGCGGACGACACCGCCTCCGCCGAGCCGCTGCGCGACCTGGAGCGGCTGCTCGACCGGTTCCGGGACGACGTGCGGGACGCCGCCCGGGACCGGGGCCTGACCGGCGAGCAGTTGCGGGACGTGCGACGGCACCTGTCCACGGCCGCCGCCCACATCGGGGTGGTGCTGCACGGGGGCGGGCGCCGGGAGTGAGCCGCCCGGGCCCGCCCGCCCGCGCTCAGCCCATCCGCAGGACGACCTTGCCGAACAGCTCGCCCTCCGCCATCCGCGCCATGCCCTCGCGCACCCGGTCGAGCGGGAGCACCGAGTCGATCACCGGGCGCACCCCGGTGGCCTGGCAGAAGTTCAGCAGCGCGGCGAGCTCCTCCTTGGTGCCCATGGTGCTGCCGACGACCTTCAGCTCCAGGAAGAAGATGCGGTTCAGCTCGGTGGCGGGCGGGTTGTAGCCGCTGGTGGCGCCGGAGATCACCAGGGTGCCGCCGGCCCGCAGGGAGCGCACCGAGTGCGACCAGGTGGCCGCGCCGACCGTCTCGATCACGGCGTCCACGCGCTCGGGCAGCCGGGCGCCCGGCTCGACGGCGAGCTCGGCGCCGAGCTCCACGGCCCGCTCACGCTTGGCCGCGTCCCGGCTGGTGGCGAACATCCGCAGGCCCGCGGCCCGGCCCAGCACGATGGCCGCGGTGGCCACCCCGCCGCCCGCGCCCTGCACCAGCACCGAGTCGCCGGGGCGCACCCCCGCGTTGGTGAACAGCATCCGGTACGCGGTCAGCCACGCCGTGGGCAGGCAGGCGGCCTCCTCGAAGGACAGGCCGGCGGGCTTGGGCAGCAGGTTCCAGGTGGGGACGGACACCCGCTCGGCGAACGTGCCCGGGTAGCGCTCACTGAGGATGGAGCGCCGCTCCCCCGGGCCCACCCCGTGGCCGGTCTGCCCGACGACGGAGTGGACGACGACCTCGTTGCCGTCCTCGTCCACCCCGGCGCCGTCGCACCCGAGGATCATCGGCAGGCTCTTCTCGTCCAGCCCGACCCCGCGCAGGGACCACAGATCGTGGTGGTTGAGCGACGCGGCCCGCAGGGTCACGGTCGTCCACCCCGGGCACTCCCGCGGCTCCGCCCGCTCCCCGAGCTCCAGCCCGTCGAGCGGCTGCTCCTTGTCGAAACGTGCGACGTATGCGGCGAACATGATCCGACAGTAGGGGGCGCGGGGCCCTCCGGGGAACGGACCCGGGGTGTGACGCTGCCGGCGTGGCTCCGCCGGCCCGCGGCGCCTACCTCCGCGCCACCCCCTCCGCCCGTGCCGCCTCCGCGACCGCGCGGGTCACCGCGGGGGCGACCCGGTCGTCGAACGGGCTCGGGATCACCCGGTCCGCGCTCAGCTCGTCCGCGACCACCGCCGCGAGCGCGTCCGCCGCGGCGATCTTCATGCCCTCGGTGATCCGCGACGCCCGCACCTGGAGCGCGCCGGCGAACACGCCGGGGAAGGCCAGGACGTTGTTGATCTGGTTGGGGAAGTCGCTGCGGCCGGTGGCGACCACGGACGCGTACCGGTGCGCCACCTCGGGGTGGATCTCCGGGTCCGGGTTGGCCATCGCGAAGATGAACGCGTCCTTCGCCATGGTGGCCACCGCCTCCTCCGGCACGGTGCCGCCGGAGACGCCGATGAACACGTCCGCCCCGGCCAGCGCGTCGGCCAGCGAGCCGGACACGCCGGTCCTGTTGGTGAGCTCGGCGATGAGCCGCTTGACGGGGGTCAGGTCGTCCCTGCCCTCGTGCAGGACGCCCTTGCGGTCGGCCAGCGCCACGTCCCCGATCCCCGCCTCCACGAGGATCTTGGCGATGGCCACCCCGGCCGCGCCCGCCCCGGAGATCACCGCCCGCAGGTCGCCCGGGGAGCGCCCGGTCAGCCGGGCGGCGTTGCGCAGGGCGGCGAGGGTGACGATGGCGGTGCCGTGCTGGTCGTCGTGGAAGACCGGGATGTCCAGCCGCTCCTGGAGCCTGCGCTCGATCTCGAAGCAGCGGGGCGCGGAGATGTCCTCGAGGTTGATCCCGCCGAAGGACGGCGCGAGGCGGGCGACGGTGTCCACCAGCTCGTCCACGTCGGTGCAGTCCAGCGCGAGCGGGACCGCGTCCACGCCGCCGAACTGCTTGAACAGGATGGCCTTCCCCTCCATGACGGGCAGCGACGCCTGCGGGCCGATGTCGCCGAGCCCGAGCACCGCGGTGCCGTCGGTGACGACGGCGACGACCTGCGAGCGCCAGGTGTAGTCGTGGACGAGTTCGGGCCGCTCGGCGATGGCCGTGCACACCTTGGCCACGCCGGGCGTGTAGGCGAGGGAGAGGTCGTCGGCGTCCCGGACCGGGACGGTGGCGCGCACCTCCATCTTGCCGCCGCGGTGGAGGGCGAACGCCGGATCGATCATGTCCTGCCCGGCGTCCTGCCGGGACTGGTCGCTGGGGGAATGGATGATCTCCGCTGCCACGGTGACCCCTTTGTCTGCGTGTAGCGAGGGCGATGCCTCGTGAGGGTTGATGACGAGCCGCTCGTGGTGCTCGACGAGCGCTTGAGCGCGGCCGCACGCGCGCGCTCGGTCCCCGGATGCGGGGAGTGAGGATCGGCGGGTCCGGTCCGGTCGGTCCGTTCTACCGGAAGCCGTGGGGGCCGGGTGTGAGGAATACCTCGTCCGGACCCCGCCCGGGTTCCCTCCGGGACACGCGACCGGATCCTCCGGTCCGAATGGGCCGGTTTGCACCGGATCACCCGGGTGTCCCGGCCTTTGCCGTCCTTCGGGGTGTTCGCCCAAGTCCGCGATGTCCGCGATGACTTCGGGCGGGATCTCGCCTCGGGGGCGCCTGCCGGAGTCCGCCGTCACTCCGCCGGACACGGCCTGCCGCCGCCCGGTCCCAGCCGTGCGGGACATCGCGAGTAGCGCATCGGGGATCGCCCGTTATCTGATTTTGACACACCAGTGGCCCTGCCAGGGGGTGTCCGGATGGCAAGATGCACGAATCACACAGGGTCGTGTGTATCGAACGCACATACGAGCGCCACCAGCGCTCTTTTGGCTGTCCCCCGCAGGAGGAATCCACCATGACCGCACGCTCCACCCGGCGCCGGCTGCTGGCCACCGCGGCGATCGCCGCCTGCGGCGCGCTGCTGCTGGCCGGATGCGGGGACCAGACCGACGACTCCGGCGACGACCCGGGGAACAGCGCGAGCAGCACCCCGTCCGGCGGCAGCGGCGCCGCGAAGTCGCCCGCCGACCTGCTGCCCGCCAAGTACAAGAACTCCAAGGTCATCCAGGTCGGCTCGGACATCGCCTACCCGCCGGTCGAGTACAAGGACAAGGGCAAGACGGTCGGCATCGACCCGGACATCGCCGCCGCCATGGGCAAGGAGCTCGGGGTCGAGTTCAAGTTCAACAACGGCACCTTCGACGGCCTGCTCACCGGCCTGCGCGCCAAGCGCTACGACATCGTGATGTCGGCGATGAGCGACACCAAGGACCGCCAGGAGGGCCTCCACGAGGGCGAGAAGGTCGGCGAGGGCGTCGACTTCGTCGACTACTTCACCGCAGGTGTGTCCCTGTACACGAAGAAGGGCAACCCGGAGGGCATCAACACCTGGACCGACCTGTGCGGCCGGAAGATCGTCGTGCAGCGCGGCACCACCTCCCACGACCTGGCCAAGGAGAAGTCCGCGGAGTGCACCGGGCAGGGCCAGAAGGCGATCTCCATCGAGGCGTTCGCCACCGACATCGCCGCCCAGACCCGGCTGCGCAGCGGCGGCGCCGTCGCGGGCTCCAGTGACTTCCCCGTGGCCGCGTACGCGGTGAAGACCTCCGGCGGCGGCAAGGACTTCCAGCTCGTCGGCGAGCAGGAGCTGGCCGGCCCCTACGGCATTGCGGTGAGCAAGGACAACACCGAGCTGCGCGACGCCCTCAAGGCCGCCATGGAGGCCATCGTCGCCAACGGCGAGTACCAGAAGATCCTGGACAAGTGGGGCGTCGCCGACGGCGCGGTCTCCGAGGTCAAGATCAACGGCGGTTCCTGACCGCGCGGTGATCCGCTGCCCCCTTCGAAAGGCACCTTGGACGTGACTGTTCCCCTCGACAAGCGGCCCGCGGGCGGACCCCCGCCGGCCGCGGCCTCCCCCGAGCCCATCAAGGCCATCCCGGTCCGGCACTACGGGCGCTGGATCTCGGCGGTCGTGGTGCTGACCCTGCTCGGCCTCATCGTGTACGCCTTCTCGCAGGGCGACATCAACTACGGCGCCATCCCGGACTTCTTCTTCGACGGCGACGTGCTGCGCGGCGTGCGCAACACCGTGTGGCTGACGATCGTCGCCATGGTGCTGGGCGTGGCGCTCGGCGTGGTGCTCGCGGTCATGCGGCTGTCCAAGAACCCGGTGACCTCGTCCGTCGCCTGGTTCTACATCTGGTTCTTCCGCGGCACCCCGGTCTACGTCCAGCTCCTCGTCTGGTTCAGCCTCGGCCTGGTCTTCGACACGGTCAACCTGGGCTTCTACAAGGACGAGTGGGCGGACTTCATGACCCCGTTCCTCGCCGCCCTGCTGGGCCTCGGGCTGAACGAGGCCGCGTACATGGCCGAGATCGTGCGCGCCGGCATCCAGTCCGTGGACGAGGGCCAGACCGAGGCCGCGCACGCCCTGGGCATGAGCCACGGCAAGACGCTGCGCCGGGTGGTGCTGCCCCAGGCCATGCGGGTGATCGTCCCGCCGACCGGCAACGAGTTCATCAACATGCTGAAGACCACCTCGCTGGTGGTCGCCGTGCAGTACTACGACCTGCTCCAGTCCACCACGGACCTGGCGCAGACCTCGGGCGCCGCGGTGGAGATGCTCTTCCTCGCCTCGGTCTGGTACCTGATCCTGACCACGGTCTTCAGCATCGGCCAGTTCTACCTGGAGCGGCGCTACGCGCGTGGCTCGTCCCGGAGCCTGCCGCCGACCCCACTCCAGCGGGTCAGGGCCAACCTGACCCGGATGCGCCGTCCGGAGGTGGCCAAGTGAGCGCGGTTCCCATGGTCAAGGCCGAGGCGGTGCACAAGTCGTTCGGCCTGGTGGAGGTGCTCAAGGGCATCGACCTGGAGGTCGCGCCGCGCGAGGTGTTCTGCCTGATCGGCCCGTCCGGCTCGGGCAAGTCCACCTTCCTGCGCTGCATCAACCACCTGGAGAAGATCAACGCCGGGCGGCTGTGGGTGGACGGCGAGCTGGTCGGCTACCGGCAGCACGGCGACAAGCTGTACGAGCTGCGGGACCGCGAGGTCGCCGCCAAGCGCCGCGACATCGGCATGGTCTTCCAGCGGTTCAACCTCTTCCCGCACATGACGGCGCTGGAGAACGTCATGGAGGCCCCCGTGCAGGTCAAGCGGGAGACGAGGGCGTCGGCGCGGGAGCGCGCGCTGAAGCTGCTCGACCGGGTGGGCCTGACCGGCAAGGAGGGCAACTACCCCGCGCAGTTGTCCGGCGGCCAGCAGCAGCGCGTGGCGATCGCCCGGGCGCTGGCCATGCAGCCCAAGCTGATGCTCTTCGACGAGCCCACCTCGGCGCTCGACCCGGAGCTGGTCGGCGAGGTGCTCGACGTGATGCGGGACCTCGCCGAGGAGGGGATGACCATGGTGGTCGTCACCCACGAGATGGGCTTCGCCCGCGAGGTCGGCGACGCGCTGGTGTTCATGGACGACGGCGTGGTCGTCGAGGCGGGGCTCCCCAGGGACGTCCTGGGCAACCCGCAGCACGAGCGGACCAAGTCGTTCCTGTCCAAGGTGCTGTAGGACGGCGGTGCGACAGACGGCGGCGGTGCACCCGGGGCTCCCGGGCGCGCCGCCGCCGCTTCGTGCGCCGGCCGCCCTACTTCACCGCGAGCATCAGCGCGTCGCTCACCGAGCACCACACCGCGCGGGCCTCGCCGAACCCGGCCTCGCGGAGCCGGGCCGCGTGCCAGGCCGGCGGCTCCTCGGACTCGGTGTGGCCGTCGCCGCCGTAGATCTCCCTGCGCCGGGCGAGGGCCTCGGCGAAGCACTCCTCGCCCTCCAGGGCCCGCCACCAGCTCTCCCAGTCCAGGACGCCCTCGGCCCTGGCCCGCTCCCGGCGCGCGCGCAGCAGGGCGGAGTGGGCCTCGTTGATCCGCGGCGTGGACGGGTCGGGCATGTGGTCGGCGTTGAGGAAGACGCCGCCGTCGCGGACGAGGCCGGCGAGCTGCCCGTACAGCCCCGTGAGCTGCTCCGCCGACAGCCAGTGCAGGGCGGTGGCGGTGAGCACCGCGTCGAACCGGCGGCGCGGCAGCTTCTCCGGCCACCGCGGATCGGTCAGGTCGGCCGAGACGAACCGGACCCTGGTCTCCCGCTCGAAGTACCCGCGGGCGATGGTGAGCAGCACCGGGTCCTGGTCCACCCCGGTGCTGGTCGCCTTCGGCAGCCGGCGCAGCAGCCGGTCGGTGATGGTGCCGGTCCCGCACGCCAGGTCGAGCACCACCGGCTCCTCGCCGACCAGCGCCTCGACCATGTCCAGCATCACCCGGAACCGCTCCTCGCGGTCGGGCAGGTACCACTCCTGCTGGCGGTCCCAGCTCTCCTGCCAGCGCCGCCAGTCCTGCTCCGCCGCCGCCTGCGTGTGCGCGGTCGTCGTCATGGCCGTGCCCCTTCCCCGATCGTGCCCTTGGCCGGATTCCGCGCGCGCGGCGGCGCCGCGACCCCGCGCGGTAATACCCTGGTGGCCCAGTCATCCATTACAGATCCCGAGCACGACGACCCTAGCCCATCCGGACCGCTGACGTAAGGACTCGACGTGGAACTGGCCTATTACTCGGACTACGCGGTGCGCCTGGTGAACACCGAGCAGCCCAGCCGCGCCGAGGACGCCCTGACCTCGGTGGAGGGCGTGCGCGCGCTCTTCCCCGAGGGCAGCCCGGTGGCCCGCCGCGCCGGCGACGCCGACGTCGGCCGGCTGCGCGGCGTGCGCACCAGGCTGCGCGCCATCTTCGAGGCGGCGGACGAGGGCGACCAGGTCAGAGCCGTGGACCTGCTCAACGCGCTGCTGATGGAGTACCCCGTGAGCCCGCAGATCTCCGGCCACGACTACCTGGACGACGAGGGCAGGCCGCGCTGGCACCTGCACCTGGCCGAGCACGCCACCTCGGCCACCGGCAACTACGCGGCGCTGGCCGGCATGGGCCTGGCCGTCCAGGTCACCGACCTGGGGGTGGACCGCCTGGGGATCTGCCAGGCCGCGCCCTGCCGCAACGCGTACGTGGACACCTCCACCAACCGCTCCCGGCGCTACTGCTCCGACCGGTGCGCCACCCGCGCCAACGTCGCCGCCTACCGCGCCCGCAAGCGCCTGGAGAGCGAGCGCTCCACGACCGCGGCGCGTGCCGGGAACAGCGGGCGCACCGCGCCGAGCACCCAGGTGGCGGCGGAGGAGTAGGAGCGGCGGGGCCGGTACCGCGCCACCGCGCGGCCCAGCACGAGCTCGGCGGGCACCACGCCGAACTCCCGGCTGTCGTTCGGCACGAAGGAGTTGTCGCCCAGCAGCCACCACCCCCCGTCCCTGCGCTCCGCGGCCCGCTTGACCACCAGCAGGTCCTGCTGGAACGGATGCCTGGCCACCACCACGTCCCCGGGCCTGACGGCGGCGCCGTACCGGACGAGCAGCCGGTCGCCGTCGCGCAGCGTGGGCACCATCGAAGGCCCCTCCACCACGGCCCACCCCAGCGGCGGCGCGTCCGGCGTCGTGGCGTCCTCGGTCCGCATCGCGGTTCCTCCCTGTGCGTTGGTCCCTCTTTCCCAGGGTGACCCAGACTTTCGTCCTAAGACCCTAGGGGCGGTCGAGAAATCCGCTGGTTCTGGGAGTAATCTCGCACGTGAGAAGACGATCACGAGGAAGGACTTCCATGTTCGCTCGTCTGTTTGCCCCCACGGTGACCGTCAGCGCTCACTGCGACCTCCCCTGCGGCGTGTACGACCCGGCGCAGGCGCGCATCGAGGCGGAGTCCGTCAAGGCCATCCAGGAGAAGTACCAGGCCAACGAGGACGCGCACTTCCGCACCCGGGCCGCGGTCATCAAGGAGCAGCGTGCCGAGCTCGCCAAGCACCACCTGTCGGTGCTGTGGAGCGACTACTTCAAGGCCCCGCACTTCGAGAAGTACCCCCAGCTCCACCAGTTGTTCAACGACGCCCTGAAGGCCGCCAGCGCGGCCAAGGGCTCCACCGACCCCAAGACCGGCCAGGCCCTGCTGGACCTGATCGCCGAGATCGACAAGATCTTCTGGGAGACCAAGAAGGCCTGACCGGCCTGACGCGGCGTCAACGTCCGGTGCTCCGCGCCCGTTCCGCCCCGTCCGCCGCAGTGGAAGCGGCGGACGGGGCGGCGGGGCGGCCCGGCCGTGACGCGGCACGGCAACGGAGCGCCCGGCCGCTGAAGCGGACCGGGCGCTTCGCCTGCACGCCCCGACCCGGCGCCCGCCGGAAGCGGGCCCGAGGGCTCCCGGCCCCCGCCCGGCGGCCGGACGGCACGGTCCGGCGGCGGGCGGGCCAGACCACCCGACCGGCTGACGCACCAGACGGAAGAAAGGCGACACCCCATGAGTGAAGCCCCCGCCCCCTTGACCGCACTGCCCCAGTGGAAGGCGCTGCGCGAGCACCGCGAGGCGTTCGGCGACACCCACCTGCGGGACCTGTTCGCCGCCGACCCCGAGCGCGGTGAGCGCTACACCCTCCAGGCCGGGGACCTGTACGCCGACTACTCGCGGCAGTTGGTGACGGACGAGACGCTGCGGCTGCTGCTCGCGCTCGTCGAGGCCCGCGGCGTGCTGCCGCTGCGCGACGCGATGTTCCGCGGCGAGCGGATCAACACCACGGAGAACCGCGCGGTCCTGCACGTGGCGCTGCGCTCGCGGCCCGGCGACGTGATCGAGGTGGACGGGCGCGACGTGGTGCCCGCGGTGCACGAGGTGCTGGGCCGGATGGCCGCGTTCGCGCGCCGGGTGCGCTCCGGGGAGTGGACGGGGCACACCGGCAGGCGCGTGCGCACGGTCGTCAACATCGGCATCGGCGGCTCCGACCTCGGCCCCGCCATGGCCTACGAGGCGCTGCGCGACCACACCGACCGGGCGCTGGACTTCCGCTTCGTCTCCAACGTGGACGCCTCCGACCTGTACGAGGCCACGCACAACCTGGACCCGGCCGAGACCCTGTTCGTCGTCTCCTCCAAGACCTTCACCACGGTCGAGACGATCAGCAACGCCTCCAGCGCCCGCCGCTGGCTGCTCGACGGGCTCGGCGCGGACGAGTCCGCGGTGGCCCGGCACTTCGTGGCCGTGTCCACCAACGCCGACGAGGTGGCCAAGTTCGGCATCGACACGGCCAACATGTTCGAGTTCTGGGACTGGGTGGGCGGCCGGTACTCCTTCGACTCGGCGATCGGCCTGTCCCTGATGACGGCGATCGGGCCCGAGGGGTTCCAGGAGCTGCTGGACGGCTTCCACACCATGGACACGCACTTCCGCACCGCGCCGCCCGAGGCCAACCTTCCGGTGCTGCTCGGCGCGCTCGGCGTGTGGTACGGCGACTTCTTCGACGCGCAGAGCCACGCGGTGCTGCCCTACAGCCACTACCTGTCGAAGTTCACCGCCTACCTCCAGCAGCTCGACATGGAGTCCAACGGCAAGTCAGTGGACCGGGAGGGCCGGCCGGTGCCCGTGCGCACCGGCCCCGTGGTGTGGGGCACCCCCGGCACCAACGGCCAGCACGCCTACTTCCAGCTTCTGCACCAGGGCACCCAACTGGTCCCGGCCGACCTCATCGGGTTCGCCGAGCCGGTGGCCGACCCGTGGGGGCAGCACGACCTGCTGATGGCGAACCTGTTCGCCCAGGGGCAGGCGCTGGCGTTCGGCAAGACCGCCCAGGAGGTCGCGGCCGAGGGCGTGGCCCCCGAGCTCGTCCCGCACCGGACCTTCCCCGGCAACCGCCCGACCACCACCATCCTGGCGCCCCGGCTGACCCCGGCCGTGCTCGGCCAGTTGATCGCGCTGTACGAGCACAAGGTGTTCGTCCAGGGCGCGCTGTGGAACATCAACTCCTTCGACCAGTGGGGTGTGGAGCTCGGCAAGGTGCTGGCCAAGCGCATCGAGCCGCAGTTGGTGCCCGGCGGCGAGGTGGACGCGTCCCTGGACAGCTCCACCCGCGCCCTGGTGCGCCGCTACCGGCGGATGCGCGGGCGCTGAACGCCTCCCCGGGCCCGCGGGCAGCGGGCCCGGGGCAGTGGGACCCGGGGGCGGGCGGAGCGGCCCCGGTCCGTCACCGACGGGCCGGGGCTCCTCGTCGACGCCCCCGCGGCCGCCTCCGGGGCCGCGGGGCGCCCGTCAGCCCGCTGAGCCGCGCAGCTCGTGCACGACGCCCGGCGCGGCGGCGGCGCGGCGCAGCTCCGCCCGCACCGTCTTGCGCCCCCGCGGCTCCAGGCTCACCTGCCACCGCTCCGCCAGCTTGGAGACGATGTCCAGCCCCCGGCCGCCCGGCTCGCCGGTCCCGGCCCTGCGCGGGCGCGGCATCCCCCGGCCGACGTCCCGCACCTCCACCACCAGCGTCGGGGCCCGCCACACCAGGCGCAGCTCCTCGGCGGCGTCGGCGTGCATGAGCGCGTTCGTCACCAGCTCGCTGACGACCAGCACCGCGTCCTGGCCGAGCGCCGAGTCCTCGGTCACGCCCCAGTCGGCCAGGCAGCGCCGGGCGAACGCCCGCGCCGCGGCGCTGCTCGCCCCGCGGTCCAGGCGCAGCACTCGGCTGTCCGCCGCCCGATCCCCGTCCGTCTCGCCGGCCCCGGCGGGCGAGGCCCGCTCCGTCCTGGCAGCACGCATGATGGAACCCCCGTTGTCACGTCACAGCCTGCCCGTTGCGTCTGTCCCCGTACCCGGGGCCCGCCCGCCGCGCCCACCTTCCGGTCCGCGGTGGAAAGGCCCCTATAAGCGACTACCCAGCGTTCCGCCTGATCCACCGCGTCCCCTAGCGTTACTCGACCGGACCGCGGTGATCACGGGGCGTGCGCGCCCCCGCACGGGCCGCACGCGGGCGCGCCACGCCAGGGGAAACCCGCTTGACGGTCGGAAGAACGCCCGTGCTAGCGTCGGTTGCGCCGTTCGCCATACCGGAGCTGTGTGCGCGGATTCGTATCCTGCCGAGGGCGGCCCCACGAAATCCGACGGAAAACCGGCGCGAAACCGGCGGGAGGCCGGCGAGATCCGGGGAAACCGACGGAGAAGCCGCCCTGACCGGGCTCCGAAACCGACCAGCTACCGGAAGAGAAGTCGTCAGCAGTGGCCACTTGGGAGCCGGCGCGCGACGCCGGGGTGAAGCCGGGACCCGCTGCCCCGCTCGGGGAGCGGTTCCAGCGATGGCACGGGCTGCGCCAATGGAGACGCCGGCTGAACCCCCGGCACCCCGCCGCCGCCGCGATGCTGCTCGCCGCGGCGCTGCACCTGCTGTGGGTGCTGTTCCTGGCCAGCGGCGGCGGTGACCTGGCCGCCCAGGACGCCTGGGCCGACTTCGTCTCCAAGTACCCCGACTCCGCGTACAACCTGTCGTGGTACGGCGGTATGCACACGGTCAACTACAGCGTGATCTCGCCGTACCTCATGGCGGCGATCGGCGTGCGCACGGTCGCGGTGCTCGCGGGCACGATCTCGGCGGGTCTGGTCGCGCTGCTCCTGCTGCGCGCCAAGGTCGCCAGGCCGCGGCCCGCCGCGCTGTGGGCGGCGTGCGCCCTGGCGGGCAACGCGGCGTCCGGGCGCGTGACCTTCGCGCTCGGGGTGATGTTCGCGCTGGCCGCCGTGGTGGCCGTGTTCGCCTCCCGCGGCACCCGGACGCTGCGCGGGGTGGGCGCGGTGTCCTTCGGCGCCCTGGCCACGCTCTCCAGCCCGGTGGCGGGCCTGTTCCTGATGGTCGTCGCCGCCGCCCTGTTCCTCACCAAGCGGCGCCCGCCCGCGTACGCGCTGGCCGTCGGCCCGCTGGTCGTGGTGGGCGTGTCCAGCCTGTTCTTCCCCTTCCGCGGCATGCAGCCGATGCCGTTCATCTCGGTGTTCCTGCCGACGGGCATCGCCGTCGCCGTGGCGCTGCTCGCGCCCAAGTCGTGGAAGACCATCCGCGTGGGCGCCGCGGTGTACGCCGTGGGCGTGGTGCTGGCCTGGGCGATCCCCTCGCCGGTGGGCACCAACGTGGACCGGCTGTCCCTGCTGTTCGGCGGGGTGGTGCTGCTGGCCGCCGCGGCCACCCGGCCCAAGGTGATGGCCATATACGTGGTCTTCGCGGTGGCCGCGGTGTGGGCGGTGGCCAAGCCCGCGCGGGACATCGTGGAGACCACGCCCGCCGCCTCGTGGAACCAGCGGACCGCGCCGCTGATAGAGGAGCTGGAGCGCGTGGGCGCGTACCGGGGGCGTGTGGAAGTGGTGCCGGAGCGCTCGCACCGGGAGGCGTCGGGCCTCGCGCCCCACGTGATCCTGGCGCGCGGGTGGAACCGGCAGCTCGACATGGCCAGGCACCCGCTGTTCTACGACGGCACGCTCACCCCGGAGACCTACCGCGAGTGGCTGCGCCGCTGGGCCGTCCATTACGTGGTGCTGCCCGAGGCGCCGCCGGACAAGCACGCGCAGGAGGAGGCGGAGCTGGTCCGGGCCGGGCAGCCGTGGCTGGAGCCGGTGTGGCAGGACGACAACTGGCGCCTGTTCCGCTTCACCGAGGCGGAGCCGCTGGTGGAGGCCCCGGCGAAGGTCAAGCGGGCCGGGCCCGACGAGATCACCGTCGAGCTGCCCTCCGCGGACTCGGTCCTGGTGCGCATACCGTATTCGCCCTGGCTGGGCCTGCCCAAGGACGAGGCGAAGGGCACCGGAAGCTGCCTGGCGCCGGACGGCGACTGGACGCGCCTGAACGCCGGCGCCCCCGGCGAGTACCGCATAGGCGCCCGCTACCAGTTGCCGCGCGGCACCCCCTGCGAGGACTGACGGCGGACGGGGCGGCCCCCGGGCCGGGCCGGGCACACCTTCCCCGAGGACCGGCCGGCCCGCCGGCCGGTCCTCGGCGGCCGTGTGGGTGTCGCCGCGGCTTAGTACCCTGGCGGCATGATTCGACCGGCCACCGCCTCGGACGTCCCCGAGATCCACGCGATGATCCGCGAGCTCGCCGAGTACGAGCGCGAGCCCGACAGCGCCCGTGCCACCGAGGAGCAGTTGCGCGCGGCGCTGTTCGGCGCGCACCCGGCGGCGTTCGCCCTCGTCGCGGAGGACGACGCGACCGGTGAGGCCGTCGGCTTCGCGCTGTGGTTCCGCAACTTCTCCACCTGGACGGGCACCCACGGCGTGTACCTGGAGGACCTGTTCGTGCGTCCGCGGGCGCGCGGGGCCGGGCACGGCAGGGCGCTGATGGCCGAGCTGGCCCGGATCTGCGCCGAGCGCGGGTACGACCGGTTCGAGTGGTCGGTCCTGGACTGGAACGAGCCGTCGATAGCCTTCTACAAGTCGCTGGGGGCCCAGCCCATGGCCGAGTGGACGACCTTCCGGCTCTCCGGCGCCGCCCTGGGCGAGCTCGCGGCATCGCGTTCGAATTGATGGGCCCCAACCCCTGTGACTGTGCGCACTCATTGATTTACCATGAGTGACAGGACGCAGGTGCGGAGCATGCTCCGTCCGGGCGACATCGTGCTGCCGATCGCGATAGCGTCTGCGGGCGGTCGCGCATCGGGGCGTACCGCAGGCCGTAAGCGACGGCGGGCCGCCGCGTCCAGCGGCGGAGCCGTCGCGGAACAGCACAACCACCATGCGTCACCTTGGAGGTGAGGGTGTCCCAGATCTCAGGCGAGCCCGGGACGCAGGACTTCGTGGAAGTCCGGCTGCCCGCGGCAGGGGCCTATCTGTCGGTACTGCGCACGGCGACCGCCGGGCTCGCCGCCCGCTTGGACTTCACCCTCGACGAGATCGAAGACCTGCGGATCGCCGTGGACGAGGCGTGCGCCATCCTGCTCCAGCAGGCGGTGCCGGGCAGCGTGCTGTCCTGCGTCTTCCGCCTCGTCGGCGACGCCCTCCGGGTGACCGTCTCGGCCCCCACCACCGACGGCCGCGCCCCCGAGCGCGAGACCTTCGCCTGGACGGTGCTGTCCGCACTGGCCGGCGAGGTGGACTCCAGCGTGGCCGAGGACCGTACCGTCAGCATCAGCCTGCACAAGAAGCGCGGTGCGGGCCCCGGGCAGTCGTGAGGAAGACCGCCATGACCACCACCGCCACGACCACCGGCCCCCTCGGGCGCCCGCCGCGGGGTTCCGCGGCCCGCGCGCCACGGGCGGCCCGGTGCCGTGAGGCGGTTTCGCGTCCGGCCTCGGCGCCCCTCGGCCGGGCGCCGGTTCGTCCCGAAGGGAATGGGGGAGCGCCGTGAGCGAATCGGAACGGAGCGCGGAGCGCGTCGCGACCGGCGAGCCGGAGCCGCGTCTCCCCTCCCAGGCGGGGGCGGCCGGGCACGGCGGCCGGCGGGGCACCGCCGCGCCGCGGGGCCGCGACCGCGTCCCCGCCGAGCAGCCGGTGCGCCCGGGCCGGCCGGACCCGGAGGCGGACGCCCCGGGAGCGGCCCCGGACCGCAGGACCACGGGGGCGGAGCCGATGGACCACCACGACCCGACCGACCGCAGCGGAGCCCGTGCGCTGTTCGAGCAGTTGGCCACGCTGCCGGACGGCTCGCCCGAGCGCGCCGAGCTGCGCAACCGGCTGGTGCGCATGCACCTGCCGCTGGTGGAGCACCTGGCCCGCCGCTTCCGCAACCGCGGCGAGCCACTGGACGACCTCACCCAGGTCGCCACGATCGGCCTGATCAAGTCGGTGGACCGGTTCGACCCGGCGCGCGGCGTGGAGTTCTCCACCTACGCCACCCCGACCGTGGTCGGCGAGATCAAGCGCCACTTCCGGGACAAGGGCTGGGCGGTGCGGGTGCCCCGGCGCCTCCAGGAGCTGCGCCTGTCGCTCACCTCGGCCACCAGCGAGCTGTCGCAGCGGCACGGCCGCGCCCCGACGGTGCACGAGCTCGCCGAGCACCCGGGCATCTCCGAGGAGGAGGTGCTGGAGGGCCTGGAGTCGGCGAACGCCTACAGCACCCTGTCGCTCGACGTGCCGGACGCGGACGACGAGTCGCCCGCCGTCGCCGACACCCTCGGCGCGGAGGACGACGCGCTGGAGGGCGTGGAGTACCGGGAGTCGCTCAAGCCGCTGCTGGAGCAGTTGCCGCCGCGGGAGAAGAAGATCCTGCTGCTGCGGTTCTTCGGGAACATGACGCAGTCGCAGATCGCCCAGGAGGTCGGCATCTCGCAGATGCACGTCTCGCGGCTGCTGGCCCGCACCCTGGCCCAGTTGCGCGAGCGGCTGCTGGTCGAGGAGTAGCCGGCCGGGCGCAGGCCGCGGCCGGGCGGCGTCTCAGCCCGGCCGGCCCTCGCCCGGCTCGCTCTGGAGGGCCTCGGTGGTCGCCGGGTGAACGAGGGTGAACGCCCCGACCAGCGCGGCGACGCCCAGGGCCACCCCGGCGGCGATCATCCCGCCGCCGTTCTGCACCATCGACCAGGCCACCGGCAGCGCCAGCAGTTGCAGCACCAGCACCGGGCCCCGGCTCCAGGAGCGGGTCAGGAACAGGCCGCGCGCCGCCGCCAGCGGCATCAGCGCCAGGCACAGCACGACCAGCCCGCCGAACTCGGCGCGCGCCGGGTCGTCCGGGTCGCCGAGGAGGCCGGCGACGATCGTGTACAGCCCCCAGGCGGCCAGCACCAGGCCCTCGACGGCCGCCACCACGGCGGCCACCACGACCGTCCACGGGCGCCCGGCGCCGTCCGTCCTGCGGGCGGGCTCCTCGGCCGGGCGGCCCTTCGGCCGGCCGTCCCGGCCGCGGCCGTTTCGCTTCGGGGGGGTCTTAGCGCTCACCCCTGAAGCGTAGAACCCGCCGGGCGCCGCCGCGCAACGGCCCCGCCTGGGACCTGTGCGCCGCGGCCCGGCGGAGCACAGTACTCTTGGGCGCCATGCGCGCTCTTCTCGTGGTCAACCCGGCAGCCACCACCACCAGCGCGCGCACCCGTGACGTGCTGATCCACGCGCTCGCCAGCGATCTGAAGCTGGAGGTGGCGGCCACCGAGTACCGCGGCCACGCCCGCGACCTCGGCCGCAGGGCGGCGGAGTCCTCGGACGTGGAGCTGGTGGTCGCCCTCGGCGGCGACGGCACGGTCAACGAGGTCGTCAACGGCCTGCTGCACAACGGCCCCGCCCCCGGTCTGCCGAAGCTCGCCGTGGTGCCGGGCGGCAGCACCAACGTCTTCGCGCGCAACCTGGGCCTGCCCAACGACGCGGTGGAGGCCACCGGCGCGCTGCTGGACGCGCTGCGCACCGGCAGCGACCGCAGCGTGGGCCTGGGCCTGGCCACCGGCACCCCGGGCACCCGCGACGAGACGGTGCCGCCGCGGTGGTTCACCTTCTGCGCCGGGCTCGGCTTCGACGCCGGGGTGGTGGGCCGCGTGGAGGGGCGCCGCGCCGAGGGCAAGCGCTCCACGCACCCGCTGTACGTGCGCCAGGTGGTGCGGCAGTACCTGGGCGACCCGCACCGCAAGGAAGGCCGGATCACCCTGGAGCAGCCGGGCGAGGACCCGGTGCCCGGTCTGGTGGTGGCCATCGTCGCCAACACCGCGCCGTGGACGTATCTGGGCAACCGCCCGGTGTGGGCCACTCCTGACGCCTCGTTCGACGCGGACCTCGACCTGATGGCGCTCACCCGCCTGACACCGGCGGCCGTGCTCCGGTACGGTTCACAACTGCTGTCGTCGTCGGCGCGCGGGCCGCGCGGCAAGCACGTGGTGACGCGCCACGACGTCGCCGAGTTCTCCCTCACCACGGACACGCCCCTGCCGTTCCAGGTGGACGGCGATCACCTGGGCCTCCGCAGTAACATCACGTTCACAGGTGTTCGGCGAGCACTGCGTGTGATTGTGTGAGTAGAAGGCCGCAAAGCCCTTTTTCTCGAACGCACAGGCTGGTTTCCACCCCATGGAAGTAGGGGTGTGAGCTAGACGACACCAATGAATCAAAAAAACCTTCCCGGAAGGGGTTGTATCCGGGCCCGAGGTTTGCGAGGCTCTACATGGCGATCGGGACGGCCCCCTCCGAAGGGCCCCGACAAGCCAGAATCCACTCTCACCCTTGCGGGACCACAGCGGGAACAGCCCGTCTGTCGGCCCTTCTCTTGTGAGGGGATTCGTGAAAGCGTTCACATTCACAAGCAGTGTCAGCGGGGCCATCCCGCCGACAGGAGGAGACGGAGCAGCTATGGACTGGCGCCACCGCGCTGTGTGCCGCGAGGAAGACCCCGAGCTTTTCTTCCCCATCGGCAACACTGGTCCTGCGCTGCTGCAGATCGAGGAAGCCAAGGCTGTCTGCCGGCGCTGCCCGGTCATGGACCAGTGCCTTCAGTGGGCGCTGGAGACCGGACAGGACGCCGGTGTGTGGGGTGGCCTGAGCGAGGACGAGCGCCGCGCCATGAAGCGCCGCGCCGCCCGCAACCGGGCGCGCAGCAACAGCGCCTGACGAACCCCCCGCAGCGCTTGCCCAGGGCCCAGCCCACCGGGTACGGCCCACCCCCGAGCCAGCAGCGCAACCCGCACCACGCAACGGCGTGAGAAGCCCCGACCGTTCCCCGCGGCCGGGGCTTTCGCGTGCCCGGGGCCGGGGCGGGGTCAGGGCCCGCGGCCCGTGGAGCAACCCCGCTCCCCCGCCCCCTGACGCCGGCTCAGGTCCCGTCGATCCACAGGTCGAGCAGCACCCGTGTGCCCCCCTCCGGCCCCGGCTTCATGTCGAAGCGGCCGCCGAGTTCGCCGACGACGAGGGTGCGCACGATCTGGAGTCCCAGGTTGCCCGACGTCTGCGGGTCGAAGTCCGCCGGTATGCCGCGCCCGTCGTCGGTGATGGTGATCAGCAGCCGGTCCCGCGGGGCCTCCCGGTCGCCGCGGTTGCCGTGCCCCGGCCCGTCACCGGCCCGCGACGCCTCCCGGCTGCGCACCGCGCCGACCTCCAGGGCGCCCCGCTCCCCCGCTCCGAAGCCGTGCTCCAGCGCGTTCTGGAGCAGCTCGGTGAGGACCATGGACAGCGGGGTGGCCACCTCGGCCGCGAGTATGCCGAACCGGCCCGTCCTGCGGCCCTCCACAAGACCCGGCGACAGCTCGGTGACCATCGCGAGCACCCGGTCGGCTATGGCGTCGAAGTCCACCCGCTCGTCCAGCGTCTGGGAGAGCGTCTCGTGGACGATGGCGATGGAGCCGACCCGGCGCACCGCCTCCTCCAGCGCCGAGCGGGCCGGCGCTGAGTCCATCCGCCTGGCCTGGAGGCGCAGCAGCGCGGCCACGGTCTGGAGGTTGTTCTTCACCCGGTGGTGGATCTCCCGGATGGTGGCGTCCTTGGTGATCAGTTCGCGCTCGCGGCGGCGCAGCTCGGTGACGTCCCGGCACAGCACCAGCGAGCCGATCCGCTCGCCCTTGGGCTTGAGCGGGATGGTGCGCAACTGGATCACGCAGTCCGGGCCCTCCACCTCCGCCTCACGCGGGGCCCACCCGCTGGCCAGCTTCACCAGCGCCTCGTCCACCGGGCCCCGGGACGGCGCGAGCGCGGCCGTGGTGCGGCCCAGGTGCAGACCCACCAGGTCGGCGGCGAGGCCGAGGCGGTGGTAGGCGGACAGCGCGTTGGGGCTGGCGTACTGGACGACGCCCTCGGCGTCGAGCCGCATCAGGCCGTCGCCGACCCGCGGCGAGGCGTCCATGTCGACCTGCTCGTCGGAGAAGGGAAACGTTCCGGCGGCGATCATCTGCGCCAGGTCGGAGGCGCTCTGGAGATAGGTGAGCTCCAGGCGGCTCGGGGTGCGCACGGTGAGCAGGTTGGTGTTGCGGGCGATCACGCCGAGCACCCGGCCCTCGCGGCGCACGGGGATGGACTCCACCCGCACCGGCACCTCCTCCCGCCACTCCGGGTCGCCCTCGCGGACGATCCGCCCCTCGTCCAGGGCCGCGTCGAGCAGCGGGCGGCGGCCGCGGGGAACCATGTGGCCCACCATGTCGTTCAGGTAGGAGGTGGGGCCGGTGTTGGGCCGCATCTGGGCCACGGAGACGTAGCGGGTGCCGTCGCGGGTGGGCACCCACAGCACGAGATCGGCGAAGGACAGGTCGGAGAGCAACTGCCACTCCGAGACGAGAAGGTGCAGCCACTCCAGGTCGGAGGCGCCGAGCGCGGTGTGCTGCCGTACGAGGTCGTTCATGGAGGGCACGTAGCGGAGCGTACCCCCAGATCGCGTCTTCACCGGATCCGGTGGAACTCCCGGTGGAACTCCTGGACAGAATCATTGGTCTAGTCCACAATGGACGGCGGCCTCGACTTCCACTCCCGACCGCACAGGGGGTGGACGAGGCGGAACGCGCCTTCTGCCCTGACCGCGCGGTCCGCCTTACGAGCCGGTCGTACGCGCGTCGGCGGGGTCCGCACACCCCGGGACGCGGCGGTGACCGGCATCAGCGGAGGGCTGCGGTGCCGGCCGGGTTGAGGGTCCCGAACCGGCGCCGCGGCCCGAAGTGAGCCGCGCGCCCGGCTCTCCGCCTCAGCGCGTCTCCGTCACCTTCGCCAGCGCCCGCGGCGCGTCCGGGTCCTGCCCCCTGGCCACCGTCACCTCGTAGGCGAGCCGCTGGAGCGGGAGGATCTCCAGCACCGGCTGCACCTCCTCCGCGACGCCCGACGGCAGCACGAACCCGGCGCTGGCCGCCTCCACCTGGGGCCGCTGCCCGATGACGACCAGGTCCGCGCCCCGCCCCCGCAGCCGGTCGAGCACCGGCTGGAGGGCCTCGCCGGCCCGCCCGTCGGGGACGATCGCGATGACCGGGGAGACGTTGTCCACCATGGCCAGCGGCCCGTGCAGCAGGTCCGCGCCGGAGAACGGGCTCGCCGGTATGTAGGAGGTCTCCATCAGCTTCAGCGCCGCCTCGCGGGCCGTGGGGTAGCCGTAGCCGCGCGAGGTGATCACCAGCCGCTGGGCGAACCGGTAGCGCTGGGCCAGCTCCCTGACCTCGTCGGTGCGCTCCAGCACGCCGGCGGCCAGGTCGGGCAGGGGCCCCGCGGCACCGCCGTCGCCGCCGCGCAGGCCCTCGACGAACAGGTACAGCGCCAGCAGCTCCGCGGTGTAGGTCTTGGTGGCGGGCAGCGCCTTCTCCGGCCCGGCCAGGACGTCGATGTGGTACTCGGAGACCTCGGCGAGCGGGGAGCCGGGGTTGTTGGTGACGGCGAGGGTGATCGCCCCGGCGCGCCGGGCCGCCTCGGTGGAGGCGACCAGGTCGGGTGAGCCGCCGGACTGGCTGACGGTGATCACCAGGCAGTCGGTGAGGTCGGGCCGCGCGCCGTAGGCGGTGGTGGTGGACATCGAGGTGAGGCCCGCGGGCCTGCCGAGCAGCACCTCGATCAGGTACTTGGCGTACAGCGCGGCGTTGTCGGAGGTGCCGCGCGCGGTGAGCAGGAAGAACCGGGGGCCGCGGGCGGCGATGGCGGCGGCGGTCTCGCGGATCCGCGGGGCGCCCTCGTCGAGGACGCGGCGCAGGACCGCGGGCTGCTCGGCCATCTCCCCGGCCATGATCCGGCCGGGAGCGGAGGGGGTCGGGCGGTCGGCGGTCATGCTGGGGCCTCCAGGGCGGGCGGTGGTTCGGGTGGGACCGGTGGTTCGGACAGCGCTGTCGGACGGCACGGCGGGCGGCGCGGGCGCGGGCGGCGCGGCGGTCCGGTCGTCGGGCGGCGCGGGCGGCGGCGCGTCAGCGCAGGCCCACGATGACCTCGGCCGCGGCACGGCCGCACACCCGGGCGGCGCCGTGGGTGGCGATGTGCAGGGCTCCGGCCGGCGGGGCCTGCGGCACGCCCATCTCGACGACGACGGCGTCGGGCCGGGCGGCCACCAGCGCGGCCAGCGCGGAGGCCATCCAGGGGTGCCGGTGCACGTCGCGCACCGCCACGACGATCCTACGGTCCCCGGCCTCGTCGAGCACGTTCGCGACGGCGCCGGGCAGCGCGCCGGGAGCGGCGTCGGCGGCGCGCAGGGTGCCCACGGTGGTGCCGGGCAGCAGCCGGTCCAGCTCGGCGGCCAGGCCCCAGGGGGTGTCCTCGCCCACGGCGATGTTGGCCACCGGGGTCAGGGCCGCCACGTGCGGCGGCTCGGTGACGGGGGTGAAGGCGCCGGGGCCGGGGGTGAGGCGCAGGGCCCGGCGCGCCGCGGCGAGCCCGACCTCCGGGTCCGGCGCCGCGCCCCGTGCCGCGCCGGACCGCGCGCCCGCCCGCACCGCCCG